>NZ_JBLFFK010000018.1:0-141154 GCF_051400715.1 Neorhizobium descurainiae
GTTGACGGTCTTGACCGCGACATTGCCGTCGGCATCACGGGTGAAGGAGCCGACGATCTGCTTGGTGATCGCGGCGCCAGCCTCGATGACACCGGTCGTTGCGTTGGCGGAACCGCCGATTTCGGCCTGCAGCCAGTTTTCGCCGGAGAAGGAAGCCGAGGATGCAATGCTCTTCAGCTGATCCTGAAGCTGGGAAATTTCTTCCTGGATCTTCTTTTTGTCCGCGCTGCCTTCAGCGGCGGTGACGAGCTTGTTCTTGATTTCCTGGACGACGTCGATCGCCGATTCCATACCGGCATAAGCGGTGTCGACCTTGGCGGCGCCGAGGCCCATGGCATCCTGAACGGACGAAAGAGCCGCATTGTCGGAACGCATGGTGGTTGCGATCGACCAGTAGGCGGCGTTGTCGGAAGCGGTGCCGACGCGCATGCCGGAGGAAATCCGGTCCTGCGTCGTCTGCATATCGTTGCTGATGCCGCGCAGCGTCTGGAGCGCAGCCATAGCGTTAACATTGGTGAGAATGCTTGCCATAATTGATTGTCCCTTTGAACGAAATACTTTTGGGGGGACATACCGGACTGAATACTTTACCGGTCACTCCGGTCCGGCATCATGCCAATCGGTTCCTTCGCCTCGGAAGAGATACCAAACCCGTCGTGTGAGCCAAAATCTGGCAGCCAATCCTTGCCAAGTTCTTTAAGTGAAGGCCGGGCCGCAAATGTCCTGGCGGCATGGTTAATCAACGGTTGACGGCGACATGGACTTTACCGACGTCGGCTTCATGCAAGCTTGGCTTGTCACGATGGGCTGGAAGGCCGGCCTCTGCACATGCCCGGCTTAGCTTTATTTTGGAGTCGGACGAGTGAACAGCATAAAGTTGAAACGGCAATACGTAGCCGCCCAAAAGCACTTCGACAAAGCCCAATACCACGATGTCCTGGCCATCCTGAACAAACTGCTGGATGTTCAGAAAGACCCGAGGCATTACGCTCTGCTGGGTGCGACGCTCGTGAAGCTCAAGATGAAAACCGAGGCTGCGCAAGCGTTTCAGCTTGCCGGCGCGCAGTCTTCTCCCCATCGCATCAAATATTTGCGGGAAGCCATGCGCCTGCATCTGGTCAACGGAAACGACATAGAATTGCTGCGTCTCGGCGGGCGAATGCTCAACGAGGCGCTTGCCGATCCGGACATGGCCCTCCTGATGTCCACCGCACTGATGCGACAGAACATGGAGGGCATAGGAGCATTCCGGAAGACCCTGGGAGAGAGCAGCGAGCGGCCACACCGACGGCTCGCGGTCCAGTCGGTCAAATTCATGGAGCGCACCGATGAAGAAAATCAATTCATCCTGGATGTCTTCGACAAGGATCGCGACGACAGGATTGTCCGCAATTTCTTCCTTGCCGCCATGCGCGACAGCCTCGACTACGATGCGGTCGCGGAATACGACGCGATTCTCAAAAGCGAAATCGCAGCCGGCGACTTTGAAGCGGTCCTGGACGAGGTATCCCTTTACAATCTCCGATGGTGCGACGACGAAAAGGTGAACGCGCTGGCGGGTGCAGGCCGCGGCGAGCGCAAGCCGCGGAACGGACCTTCGAAAAGGCTCTCCATGCCCCACACATGGGGAGACAAACTCCGCATCGGCTATCTCTCCGCCGACCTTTGGACGGAACACGCCGTCATGAAAGCCTTTCGCGGCGTTCTGGAGGCGCATGACAAGGATCGCTTCGAAATCACCATTTTCTGCAATGCCGATCCGATACACCTCGAGAAGCACAACAGCGCCAACCGCGAGGAGTGGGGCAAGATCATCAGAATTCGCAACATGACCGACGATGAAGCCGCGGAGACCATCAAAGCCGAAAACATCGATGTCCTCGTCGATCTGCAGGGACATACCGCGGACAACCGCGTGTGGGTAATGAACCGCTTCACCGCTCCCGTCCATGCCACCTGGCTCGGCTATCCGGGCACCGTCTGCAACGCCGATATCGACTACCTGATCTGCGACCGCACGGTGGTGCCTGAAACTTCCATTCCGAATTATTACGAGAAGCTCTGCTGGATGCCGGAGACCTTCTTTCCGAACGACGCCATTCATCGGCCGCTTCCGCGGCAGATCGACCGGTCAGCCTGCGGCATGCCGAAGGACGCTTTCATCTTTTCCTGCTTCCACAGCCACTGGAAATTCACCCGCACGACCATCGACCTGTGGATACGCATTCTCCAGGAGACCCCCGGGAGCTATCTCTTCCTCATCTGCCGCGAACGATTCGGGGCACGCAAAAATCTGATCAAGGCCCTCACCGAAGCGGGAATTTCTGCCGATCGTCTCCTGTTCGGGAGCCGCGTTAACGATTATGCCGCTTATCTCGATCGCGTCGCGCTTACAGACCTCGGCCTGGATACCTATCCCTATAACGGTCACACGACGACTTCGGAAAAGCTCTGGGCGGGCCTGCCGATGCTGACCTACAAGGGCAAGAACTTCGCCTCGCGGGTCAGCGAAAGCCTGTTGAATGCCCTCGGCCTGCCGGAAATGATCGCCGACGATCCGGAGGACTACGTCCGGCGCGCGGTTCACTTCTACAACAACAGGGAAGAGCTGGCGGAGATCAGAAAGCGGCTGGAGGCAAATCGCTTCACGCACCCGCTGTTCGACGCCGACCGTTACTGCCGCCATCTGGAAAAGGCCTACGAGATGATGGCGGACCGGGCAAAGTCGAAGCAGATGCCCGATCACTTCGACGTGCCGGCCTTGCCACCGCGGAAGGGCCCCTTCATTTCCCGCGAGGCCTAAAGCCAACCCGGAACGGCCGGCCTCACCGGCCGTTTTCGCTTGGCAAGTCCGCCGTCAGCCGAACGACCGAATGAGACTGCCGACCAGCAGGTTCCAGCCGTCGATCAGCACGAAGAAGAGAATCTTGAAGGGCAGAGAGATCGAGGTGGGCGGCAGCATCATCATGCCCATCGCCATGGTGATCGCCGCAACGATCATATCGATCACCAGGAAGGGCAGGATGATCAGGAAGCCGATCTCGAAGCCCCGCCTGATCTCCGACAGCATGAAGGCCGGAATCAGCACGCGATAGTCGATGGCCTCCGGCGTTCCGACCGATTGGCCACGCTCGCGGGCGATCTCGACGAAAAGCTGAAGGTCCTTGTCGCGCGTATTGGCCGACATGAAGACCCGGAAGGGTTCCGCGATGCGCTGCACCGCTTCCGCCTCCGTCACCTGATTCTGGAGGAGGGGCTGAACGCCTTCGTTCCAGGCGCGGTCGAAGGTCGGCGCCATGACATAGAACGTCATGAACAGCGCCATCGAGATCAGCACCATGTTCGAGGGTGCCGTCGCAAGCCCCATGCCGGACCGGAGGATCGAAAAAGCGATCACGAAGCGCGGAAAGCTCGTGACCATGATCAGGATGCCGGGCGCGACGGAGAGGACCGTCAGCAGACCGAAGGTACGGATGATCCACGCGGCGGCGGAGCCGTCGACCGGCAGATTGAGAAGATCCGCAGGCGATTGCTGGGCGAGCGCGAGCCCAGGTGTCGCAACCAAGGCGATAAGCAAGTAGATCAGCCGAATCATGCGGTCACGAAGGTCCTTTACGTCACCTTCGATAGTCACCCTCGCGAACCGCGGTCAACACAATAGCGAGCGATACGGAAGGTCGTGAACAGGAAGTATCGGCATCGCTTCCTCAGGATGCCTTGAGGAGGTTCGCCGGCGGCAAGCCGCTTCAGCTTTACACAAGTCTCGGCGGATATCGTAGGTCCCGTCAGTATCGCAAAGCCGTCGCAGGACCCATTCGAGGAAATTTCGGTGAATTCCATCAAGCTCAGCATCTGCATTCCCACCTATAACCGGGCGAAATACCTGCGCGATTGCCTGGAACGGTGCCTGCGGGATTTCAACTTCGATTTTCCCTTCGAAATCGTCATTTCCGACAATGCCTCGACCGACGACACCGGCGAGGTGGTTCGGGAGTTCATCGATAGGGGGGCGCCGATCCGTTACTTCAAAGGCGTAGAGAATGTCGGGATGATCCCCAACATGAACAGCGCCTTCCGGCTCGGTCGTGGCGAATATCTCCTGTACCTCGCGGACGACGACCGGCTCATTCCGGAAGAAGTCGCCAATATCGTCGATTATCTGGACGAGAATAAAGAAGTAACCGCCTGCCATGCCCCCTGGTTTATCTTCGACGGCGTGGCCGAAAAGGATACCCAGCAGTTCTACACGATCGCGGAAGACAAGGTCTTTCCGAAAAGAAGCTTTGCCGATATCTTCAATTTCATGTTGAGGGGACATATTTTCCCCGAAATCGCAATCTATCGGAGTTCCGCTTTCCGCGCGTCATGGGTCCCCCGCGAGGTCTGCTTCTTCCCGTTTCCGATGCTTGCCCACTTCCTCGACCAGGGCGATGTCGCATTCCGGCAAAAACCGTTCTACCGGCAGGTCATCCGATCCGCACTGGGCCGCGACCGTCCGCAGGGAGGACACGAGATCGCGATGTCCGGCTGGGACCAATATCGCGGCGGCCTGGAATATTTCCTCTATTTCGCCGCCAAACGCGGGAAGATCGGCACGTCAACCGACGACAGATATACCCAGGAACATCTGTGCAGACAATTCACCCTCCAGCGCATGGCGGTCGCCATACGCCTGCTGGTGGGCCAGCGAGAATACCTGAAGAGCTATGAGCTCTACACCCGAATGGAATTCGGCGGCATGGGAGACCATCCGCAGGTCGCGGCCATACGCGACGGTCTGATGCTGGCGGTTGCCCTGCAGACGCTCGCGTGGCAGGTAAATGCCACAGCCGGCGTCAGTCGCCTCATCATATCCGGGTTTCCCGATCCGTGGACCATCAAAGAGCGGCTTCACAAGGTCAATTTCCCCACCAAGGTGGACATTGTCGATGAGCCCGCAGAGCATGTCTCGGATCTGGTCGAGAATGCGGCCGTCCTGGTCTCTTCGCCCGAACACCGTGAACGCTTCCTGGCGCTGGGCTATCTGCCCAACCTGGTGTTCAGCCAGGAGGACCTGATTCAGACCGTCCTGCTTTAGGTCCTCCGAACATGTTCGCAACACGGTTCCTTCTCGGATTCATGCGGCTCGCACCGCGCTCCGGTCCTGGCAGGCGGCTGTCCATAGTGGAGAGACCAAATTGAAAGCTGTGATTCTCGCCGGCGGGCTCGGAACCCGCATCTCCGAGGAAACCCATCTGAGGCCGAAACCGATGATCGAAATCGGCGGTCGGCCGATCCTCTGGCATATCATGAAGCTCTACTCCGCCCACGGCGTGAACGAGTTCATCATCTGCTGCGGGTACAAGGGCTACGTCATCAAGGAGTATTTCGCGAACTACTTCCTGCACATGTCGGATATCACCTTCGACATGGCCTATAACGAGATGCAGGTTCACCGCCGCACGGCCGAGCCGTGGAAGGTCACGCTGATAGATACCGGCGAGGCCACGATGACGGGCGGCCGCCTGAAACGCGTCGCAGACTATCTGCGAAACGAGGATTGCTTCTGCTTCACCTACGGCGACGGCCTGAGCAATGTGAACATCAACGAACTGATCAAATTCCATCAGGCCCATGGCAAGCTGGCGACGGTGACCGCCGTCCACCCGCCGGGCCGATACGGGGCGCTGGAGCGTGACGGCATCAAGGTCACCGGCTTTGCGGAAAAGCCGCGCGGCGACGGCGGCATGATCAACGGCGGCTTCTTCGTCCTGTCGCCGAAGTCCATCGAGCTCATCGAGGCAGACAGCACTCCGTGGGAAGCCGCTCCCATGACGACCCTCGCCACGATGGGCGAGATGATGGCCTATGAACACGAGGGCTTCTGGCAGCCGATGGACACGCTGCGTGAAAAGAATCTGCTCGAAGATCTTTGGGCGTCGGGACAGGCACCATGGAAGATCTGGCAGTGACGGCCGGCGTTCGGCCGAAATCCGATTTCTGGGCGGGCAAGCGCGTCCTGCTGACGGGACATACCGGTTTCAAAGGCGCCTGGCTTTCCATCTGGCTCAGACGCCTCGGCGCCGAAGTCACCGGCATTTCGCTGCCGCCGGAGACCGAGCCAAGCCTTTTCGCTCTCGCGCGCCCTGACCTGGCGGCAAGCCATTTCCAGGATATCCGCGACGCAACGAAGCTCGCCGAACTCGTCGGGTCCGCATCACCGGACATCGTCCTGCATCTCGGCGCGCAGGCCCTGGTGCGGCAGAGCTATCACGATCCTCTCGGCACGTTCGCCACGAACGTGCTCGGCACGGCCAACCTCCTCGAAGCCGTCCGTTCGGTGTCGTCGGTGCGCGTCGTCGTGGCGGTCACGACGGACAAGGTCTATCGCAACCTCGAGCACGTCTTTCCCTACCGGGAGACCGATCTTCTCGGCGGATATGATCCCTACAGCGCCAGCAAGGCGGCTTCCGAGATCGTCATTTCCTGCTATCGCGATTCGTTTCTGCGCGAGAAAGGCGTCGCGGTCGCAAGCGCCCGCGCCGGCAACGTGATCGGCGGCGGCGACTGGTCGGCGGACAGGCTTCTGCCGGATGCGGTGCGCGCCTGGCAATCCGGCAAGGTCCTGCATGTGCGCAGGCCCGAAGCGAAACGCCCCTGGCAGCACGTTCTGGAGCCGCTTTCCGCCTATCTCGTGCTTGCCGAGCGGCTATGGAGCGATCCGGCACTGGCCGATGCGTACAATTTCGGCCCGGTCAGCCATGAGGCCGCCCCGGTACGTCAGGTGATCGATATCGCCCTCGCCTCCTATGGCGGCGGCGAGGTACGGTATGGCGACGGAACCGAGGGACCGCACGAAGCGGGCTGGCTTGCGCTGGAAACCGCCAAGGCGCGGCATATGTTGAACATCGCACCACGCTGGTCGCTGGCGGAAGCCGTGGACCGGACGATGAAATGGTATCGTGCGCAACGTGACGGAGCCGATGCCCCAGCGCTCTGCGAATCTGAAATCGCCGACTACGAGGCCCACACTTGAGCCGCTTCACGGTCACCGACCTGCCGCTTGCCGGCCTCAAGCTCGTCGAACGCCAGAACCTCGGTGATTCGCGCGGTTTCTTCTCGCGCATGTTCTGCGCGGAGGAGCTCGCTCCCGCGGGTTGGGCAAAGCCGATCGCGCAGATCAACCTTACGATGACTGCGCAAAAGGGAACGGTGCGCGGCATGCATTTCCAGCATCCGCCGCATGCGGAGATGAAGCTCGTGAACTGCCTGCGCGGCAGGGTCTGGGATGTCGCCGTCGATCTCAGGGCCGGTTCGCCCACCTTCCTGAAATGGCATGCCGAAGAGCTTTCGGCGGAAAACCGCCGCTCGCTGCTGATACCGGAAGGCTTCGCACACGGTTTCCAGACGCTCACCGACGATTGCGAGCTCCTTTACCTGCACTCGGCGCCCTACGCACCCGGCGCGGAAGGCGCATTAAATTCGCAGGATCCGAGGCTCGGCGTCAGTTGGCCCCTGGACATCACCGAAATCTCCGAGCGGGATCGCCGCCATCCACATCTGACAGACGAATTTACGGGACTGACGCCATGAATTGCCGCCACTGCGGCAGCGCGCTCCGCTGCGACTTCCTCGACCTCGGCTTCGCACCGCCGTCCAATGCCTATCTGACCGCCGAGGATCTCTCGAAGCCGGAGTTATACTTCCCGCTGCGGCTGAAGGTCTGCGAAGAATGCTGGCTCGTGCAGACGGAGGATTATGCATCCGCGGAATCGCTCTTCAGCGCCGACTACGCCTATTTCTCCAGTGCCTCGAAGGGCTGGCTGGCGCACGCGTCCCGCTACGTCGAGACGATCACCAAACGGCTTGCCCTCGATCGGAAGAGCATGGTCGTCGAGATCGCCTCGAACGACGGCTACCTCCTGAAGAATTTCGTCGCCGCCGGCATTCCCTGCCTGGGGATCGAGCCGACGGCCAGCACGGCCGAGGCCGCCGAAGCGCTCGGCATTCCGGTGCGGCGGGAATTCTTCGGCGAGGCGCTCGGGAGGACGCTGGCCACCGAGGGCAAGAGCGCCGACCTCATCCTCGGCAACAACGTCTATGCCCATGTCCCCGACATCAACGACTTCACGCGCGGCATGAAGGCGGCGCTGAAGCCCTGCGGCACGATCACGCTGGAATTCCCGCATGTCATGCGGCTGATCGAGGAGAACCAGTTCGACACGGTCTATCACGAGCATTTCTCCTATCTTTCCCTTTACACCGTCGGAAAGATCTTCGAGAGCGCGGGCCTGCGCGTCTTCGATGTCGAGGAATTGCCGACCCATGGCGGAAGCCTGCGCGTCTACGGCTGCCATGCCGGCGATCCGCGAGAGACGACCGACGCGGTGACGTCGCTGCTTGCCGAAGAAGAGCGCCGCGGCCTGCGCGCATCCGCGCTCTATGCCGGATTCCAGGCCAAGGCGGAGCAGGTCAAGAACGATGCGCTCGCCTTCCTGCTTGAGGCAAAGCGCGAGGGCAAAACCGTGGCCGCCTATGGCGCGGCCGCCAAGGGCAACACGCTTCTGAACTTCGCCGGCGTCAAACCCGATCTTCTGCCCTTCGTCTGCGATGCGGCGACGGCCAAGCAGGACAAGTTCATGCCCGGAAGCCATATTCCGATCCTTCATCCCGACGCAATCGTCGAACGCCGGCCGGATTACGTGATGATCCTTCCCTGGAACATCGCGGCGGAAGTCCGCCAGCAGCTCGCATCGCTGGCCGAACAGGGCACCAGGTTCGTAACCGCCGTACCGAGGCTGCAGATCGCATGACCGGGGTCGTTCTCCTGACAGGCGGCACCGGCTTCGTCGGCCGGCAGGTCCTCCGGGCACTGACCGACACGGGCGCACGCGTTCGCCTTGTCGTGCGCGAAGGGTCCGAGGGCCGGCTCGCCGACCGTTCCGCCGTCGAGGGCATGATCCGCACGAAGGACCTGTTCCGCGAGCCCGTCGAATGGTGGGCGAAAGCGCTCGATGGCGTCGAAACCGTCATTCATGTCGCCTGGTATGTGGAATCCGGCAAATATCTGCAGTCTCCGGAAAACATCACATGCCTGGAAGGCACGCTGCGCATGGCGCAGGCGGCAGCGCTTGCCGGCGTGAAACGGTTCGTCGGGGTGGGCACGTGTTTCGAATACGACATTTCCGCGGGCATGCTGGCGACCGATACGCCCCTGCGCCCCGTCAGCCCCTATGCGGGGGCAAAAGCCGCAGCTTTTCTGGCCCTGTCGCAATGGCTGCCGTTGCACCAGATCGATTTCGCATGGTGCCGTCTCTTCTATCTCTTCGGCGAGGGGGAGGACGAACGCCGGCTGGTGCCTTATCTGCGCGCCCAGCTCGCCGCCGGCAAGCCCGTCGAACTGACCAGCGGCAACCAGATCCGCGACTTCCTGGATGTCCGCGAGGCAGGCCGGCAAATCACGGAGGTCGCGCTTGGCAATAGGATGGGGCCGGCGAACATCTGCTCCGGCATCCCGGTCACCGTGCGGCAGATGGCCGAACGGATAGCCGACGAGTACGGCCGGCGCGATCTGCTGCGCTTCGGCGCGCGCCCCGACAACCTCGTGGACCCGCCTTGCGTCGTGGGGCTGAAGGGGTAGGAAATGGCCGGTAAAGCTTTCCCGCCGCCGGAATTGAAACAAGGTTTGCAACGCTCACAGACAGAGGACCCATCATGAGTGATTTCCAACAGGAAGTCGAAGCGCGCGTCGAAGCCGTCGCCGGGAACAACGAGCTGAAGGAAGACGCCGCAAGATTCATGCGATCGTCCGTCGCGTCCAAATATTCCTACAACTTCTTCTGGCTGGGCCGGCCGATCATCCAGTACCCCCAGGACATGGTGGCGATGCAGGAACTGATCTGGACGGTGAAGCCGGATCTCGTCATCGAGACGGGTATCGCCCATGGCGGGTCCCTGATCCTCAGCGCCTCCATTCTGGCCCTGCTGGACATGGCCGAAGCGGCTGAAAAGGGCGAGACGGTCGATCCCGCCAAGCCGAAGCGAAAGGTCCTCGGCATCGACATCGACATCCGGGCGCACAACCGGGCTGCGATCGAGGCCCATCCCTTCTATCCGCGCATCGAGATGATCCAGGGATCGAGCATTGCGCCCGAGATCATCGACCAGGTGCGCAAGGTCGCGTCGCAATACTCGAAGATCCTCGTGTGCCTCGACAGCAACCATACCCATGAGCACGTGCTCAGGGAGCTTGATCTCTATGCGCCGCTGACCAGCGTCGGAAGCTATTGCGTGGTGTTCGATACGATCGTGGAGCACATGCCGGAGGAACTGTCGAACGATCGTCCCTGGGGGCCTGGCGACAATCCAAAGACCGCCGTGTTCGAATACCTGAAAACCCATCCGGAATTCGAGATAGACAAGTTCACCGAACACAAGCTGCTGATCACGGTCAATCCGGACGGCTATCTCAAGAGAGTGCGATAGGCAAATTGCAGGAGCCTGATCCGGCGTGTGTCATGGGCGCGCCGGATGTCGGGATACCGTCGGTACCGGCTCTGGACGGCTTGCATCAGGCTTCGAGCCAATCATCGCAACAAAAGAGGCGGCAGTTTCGCTTGCCGCCTCCAGCTTGTCGACAACCCTCCGGCCTTGCTCAGGGTCATCCTTGGCCTTGTACCAAGAGAAATTCTCACCTTTGTCAGCAGCCTGGAGGCGGCAAGCGAAGCTGCCGCCTCTTTTGCGGACCGATGCCTGTCAGGCGTTATTCGATCACGAATGTCCTGAACATCACCTTGGCGACCTTGCCCTGCGAGCGAAGGTCGATCCGTTCCTGGATGTCGTCCTTCAGGTATTGAAAGCCGCGCGGCCCCTCGATCTGCTGCAGCGAGACGGTGCGCATATAAGCCAGGATATCCTGGTGAATGTCTTCCGCGAGAGGCAGTTCCGGCTGCCCTTTGAAAGCAAGCGCCACTTCGAGCCGGATCCAGTTCTCGGAGGGATAGGCGAGATTGGTGGTAATCGGCTCGAGGAGAACGACGCCTTTCTCCGGGGTGGAGATATGCGGAATCCCCTCCTCCTTGGCGCCTTCGCCACTCGCTACCGCCTGTTCCGGCTGCGGCGCCGGCGGCGCGATCATGCCGCCGAGGACCCAGCCGCCGCCTGCGCCGACCAGCGTCAGGATCGCGACGCCCGCGAGCACCATCACGGTGTTCTTCCTTTTGCCGGCGTCGGCCGCCTGTGCTTCATCCGCCATGGTCTTCAAACCTTCAAATCAAGAGACCTGCGCCCGGTTTCGTCAGAAGGGCGAGAACAGATCGACGACCTGCTGACCGACCGGGGGCTGCTGGATTTCCATCAGACGGCCGCGGCCGCCGTAGGAGATGCGGGCTTCGGCGATCTTCTCGTAGGAAATCATGTTGTTGGCATCGACATCCTGAGGACGGACGATACCCGCCACGTTCAGGATGCGGATTTCGTGGTTGACGCGGACCTCCTGAGAACCGCTGATCAGGAGGTTGCCGTTCTCCAGGATGCCGGTAACGACTGCCGCGACGAGCAGCTTCAACCGCTCGGAGCGTTCCGTGGAGCCCTTGCCATGCGAAGCCGTGGCGGAATCCGAGCCGAGATCGCCCGTTGCCTCGGCTTCCGGCGTCCAGCCGAAAAGATTGCTCACACCGAGCTGCCAGGAGAGCCCCGTGGAGTTGTCGCGGGTGCGCTCCGTCTCGTTGTCGAAGGAGGCGCGGTCGTTGATCTGGATGTCGACCGTCAGGATGTCGCCGACATTCAGGGCACGGGCATCCTTGAAGAGCGCCGCCTGGGTGTCGCTCCAGAGCGAATAGCCGCTGGCGAGGTGCCGCGGCTGCTTCGGGTAGGAGGACATCTGCGGCGTCTGCGCATATTGCAGGCCGCTGCCGATCGGGCTCATCGCCGGCGCATTGCCGATCTCCCTGATGGTCTGGCTCTGGCATCCGGCCAGAAGGAGAACAGCCATGATGGCGGGAATGCGTTTCGTCATGAGGGCGCTTTCGGAATATTGGAAGGTGCTTTCGAGGTATTGGGATCGGAAGCGCTGGAGATGATCGTCGAGATCATGCCGGCCTTCTGCGGATCCATCTCGCTCAGGAAGAGCGCGGACTGGCGCGGCGGAAGCTGCATGATGATCGCCGCCGCGATCTCCATCCGCATCTCTTCGAGCTGCGGCGCCGCTGCGTCCGGCTTCATCGTCTTGAAGATGTCGACCAGGCCAGCCTGGGCACGTGCCAGGAAATCGTTGCGGCGCTTCAACCAGTCCTGATATTCCGCGGTGCGCTCCTCCAGCGTCTGGATGCGCCCGTCGACATCCGACTGCAGCTTTTCAAGCTCCTGTTTCTGCAGGAGATAACGCTGGTCGCGCGCCGCATCGGCGATATTGGTGCAGAACCTCTGGATCTCGTCGCTCGTCGAGGTTTCCGAAACCACCGCCGGCTGCTGCGCTCCCACCTGGGAGACCAGCGTCAGGACTGCGGCGGCTGCAAGGACGCGGCGCGCTAACGTCTTGGATACGGAAATGGTGAACAGGGTCTCGGTCATTGCAGGACGAGCTCCGCTTGAAGGGCGCCGGCGGACTTGATGCCCTGCAGGATGGCGATGATGCCGTCCGGCTTGACGCCGATGCTGTTGAGGCCGGCGACGAGGGTGCGCAGGTCCGGTCCGTTGAGGATCGCGACCTGGCCGCCGTCCTTCATCGCCATGATGTCCGTCTGGGGCTGAACCGCGGTCTCGCCGCGCGAGAACGGTTCCGGCTGGATGATCTGCGGGGTTTCCGTGACCTGCACCGTCAGCGTGCCGTAGCTGACCGCGACGCGGGATACTTTCACATCCGCGCCGATGACGATCGTTCCGGTGCGTTCGTTGACCACCACCTTGGCCGGCGTGTCGGTTTCGACCACAAGGTTCTCGATCTCGGCCATCAGGCGGGTGAGGTCGGCGCTCTTCGGCTTCTGAATGATCACTTCCTGATTGTCCCGGGGCTCCGCGATCAGGCCGCCATAGCGGCGGGCGGCGAAGCTATTCACGACGTCGGAGACACGTACGGCCGTCGAAAAGTCCGGGTTGCGGAGCTGCAGGACCAGATTGACCGAATCCTTGAACTTGGAAGGCAGCTCGCGCTCGATGATGGCGCCGTTCGGAACACGCCCCGCCGTCGTGACGCCCTCGGTCAGGGTCGCCGCCTGTCCCTGAGCCGAGAAGCCGGAGACGATCAGCGCGCCCTGGGCGACGGCGTAGATTTGCCCGTCGGCGCCCGAAAGCGACGTCATCACCAGCGTGCCGCCGCGCAGCGAGGTCGCGTCGCCGAGCGAGCTGACGGTCACGTCGATGCGGCTGCCGGGGCTTGCGAAAGGCGGGAGATTGGTCGTGACCATGACGGCCGCGACATTCTTGGCGTTGGACTGGCTGCCCTGGGTCGAGATGCCGAGGTTCTGCAGCATCGCCCGCATGGACTGGTCGGTGAAGGGCGACGAGCGCAGACTGTCGCCGCTGCCCTGCAGGCCGACCACGAGGCCGTAACCGATGAGCTGGTTTTCGCGGCCGGACTGCAGCGAGGCGATGTCCTTGATGCGGGCCGAATCGGCAAGCGCCGGCGCGGCACCCAGGAGAGAGCCCAGCAGCACGAGCGCGGTGAGGAAGAGGCTCGTTCTCATCGCGCCATCACCTGTACCGTGCCGTCGGCCATGACGGTGCCGCTTACCGTGACGCCCGAATCTGTGTTGCGCACACGGATGAGGTCGCCCACTCCCGCGTTCTCGAGGGGTGTGCCGCCCGCGGAGATCGTCAGATTCCCGATCGTGAACGTCAGGCGGATCGCCGAGCCGCGGGTCACCGCAAAGGCTTCGCGGAGCGCCGAAACCGAAATGGTGCGCCCCGGCAGCAAGGTGCGCTTCGCCACCATGCCGACGACTTCCTTGGACTTTCGGGCGTAATCCCCGGCCAGATTCGGATTGGTGACCTCGACCTCCTCGACCCTGCTCGGGGTGATCTCCTCCCCCGGATAAATGGTCGACGTCGGCACGACCGCCGTGCCCATCTGAGCAAGCACCGGCGAGCCCATTCCGGCAAGGAAGGCTGCCAGGACAGGCATGGCCAATCTGGCGCCAATCACATTTTTCCGGCGAAACGTCATGTCTGCCCGTCTCCTGTTTTACTTCAGGTTCTTGCTGACGATCTGAGCCATCTCATCTGCTGTGGTGATGACCTTGGAATTCATTTCATAGGCGCGCTGGGCCGAGATCAGATCGGTGATCTCCTTGACCGCGTCGACGTTCGAGCTTTCCAAGTAGCCCTGCTTCAGATAGCCAAAGCCCGGGTCTTCCGGCACCGCGACGATCGGCTCGCCGGATGCCGCGGTCTGCGCAAACAGGTTGTCCCCGAGCGGCTGGAGGCCGGCTTCGTTGACGAAATTGGCGATGGTGAGCTGGCCGATCTCGGTGAAATCGGCGTCGTTTCCGATACGGACCATGACCTGACCCGTGCGGGTGATCTGCGTTTCGCTGACATCGGCCGGGAAGGTGATGTTCGGCACGACGGCATAGCCGTCGATGGTGACGAGCTGGCCGTCTGCATTCTTGTTGAAGGCGCCGGCGCGGCTGTAGAGCGTCGTGCCGTCCGGCGTCTGGATCTGATACCAGCCTCGGCCGACGATCGCGAGATCGAGGTCGTTTTCGGTATGGGTCAGCTCACCCTGGGTATGGATGTTGCGCACCGCCGAGGTCTGCACGCCGAGACCGATATTGGCGCCTTCCGGCACGATCGCCTGGTTCGCCCGGTTCGGCACGCCCTGGGCGCGCTCGCTTTGATAGAGCAGATCGGAAAACTCGGCGCGGGCACGCTTGTAGCCCGTCGTGTTGATGTTGGCGATGTTGTTCGCGATGACTTCGAGATTGGTCTGCTGGGCATCCATGCCCGTTGCCGCGACGGAAAGCGCTCTCATGTCTTCGTCCTCAAAATTTTAGATCTGCATTTTCGTGATTTCGAGATAGGCGGAGACGATCTTGTCGCGCAGCGCCATGGCCGTCTGGAGCGACTGCTGCGCATCCAGAACCGCATCGACGACTTCGCGGGTATTCGCCTTGCCCTGAATGGCCTTGAAGGACATCGATTCGGCGCCCTTCAGGCTGTTCATCGTGTCGGTCGCCATCTCGCCGATGACGCTGGCGAAATCCATGCCGGTGTTCTGACCGGGCGTCGAAGCCCGCGCGCCGAAGACGGAGGTGCTTTCCGAGCCGATTTCGTCGAGGCCGTTGGAGAGCGAAAGGGAGCTTACGTTCTGAATCTTGTCGATCATTGTCCGGCCTTCAGAAGATCGATCGTCGCGGCAATCAGCTCACGCGTCTGCTTGATGGTCTGGATATTGGCTTCATAGGAGCGGTTGGCTTCCCGCATGTCGGCCATCTCGATCAGCATGTTGACGTTCGGCGTCTTCACCATGCCCTTCTCGTCGGCGGCCGGATGATCCGGATCGTATTCCTGGATGAATTTGGAATTGTCGACGCCGAGCTTCTTGACCTCGACGAGGTCCACGCCGCTTGCCTTGTCCAGTTCGGCGCCGAAGGTGATGGTCTTGCGGCGGTAGGGGTCCGCACCGGGCGTGTCGCCGGTGGAACGGGCGTTGGCGATGTTTTCGGAAACGATGCGCAGACGCGTTGCCTGCGCCTCCATTCCCGATCCTGCGATCTTCAGGGAGGCTGAAAGCGGATCCATTTGCTTACCTCTTTACTGTCATCAGCATCATGCTGTGAAACGACTTCACCAGACCTGTGCTCAATTCGTATTGACGCTTGATTTCGCCCGTCTTCGACAGCTCCTGAGCCAGCGAGACGGTATTGCCGGATTCCTGCACGCCGATTTCTTCGTTCAGTTCCGATTCCTTGATCTCAACCTCGTCGCTGAGGCCGTTGCCGGCGAAATGGGCCGGATGGGTGCGGGCCAAGGGGACATAGGTCCGGTCCAGGACCGCCTCGAAGGGGGTTACGTCCTTCGACTTGTATTTGGGCGTGTTGGCGTTCGCGATGTTGCCTGCAACGACTTCCTGACGCACCGAGAGCCACTCGGCCTGACGCGATGCCATCTCGAACAGTTGAATCGGTTGCATAGGCTTCTCTCCATCGTTTGTCTGAAGCCTAGGCCCATAACCTTGCGTCGGACTTACGGACGCGCCGAGCCCGTGTCCTGATACACTTCTCCGCTGGACGTCACGATCGCCCACTTGCCGTCACGCTGTTCGAACTTTGCAAGTTTGCTGTTGTCGGGCAGGGTCGAACCGACCTGGACCATATACATGCCGGAACTGTTCTCGATGAGCGCCCGTCCGTTGGCGACATGCAGCAGGCGGAAGCTGCCATTGCCCGGAAACGGCTGCTCCTCCCGGAAGCCGCCGCCATTGCGCGTTTCGCCCACCGAAGAGGTGGTAGCCGTGGCCAGCGCGTCCATCGGCTCGGGCGGAACCGGCCAATCTTCCTTGGAACTGTCGGTCATGGCCAGAGGCGAGACGCTGACGACCGGACGGATGATGCCCGGCGGCAGGTCGCGCGTCCGGCCCAGCGATTCCGTCCGGATGCCGAACTTGTCGGCGTTGAGGAAGACATACCACGGGAAGAAGGCCGATGCCGCCGCAAGGGTAATCCCCGCCGCAGTCAGCATCTTGTCGCCCAGCCGCGAGGGCGGCACTTCCGGCTTGGGCCACGTCACGTCTGCCGTGTTCTTGTGATCGCTCATCGAATCATCACCTTCTTGCCATGGCCGGCGGCGGATTGCCCTGTCCGGCCGCCGCTCTCAGCGCGTTCGCAAGGTCTGTGTAGGCATCGAGCGCGGGCTTCTCCCCCGGCGTCTGCTTGAGGACTTCGTAAATGACCGGCACCTGCTTGATCGCCATGTCGAGGTCCGGATCGGAACCGGCGCGATAACCGCCGATCAGGCGCAGGTCGCGCGTCTCCTCGTAACGGTGCACCAGCGATTTCAGGCGGGACACCAGCTTCTCCTGATCCTCGGTCCAGGCCTTGCGGGCGAGACGCGAAATCGAAGCGAGCGGATTGATCGGCGGATATCGCCCTTCTTCGGCAAGCGAGCGGTCGAGCACGATATGGCCGTCGAGAATGCCGCGGGTCGAGTCGGCGATAGGGTCGTTGTGGTTGTCGCCGTCGACGAGGATCGAGATGATCGCGGTGATCGTGCCCGTACCCTCGACGCCCGGACCGGCGCGCTCGAGCAGGCGCGGCAACTCGGTGAAGACCGAAGCCGGATAGCCGCGGGCGATCGGGGGCTCGCCGGATGCAACCGCCACCTCGCGGATCGCATGGGCGAAACGGGTGACGCTGTCGGCGATGAACAGGACGTTGTCGCCCTGATCGCGGAAATGCTCGGCTATGGTGATCGCCACCAGCGGCGCCATCTTGCGCAGCATCGGGCTTTCGTCGCTGGTCGCGACGACGGCGATCGACTTGGCCATGTTGTCGCCGAGCGTGTCCTCGATGAATTCGCGCACTTCGCGGCCGCGCTCGCCGACCAGTGCGATCACCACCTTGTCGAAGGCATCGGCTCTGGCGAGCATCGAAAGAAGCGTCGACTTGCCGACGCCGGAACCGGCGAAAATGCCGAGACGCTGTCCGAGGCAGAGCGGCGAAAAGATGTCGATCGCCCGCACACCGGTCTTGAAGCCCTTTTCGACGCGGCTGCGCGTCATGGACGGCGGCGCGGTATTGGCGATCGAGCGCGGAGCGAGGCCTTTCGTGATCGGACCTTTGCCGTCGATCGGCTCGCCGAGCGAATTGATCGTGCGGCCGCACCAGCTATCGTCGGGCGAGACCCGGAATGCGCCCTTGCGAATGACCGTGTCGCCGATGCCGATCGGCTCTCCGGGCTCGATGGGGCAGACGTAGACGACGTCCGGTTCCACCCGGACGACCTCGCCGAGGTGAATGCCGGTCGCGCTGCGATGGGCGACGAATTCGCCGAGCCGCACATGTTTCGAGAGACCGGCGACCGTATAGTGTCCTGCCGCGATGGTCCTGACATGACCGCCGTGGGCAACCGAGAACGCGGGATCGGCATAACGGGCCGCAAGGCCCGCCAGCTGCGCCAGCCTGCCGCCGTTGACCGCATCGAGGATAGCCGCTTCCATCATGGTGGGCCGTCTTCCTTACTGTTAGCTGTTGGAGCCGCCGAGAACCCTGATGGCCTCGCTCATGGAGGACTCGCTGTCGCGCATCAGCGCCGAAATGCTTTCGAAGGCGCGGTTGACCTGGATGAGCTGGGTCATTTCGCCGATGCCGTTGACGTTGGACTGCTCGACATAGCCCTGGACGATGGAGTTCTCGAAGCCCTCGACCACCGGCTGCGGGTTGTCGACGACGATCACGCCTTCGTTTTCGTAACGGGTGAAGCCTCTGGTGACGTCGGCCGTGAAAAGGCCGAGTGTGGCGACAGGCTGGTTGTTCTGCATGATGATGCCGTCGGCGCCGACGGTCGGCGGACCGGCTTCGCGGTTGAGCTGGATCGGCGCGCCGCCGGCGTCCAGCACGGGATAGCCGCGGATCGAGCGAAGCTGGCCGGTCTCATCCATCGTGAAACGGCCGTCGCGGGTCAGTACCTGGCCCGCCGGCGTGTCGATCGCAAACCAGGCATTGCCCTTGATGGCAAAATCGAGCGGATTGCCCGTCCGCTGAAGCTCGCCCGTGCGGGTCGACAGGTAATCGTTGCCCTGAGTGACGAAAGCGACCTTGGCGTTGATATCGTTCTGGGTCCTGCTCATGACCTCGTCGAACTTGACTTCCGTCGCCCGGAAACCGACGGTGTTCATATTGGCCATGTTGTCGGCGAGCGTGTTCAAGCGGCGCTCGAGCGCGATCTGCGAAGAAATGCCGACGTAAAGTCCGGATTGCATATCATTTGCCTCCGAGTTTCAGATTATTGATGGAGATCAGAAGGTCCGTGGAGATCCCGCTCGACGGAGCGTTGAAGGGAGCTAGGGGATCGTAGGCGTCCGATGGGTTCTCGATCTCCCACATGGCGGTGAACCGTTCGAGGAACTTGTTCACCTTGGTCGGGTCCTGGAAGTCCTCGATGTTGACCGCATCCTCGATATATGCGGCCTGACGGTCGAGATCGGCGCCGATAATTTCGTCCGGCAGCTGCAGCGTGGTGCGGATGACCTCAGAGAGCGCATCGTCGGCGAGGATTTCCATGCCCGATTTGATCGTGGGCGCCATGCGTTCGAAATAGAGCGCCAGCCGCACACCCATGTTGTCGGCGCCGGCCTCCTCTTCGAGTGTCTGGCGCTGGAACTTGTCGACGACGCCTTTCTGCGCTTTCTCGAAAGCCGTGGCGGTCGAGCCGTAAGCGGCGAAGTTCAGCGATTCCACCAGCGACGCATACCGGCTGTCGGAAAGCTTGTTGGCGAAGGCGTTCTCGTCGGCGACGCCCTCCGTCAGCACCTTGCGGATGAAAGCCTTGGCATAGGCCATGTCCTCGAGACCGTGGGCTTTCAGCGCATAATTGTAGATGCGCGTGTCGGCCATGAAGTCATCGACGGTTTTGATGCTGCCTATCTTTGAAAGATAATATTCGCTCTCGCGTGCGACATCCGGCTTTTCCGCCACGCGTGCCAGCGACTTCGGGAGGTCGCGGCTGATCATGGCATAGCTTGCATAGGTCGTGATCACGTTGGCTTACCCAAGGTCCGCGGAAGCGGCGAACATCGCTACGGAACGGGCAATCCGGTCCGATCCTGGCGAAAACTATGCGGGAAGACTTGTGCGAAGCTGTCCCGGCCCGCCTTCCATTAGCGCCTTCACAACCAGCCTCACGCAAGCCAGGGGCCGTATCCCAAGGCCATACGAAAACGATCGGGCACAGGTACGCGATGAATATTATTATCGGATTGGTCATCACCGTTGGCTGTATTCTCGGCGGCTTCATGGCCATGGGCGGCCACATCGACGTTCTCGTTCAACCCTTCGAGCTGCTGATCATCGGCGGCGCCGGTCTCGGCGGCTTCATCATGGCGAACCCGATGAAGGTGGTGAAGGATTCCGGCAAGGCGCTCGGCGAGGCCTTCAGGAATACCGTTCCGAAAGAGCGCCATTATCTCGACGTGCTCGGCGTCCTCTATTCCCTGATGCGCGATCTCAGAACCAAGTCGCGCAACGAGATCGAGGCGCATATCGACAATCCCGAGGAATCCTCGATCTTCCAGACAGCTCCGACGGTCCTGAAGAACAAGGAGCTGACCGCCTTCATCTGCGACTACGTGCGGCTGATCATCATCGGCAATGCCCGCTCCCACGAGATCGAGGCGCTGATGGACGAGGAACTCGACACGATGTTCCAGGACAAGATGAAGCCCTATCACGCGATGACCGCCATGGGGGATTCCTTCCCGGCCATCGGTATCGTCGCGGCCGTGCTCGGGGTCATCAAGGCGATGAGCAAGATCAACGAATCGCCGGAAGTTCTCGGCGGCCTCATCGGTGCGGCCCTCGTCGGCACGATGCTCGGCATCGTCCTGTCCTACTCGGTCTGCAACCCGCTCTGCTCGCAGATCAAGGTCGTCCGGACCAAGCAGCACCGCCTCTACATCATCGTCAAGCAGACGCTGCTCGCCTACATGAACGGCTCCGTGCCGCAGGTAGCGCTGGAATACGGACGCAAGACGATTTCCAACAAAGAACGCCCCTCGATCGATTCGGTCGAGCAGGAGATGATGAATCCTGGCGGTGAAAAGGCGGCATG
The DNA here is from genome assembly GCF_051400715.1 of Neorhizobium descurainiae. Classification (NCBI taxonomy): domain Bacteria; kingdom Pseudomonadati; phylum Pseudomonadota; class Alphaproteobacteria; order Hyphomicrobiales; family Rhizobiaceae; genus Neorhizobium; species Neorhizobium descurainiae. Next base: position 20,743 of record NZ_JBLFFK010000018.1, read on the forward strand.
ATGACCACCAATCAAGCGAACCAAACAAACGCGCCGAAGATGGACCTGGCGCTTCTCGCCAAGCTGACCGGCGGCCTCGGCGACAAGAGAACGGTCGAGAGGATCAGCGGCGAATTCGCCCATCTCTACACGGAGTTCCTGCCGGACGTCTTCCACAGCGAGACCGGCATCCGGATCGGCGTCTCCTATCTGAGCTGCACCTCCGGCCTGATGAACGATCTCATCGCCGATCTCGGCGACGGGTTTGCGCTCTGCGACGGCGCGCTGCGCAACTGGTGCCCGAACTTCGTGCTCGCCTGCGGCAACAGCTTCGTCATCGCGCTGATGGAATCGATGCTCGGGGCCGCGGCCGAAGCGATCGCGCAGCCCATTGAACGCCCGCTCTCGGATATCGAACTCGACCTTGCGGTGATGGTTTTCGACCGGATCGCCAACGTGCTCCGTTCAGGCGTCAACGCGCCGGGCGGCTTCGAGGCAAGCCTCGAACGGCCTCACAATGCCGAAGACAGGCCGAAGCCGGACGAACTCGCCCGCCCGGAATTCGGCGTGGCGGTCCGCATGGCGCTCGAGCTTGGCCCCGTCGTTTCGGAATTTGCCCTCGTCATTCCGCAAAGCATATTCCTGAAGACCAAAGTCACGGCGCCGAAGGCCAGGGGCCAGGTATCCAAGGCCAAGCAGGAATGGGCGGACCGCATGAACGACCAGGTCCGCCGCTCGCATGTCACGCTGGAGGCCCGAATCCGCCTGCAGAAGCTGACGCTCGGAACGATCTCGCGGCTCGCCGCCGGCGATGTGATCGCCTTCCAGGACAAGCAGGATGTCCAGGTTCAGGTCAGCGCCAACGGCAAGGACATGTATGCGTGCGAATTCGGACGCTCCGGCGAGAATTATACAGTCCGCGTAAAGGATAACATCAGTACCGACGACGAGATCCTCAGACACCTGATAGGTTAGTCGGCAGGCGCTTCGGCAAGGCAGGCTGACACAAGTTTCAACAGGAATAATGACCGTATGGCTACGAAGAAGACACCTCTCACCGAAGACGACGCGCTGATGCCCCTCGGCAATGAAGTCGAGCTGGATCAGGCCATCGACGATCTGCGCGGCGTCTTGAAGACCGATGCCGATGGCGGCGTGCCGGGCTTCGACGCCGATTTCGGCGCATCGGCAACCAGCGACTTTACGGCCGATGCCTCCTCCTTCGGCGGCGGCTTCGAGGCGCAGGCCGAAAGCTTTGCCGGAGACGCTAGCTTCGGCGGCGGCGATTTCGGTGGCAGCGATTTCGGCGCTTCGGCGGGCAGCACCGCCTATCAGGAGCCGGGCAGCGCCCTCAACGCCAATCTCGACCTCATCATGGATATCCCGATCGACGTCGAGATCGTGCTCGGAACGAGCCGGATGCAGGTGTCCGGCCTGATGAGCCTGGAAGAAGGCGCCACGATCGCACTCGACAAGAAGATCGGCGAGCCGGTCGAGATCATGGTCAACGGCCGCCGCATCGGCAAGGGTGAGATCACCGTCCTGGAGAACGACGATACCCGCTTCGGCGTGAGGCTGACGGAAGTACTGAGCACGAGAAGAACCTGATCCCGGTTTGGGACAGAGAAGGAAGACCATGATGGACTTTGAGGATTTCGGCGGCGGCGCGCTCTCTACGAAACCGCTGTCCCAGGCCGAAAAGGCGGCGGCAGTTCTGCTGGCCATGGGCAAGGGCGTCGCCGGCAAGCTTCTCAAGTATTTCACCCAGAGCGAGCTGCAGAACATCATCGCCTCGGCCCAGACGCTCCGCGCAATCCCGCCGGACGAGCTCCTCCAGCTCGTCAACGAGTTCGAGGACCTGTTCACCGAAGGCACCGGCCTGATGGACAACGCGGCGGCGATCGAGGGCATTCTCGAAGCCGGCCTGACGCCGGAGGAAGTGGACGGCCTGCTCGGCCGCCGCACCGCTTTCGAAACCTACCAGGCCAGCATATGGGATCGCCTGCAGGACGCCGATCCTGCGTTCGTGGGCAAGTTCCTGTCGCGCGAACATCCGCAGACCATCGCCTACATCCTTTCGCAGATGCCGTCCAACTTCGGTGCGAAAGTGCTGCTCCAGCTTCCCGAGAGCCGCCGCGCCGACATCATGAACCGCGCCGTCAACATGAAGGAAGTCAGCCCCAAGGCTGCGCAGATCATCGAGAACCGGGTGATCGAACTGATCAATGCGATCGAGGCGGAGCGCAACTCCAACGGCTCGAACAAGGTCGCGGAGCTCATGAACGAGCTCGAAAAGAACCAGGTCGATACGCTGCTCGGGTCGCTCGAGACGATCAGCAAGGAATCGGTCAACAAGGTCCGCCCGAAGATCTTCCTCTTCGAAGACCTCATGTACATGCCGCAGCGCAGCCGCGTCATGCTGCTCAACGACGTTGCCTCCGACATCCTCACGATGGCGCTGCGCGGCGCAAGCAACGAGATCAAGGAATGCGTGCTTTCGGCGATCAGCCCGCGCCAGCGCCGCATGATCGAAAGCGATCTCGCGGTTCAGAGCCCGAACCTCAATCCCCGCGAGGTGGCGATGGCCCGGCGCGCCGTCGCCCAGGAAGCGATCCGGCTTGCGAATGCCGGCCAGATCATTCTCAAGGAAGAGAAGAAGGACGGCGAAGCGCCCGCGCAAGCCGCCTGACATCCGCGACACTGCACGAGGAAGGAACGGAGCGGGCGAATTCCGCTCCGTTTCCGTTTCGGCCCCGCATTCAAAGACCGCCTGTCCCCCGATCTTTTTGCCGGCCCGATTAGCGGTTGGCGGGCGATACGATAACATCGAGGCGGCTCGATTCGCTGGAGCCACACCGCGCAACCCGAACGTCGATTGGTGCTGAGCCGTGGCGGACGAAGATAAAGACAGCAAGACAGAGAACCCGACCGCCAAACGAATGACCGACGCGGCAGAGAAGGGCAACGTTCCCTTCTCGCGCGAAGTGCCGCTTTTCGCCTCGATTCTGGCGTTCTACGTCTTCCTCGTCTTCTTCCTGCCCTCCGGTGTGGCGCGGATCGGCGAGACGCTGAAGGACCTTTTCGAGCAGCCGGATCAATGGCGGCTCGAAAATACGCCGGACGTCATCTCGCTCGGCGTCCATCTTGCCTGGGCGGTTGCGGCATTCCTGGTTCCCGCCATGCTGCTCTTCATCATCTTCGGCCTCGGTTCGTCTTTCGCGCAGAACATGCCTTCCATGGTGCTCGAGCGCGTAAGGCCGCAGATCTCGCGCATCTCGCCGATGAAAGGCTTCGGACGCATCTACAGCGTTCCCGGCTTCGTCGAGTTCGGCAAATCGCTGTTCAAGATCCTGGTCGTCTCGCTCATCATGTACTTCGTGCTGCGCGGCGAATTTTTCGCCTCGCTCGACGCAATGTTCTCCGATCCGCAGGTCATTCTCGTGAAGCTCGACGCGATCGTGCGGAAGATGGTGATCGTCGTTGTCGTCTCGACCGCGCTCCTTGCGATCGTCGACGTGTTGTGGACGCGCCGCCACTGGTACAATCAGCTCAAGATGACCAAGCAGGAGGTCAAGGACGAGTACAAGCAGGCCCAAGGCGACCCGATCGTCAAATCGCGCCAGAAGTCCGTGGCGCGCGATCGTGCCCGCCGGCGCATGATCAACAACGTGCCGCGCGCAACGCTGGTCATCGCCAACCCCACCCACTATGCCGTCGCGTTGCGCTACGTGCGCGAGGAGAACGACGCCCCCGTCGTCGTCGCCAAGGGACAGGACCTGATTGCGCTCAAGATCCGCGAAATCGCCGAAGCGAACGGCATCCCCGTTTTTGAAGATCCGCCTCTGGCACGCTCCATGTTTGCGCAAGTCTCGGTGGATAGTGTCATCCCATCAGTCTTCTACAAGGCTGTGGCAGAACTCGTGCACCGGGTCTACGCATCCCGGTCGCTCAAGAAACGGACACACTGAGCGTCATGAAGAAATGCAGCTATTCCACCGAACGGGAAAAGATCGTCGCGCAAGCAATCAGCCCGGTGGCATCGGAACTTCGCCTGCTCGATGCCGGTGACCTCATCGCACTTCTGCGCCTGGAATGCCACAGCAGCCTGGCCGATCTCGTCTCCTCGGCGGCTGAACTCTATTTCCATCCGGGTACCGTGAGCTTCGGCGCCGGCGGCGACTACAAGCTCGAATGGGACGGCGCGCCGGAAGTCGTCCTCGATCTCGAAATCAAGCCACGGGGGGTTTCCGTCTACGCCCGCCTGAAGCTTGCCGACAGCCAGGCGGGGGTGGAAATCGACCACATCGCCTTCCATGAGCCTTCGGACAATCCGGACGACAACACGGCATTCCTGGCAAGAAGCCTGCAGGAAGCCAAGTTCGTCAGGACCAGCGCCTCCCAGATGTAAGGCACTGCCGGAGCGACATACGGCCTCTTCAGAAAATCAGTGGATGTAACCGAGCCTGATCGCCTTGGCGATCGCCTGGATGCGGTTGACCGAATCGAGCTTGATGGTGGCCGAGCCGAGATAGGCGTTGACGGTATGGACGGAGAGGCCGAGCTTTTCGGCGATCTCTTCGCTGATGCGCCCGTCGCCGGCGAGCTGCAGACAGGCAATCTCCCGTTCGCTCAACGATTCGGCCGGTACGCTGCGGCGTTCGTCGAGCGCGAGCAGGTCCATCATCACCTGGCAGCTTCTCACGTGCTGATCGATGATGGCGTCGCTTCCAAGCTCCATGGACGTCGCGAGGAACGTCACGTAGCCATTGCCGAGAGCGCCGAGCCGGACCGGAAACGCAACGCCGGAGAAAGGGACGACGTTGGGCTCCAGCCGGCGCGTCAGCGACGAGAACTCTCCGGCATCGGCAAAGCTGGCATTCTCCGAACCGTTCCATATCAGCGGCAGAAGAGAGACCTCGATATGGTCGAGCAGGATTTCCCCGTATCCGTTGATGAAGCGGTTGCCGTTTTCAGCCGCGCCGGTTCCCCAATTCTCCAGCTCGCACACGAGCTTGCGCTTGTTGGGCAGCCCCGCCCCCGTAATCCGGAAAACCGCAAAATTACGCGCCTTCAGGTTCTTCTGCATGGCGATGAGCTTGGGGAAGATGTCCGACCGGCTCGAAGCGCGCTGCAGGCGCAGATACTGGATGCTTCCAGGTCCGTCCGCCGTGCCGCTGCGCGAATACCCCATCGAAATTCTGTCCCTATACCAGATTGTTCCGGACCGCGTAGGCGATCGCCTCCGAGCGTGTCTTCGTCGCCGTCTTGCGCATCACGCTGGTGATGTAGTTGTTGATCGTATTGCGCGATATGCCCAGAATCACCGCGATCTCATCGCTGGTCTTTCCCTCCGCGATCCAGAAGAGGCATTCCAATTCGCGCTCCGTCAGTTCGAAATCGCGTTCGGTCCTCGCATCCGCCCCTTCCGTGAAGCTCGCACCATAGGCGGCAAACAGACCCACCTCTTTCAGGCGCTCCTGCGAAAGGATGATGCCTTCCAGAAAGAGCAGCATCAGCGAGAACCGTGTCCTGCCGACGCAGAAGGTCAGCGAGCAATATTGCCGGCTGATATCGTCCGGCGGAACCACGTCGTCCGGCAGCAGCGCGAAACTGGGCGTTAGCAGCGACAGGCATTTCTCAAGTTCGGTGGAGCGCGCGTAACCGCTTGCAAGCTCGGAGCCCAGGCGCCGCACGAGATCAAAGGGCCAGTTGGACGTGACGATGAAATCGAGACCCTGTTCCTGGATGAGGTCGTAGCGGGCAAGCAGGAAGTGGGAAGCACCGACATAATCGGCAAGCAGGCGCATCACTGCCTGGACATTGTTGGAACTCGTCGCCAGGGAGAGTCGGCGGACCAATTGCTCACGCGACAGAACCCTGGAGCCGGCGGACTCCTTGTAGGAGCGCCCCTCCGCCTTCACGTCTGCCCCCGATAACTCCATCCGTTATCTGCTCCCCGCCACGTCGTGCATTCCTCATGAACGCACACATCGCGGCACATCTACGCACAACCATTCCTGCGGCGAAACGATCCCGATTTTTCGGCAAATCACGAAAGGGCCACATTTCGCAGCCGCTTTCATTTCTCGTCTTCAGCGGAGTGCCGCCGCAGGTCCACCCGCCTCAGACTGTTGGAATTGCCATACGAATCATAGTCATTGTAGGAGACGCTTCCTGAATTACCATCGCCGTGGACAGGATTTCCCCAGTTGCAGGCCATCATTCATTGATTCGTGATTCAGACGAATTCGCCAAGTGTGTGGCAGGGCTGAAAAGAAATGGGCCGGGAGAGCCCGGCCCAACACTATCATATTTTCGTGATACCTTCTCAGGCGGCCTTTTCGATCGCCCATTTCCGAAGAATTTTCGCGGCGCGCTCCTCCGATATCTCGACCATGCGGGCGAGACGCCTTTCCGGACCTTCCTTGACGCGGCGGTTGAAGCCGTCGCCGTCCTCGCCGCCCAGCATGTCGGTCGAGCTGTCGAAACCGAAGTCCGAGCCGAAACCGTCCATAAGCGCCGGGCCGCCTGCCGGAGAGAAATCCGGCAGTTCGAGGCCGGCACCCTCGGTCGCCGCCTCGCTGGTGACGCCGGTACCGGTGACGCTGCGGACGAGCGGGCGCAGACCGAGCCAGACCACCAGGAAGGCAACCAGGACGAAGGCGAGCGAGTTGATGATGCCGCCGATATTGCGGTTCAGCATTTCCATCATGCCCGGGCCGTTGGCAGCCTCGTCCAGGAGCTGGTTCTCCAGGAAGTCCATGGCCGTCAGCGTCACGACGTCGCCGCGTTCCCCGTTGATGCCTGCAGCCGAAGAGACGATCTTCTGCATCTCGGCGAGATAGGCATCGACCTTGGCCTGGTCGACGGGCTCGCCGACCATCTTCGCGATCCGCCCCCTGTTGACGACGACCGCCACCGAGACCTTCTCGATCTGATAGCTGTTGCGCGTCGTCGCGGTCGTCTTCTGATTGATCTCGTAGTTGGTCTGCTCTTCCCTCTTGTCGGACTGGTCGGACGATTGCGGACCGGTCGCGCCGCCCTGCTGCGGGGCAGCCTGCGGCACGTTCTGCTCCACGGTCGTGGCGTTGTCGTCCTGCCTCTGCTGCGACTGCGAGTTTTCCTTGGTGGTGCGCACGGAACGCTCGACCCGGGAATTCGGATCGTAGACGGTTTCCTGGATCTGCTGGCTGTCGGTATTGAGAGTGGCCGTCACGCTCGAACGGAAATTGTCCATGCCGAGGAAGGGCGCGAGCGCCTTGTCGATATTGTTCTCGATTTCCTGCTGCACGTTCTGGACGATACCGAGCGATTTGTTCATTTCGCTGCCGCCGAACTCGTCGCCGGAGGCAAGCAGCTGGCCGGTGGAATCGAGGATCGTGACGTCGTCGACGTCGAGACCGGGAACCGCCGATGCGACCAGGTGACGTATCGACGAAGCCGCCTTGCGGCCGGTCGTCGAGCTTGCCCGGATCATCACCGACGCCGTCGGCTTCTGTTCGCCTCTGCGGAAATTGCCGACATCCGGCATCACGATATGGACCCGGGCGGCGGAAACGCCGTTGATCTGCTGGATCGACCGGGCAATTTCCCCTTCGAGCGCACGAACGCGGGTAACCTCCTGCATGAAGGAGGTGAGGCCGAGCGAACCGACATTGTCGAAGAGCTCGTAACCGGCATTGGTGCTGTTCGGCAGGCCGCGTTCGGCGAGCAGGAGCCGCGCCCTGCTCGTCGTGCCGACCGGAACCTGAATGCTTCTTCCGTCCGCGCTGACCTCGAAAGCCATGTTCGCTTCGGCAAGGGCCATGCTGACCTGGTTGATGTCTGCAGTTTCCAGATTGACGTAAAGCGTCTCGTAGGCAGGCCTGTTCACATAGATGGCCGCAGCAAGCACAATCGCAATCGAAACGGCGCCCACGGCGCCTAAAGCAATAAGTCGGGTCCGGCCGAGATTGGCCAGATTTTTAAAGACTTGTGAAAATTGAGCCAACAGATTCATTCTGTTCCCGCATCGCCAAACAAGGATATAGAGCCTATGCCCAGGCGGACCCTAGAAAGCGAAGCTTGTGCGAACGTTTCGCGGACGAAGGGATTTTGACGATTATGAACGGAGAGGCTCTATATCCCGGCGGCCGGAAGGAACGGCGTCAGAAAAAGTCGAAATCGCCGGCAGCCTTGCTCAGAGGCTGGGAATGGCCGTGACGCAGGCCGTTATTGGCGAGGGCCTTCTGCATGTCGGCCAGCTTGACGAGATTGAGCGCGGTGGAAACATCGACCATCCAGCTTTCCGGAATCGTGCCGGTGATCGTATCGATGAATTCGGCGATGCCGCGGGTTTTCTGTACGGCGAGATCGATGCCCTGCAGAACCTTTATGCTGTCGGGCGACTGGAGAACTGCCGAGCCGCCGAGTTCGATGAGCTGCGGCTCGACGCGCTCGATCAGATAGGCGACGTCGTGGAGCTCCGACACCAGCCGCATCAGTATTTCGGGAAGCGGCTCCTCGAGGGAAACGCTCGGCGGCGTGGCGATGTCGTTCATGGCTTTCCCCGTAATCAAAAGAATTCGATGGAGTTTTCGGCAGGCTTCGGCGGCGGCATGCGCAAGGGACGCTCTTCCATCGCCACGGTCCGCTGGGTTTCGGCGCCGGTCAGCGGATACTGGCGAGCCCGGCCGCTGACGGGCCAGAACTCGAGCTTGCGTCCATGCTCCCCGCCCGTGGAGGAACCGACCACCGGAATGCCTTCGTCCTTGAGAAATTGCATGGCGAATGCGGCATTCTGCTCGCCGACATTCGAAAAACTGGCAATCGTCTTGGCGCCGCCGAAGATCTTCGCTTCCAGCCGGTCGCGCCGGGCGCCCTGCTTCAAAAGGCCGTTGATCAGAAGCTCCATCAGATGCACGCCGTAGCGCGTCGCATCGCCGCCCGATGCGCTGGAGCCGCCGGAGCCCGGAAGCAGGAAGTGGTTCATGCCGCCGATACCGGCGACAGGATCGCGAAGACATGCAGCCACGCATGAGCCGAGGATCGTCGACAGAACGACGTTCGGGTCGTTGACGACCTTGTATTCCCCCTGAATGATATGGACACGCCTGGCTGCAGCGGCGTCATTCATTTCAATGCTCCAAACACCGCTTCGATAGCGGCCTTCATCTTTTCGATGGTGAACGGCTTGGCGAGAACGTTGTTGGCGCCGAGCTGGGCCGCTTTCTGCACGAGCGCACGGTCACCCTGAGCCGTCAGGATGATGAACGCCGCCTTCTTGGTGTTCGGATTGCTGCGGACGGCCTGAAGGAAGCCGAGGCCATCCATCTTCGGCATGTTGAAGTCCGAGATCACCAGGTGGTGCGGCTGCTCGGCCATGATCTTCATGCCCTGCTCGCCGTCGCCGGCGGCAGTGATCTGCTTGAAGCCGAGCTGTGTCAGAGCGTCGCTGAGCAGCAGGCGGCTGGTCACCTGATCATCGACGATCAGAACTTTGATTTTTTCAGCGAGAGACATTTATTCGGTACCTTCTTTTCGGGCGGCGGTTAATTTCAATATTTCTTCTCCAATGGAGCCCAGCGGCAGCTGCTGCTCGACGGCCCCCATTTCATAGGCAACCCTCGGCATGCCGTAGACCACACAGGTTTTTTCATTCTGCCCGAGGGTGCGCGCGCCCGCGCTGCGCATCTTGAGCAGACCGGCAGCTCCGTCGCGTCCCATGCCCGTCAGGATGACCCCGACGGCATTGCGGCCGGCCAGGTCGGCGACCGATTCAAAAAGGACATCCACCGAAGGCCTGTGACCGTTGATCGGCTCCTTTTCGATCAGCCGGCAACATGGCGCCGACGGATTGACCACCTGCAAATGCCGCTCGCCACCGGGCGCGAGATAGATCTTGCCGATCTCCAGCCGTGCACCGTCGGTGGCTTCCTGCACCACAGGAGCGCAAATACGATTAAGCCGTTCAGCAAAACTTTTGGTAAACGTGGAAGGCATATGTTGAGTAATCACGGTCGGCGGGCAGTTCTGTGGGAACTTTTGCAGCACCGTGATCAGCGCCTCCACACCCCCGGTTGAAGAGCCGATCGCCACAACCTTGCGGCCCACGCGATATTCCGCCGCAGGAGTTGCCGCCGGGATCGACACGGGCTCCGCGCGCCGATGGCTCGAACGGGCTGCGGCCTTTACCTTTTCCGCCAGGTCGACAAACGGACGGGCATCGCCAGGGGCCGGCTTGCCGACGCAGTCGAAGGCGCCGATCTCAAGGGCCGCGAGCGTCGCATTGGCTCCCTGATGGGTCATGGCCGAGACCATGATCACCGGCATGGGCCTGAGGCGCATGATCTTTTCGAGGAATTCCAGCCCGTTCATATTGGGCATTTCGATGTCGAGGGTGACGACATCGGGATTGAGCTGCTTGATCGCCGCCCGGGCTTCCAGGGCATCGCCGGCCTGACCGACGACGCTCACTTCCGGATCGGAATTCAGGACAGCCGTGATGAGGCCACGCATGGTGGGTGAATCATCGACGACTAGGACTCGTGCCGGAGCGCTCATGCTTTCCTCCCCGCGTTCTTACCGGCATGACGATAGGTGGTGATGCCGATGTTATCGAACAGGTTTTTCGCGTCGCCAGAGACGCGCTCGGAATGGCCGATATAAAGATGTCCGCCTTCTGGCAGCAGCGAGGCGAACCGCGACCAGATTTTCATCTGTGTCGGCTCGTCGAAATAGATGACGACGTTGCGGCAGAAGATGACGTCGAAATTGCCCTTGAAAGGCCATTGCGCCATCAGGTTCAGCTCGTTGAAGGTGATGAGCTTCTTGACCCGGTCGTCGATTTGGAACTTACGCCGGCCGCCCGCGTCCACTTCGCGGAACCACTGCTTGCGCATGGCCGGCGTCATGGTCTCCAGCGCATTTTCGTCATAGGTGCCGGCGCGGGCCGCAGCCAGGATCTTCGGGTCGATGTCGGTCGCCAGGATGCGGAAATCGTAATCGGCCGCATTCGGCAGCAGCGACATGACGGTCAGTGCGATCGAATAGGGCTCCTGCCCGTCCGAACAGGCGGCCGACCAGATGCGCACGCGCCCGCCGCTCTTGGCGCGGTTGACGAGCCCCGGCAGGACCTCGTCGCGCAGGTGGTCGAAGTGATGATTTTCGCGGAAGAAGCGGGTGAAGTTCGTCGTCAGGTGCGAAAGCATCTCGCGGCGGGCGACCGCGCCTTCCGGCGAGGCGACCAGCGCACAGTAATCCTTGAAGCCGCGCAGACCGAGCGCCCGGATGTGCTTCGAAAGGCGCGAGTAGACGAGCGACGCCTTGGAATCGTTGAGATAGATTCCGGCATCCGCATAGATCATCGCCGCGATGTCGGCGAGGTCGCGGCGCGTCAGCGGATATTCCCCGCTGGCGAGCACCTCATCCGGCGACTGTCGGCTTTCGATGGCGCCCATGGGCCTCATGCAGCTTCGCTTTCCTTTTCGGGGAAGAGGGCGTCGAGCTCGATCATGCAGATCATCCGCTTCTCGATGGCGAGAATCCCTCGGGCATATTGCTTTTCCAGGTCGGAAGAGACTTCCGGCACCGGCTGGATATTCTCGTCGGTAATCGTAAGAATATCGGAAACGGCCTCGACGAGCAGACCGACGACACGGTTCTTCACCTGTGCCACGATGATCACGTGGCGCGGGGTGGGCTCGGCATCCTTCATGCCGAGCCTTGCGGAAAGATCGACGATCGGCAGAACCGCGCCGCGCAGATTGATGACGCCCCGAACATAGGACGGTGCATGCGGCATCGGCGTTGCGGGCGTCCAGCCGCGAATTTCGCGGACGGACATGATGTTCACGCAGAATTCCTGATCACCGATACGGAAGGCGATCAGCTCCCGACTACCCTGGACAAGGTTTTTCACGGCGTACGACATACCAATCAACCCGTGGCTGCAAGTGACATTTCAGGTTTCAGCGATTGGCCGCGCGAGGCCGCGACGACCGCATCGACATCGAGGATGAGCGCGACGCGACCGTCACCCAGGATGGTGGCCGCGGCGATGCCCGGAACGTGAGTGTAATTCGCTTCGAGCGACTTGATGACGACCTGCCGCTGGCCCTGGATGGCGTCCACCATCAGGGCGCGCTGGCCGCCGCCTTCCGATTCCACCAGCAGGGCGACGCCCTCGACCGGATTCGCCTGGGTGGCGCGGAAGTTCAGGATGCGGCCGACATCGACCAGCGGGCAGAACGAGTTGCGGATCGAGATGAGCCGCTGGTTCGCACCGAAGGAATGGATGGCGGATGCTTCCGGCTGCAGGGTTTCGACGATCGCAGTGAGCGGCACGACAAGCGTCTGACCCGCAACCGTGACCACCATGCCGTCGAGAACGGCAAGCGTCAGCGGCAGGCTCATGGTGAAGGTCGAACCGAGGCCCGGCCTGGACGAAATCGAGATGCGGCCGCCGAGCGCCTGGATCGAGCGCTTGACCACGTCCATGCCGACGCCGCGGCCGGAGATGTCGGATATCTTGTCCGCGGTGGAGAAGCCCGGCATGAAGATCAGGTTGTCGATCTCGTCGTCCGAGAGGTTCGCATCAGCGGCAATCAGATCGTTGTCGATCGCCTTCTGGCGGACGCGCTCGCGATTGATGCCCGCACCGTCGTCGGCGAGCTCGATCAGGATGCGGCCGGACCGATGCTTGGCGGAAAGGCGGACGGTGCCTTCCGGGTTCTTGCCGGCGGCTTCGCGCTTCTCGGGCGTTTCGATGCCGTGGTCGACGGCGTTGCGGATCATGTGGGTCAGCGGCTCGGCGAGCTTGTCGATGACCGTCTTGTCGACTTCGGTGTTCTCGCCCTCGGTGATCAGGCGGATCTGCTTGCCGACCATGTCGGCCACTTCGCGGACGATACGCGACATGCGCTGGAAGACCGGCTTCACCGGCTGGGCGCGGATCGCCATGACCGAGTCCTGGATCTCGCGGGTGAGCTGCTGCAGCTCTTCGAGGCCCATGTTGATCGAAGACGTGCCGGTCGTGTCGTTCTCGATGACGCTCTGGGACAGCATCGCCTGATTGATGACGAGCTCGCCCACGAGGTTGATCAGGCGATCGACGCGGTCGAGATCGACGCGGATCGTCTGGCCCGCCGAGGCGGCTGCTGCCGCGGCATTGTTCTGGGCCGCCGCGGCGGCAGCGGAGGCTGCGGTCTCCTTCTTCTCGGCAGCGCGGGCAGCCGCGCCGGCGGCCTTGGCGACGCTGGCGGCGGTCTCGGCGGCGGATACGGCTGCAGCAACGGCCTCTTCAGCCGCAGCCGGCTCGACGGCCTTGTCCTCTTCCTCGGCTTCGGAAGCACCGTCGAGGATCGAGAGGTCGAAGGGTACCGGGATCATCGGCTGTTCTTCGTCCGAAGAAGCCTCGTCCGCGAGCTGCACTTCGAGGTCGCAATCCCATTCGGCGAATTCGAAGACGGCGCGGATGTCATCCTCGCTCTTTGTGGTCTTCACCGAGATCTTCCAGCTGAAATAGGAAGCCTCCGGGTCCATCTTGTCGAGGGCGGGCAAGGCGTCCATGTCGCAGGCGATGCTCATCTCGCCGAGGCGCGACAGGTCGCGCAGCAGAAGAGCCGCCTCGTTGCCCTTGGAATAGAGCTCCCGGCGCGGCTTGAAAATAACGTCGTAGACGGAGCCTTCGAGCGCCGGCTCCTCGTCCTCGCCAAAGCCGTCGAAGGTGAAGGGGATCGGCTGGAAGCCGCTCTCGTCGGTCGGATTCGGAGCCTCCGCCTTCGCATCAACGGGGACAGGAGCAGCCTTGGCGGCCGGCTTGGAAACCGCTCTGGGTGTCTCGGGGCCGGAAGAAGCCGGCAGCTCGCCGTTCGCGAGCGCCTCGAGCTCCTTCACAAGGCCGCGGCTGCGCGATTCGTCGACGCTGCCGCCGTCGCGCGAGGCGCTGACGAGGTCGGCAAGCACGTCGGCCGATTTCAGCATGACTTTTAGGACGTCCTGGCCCGGCTCCAGCTTGCCGGAGCGCACGCAGTCGAGCGTCGTTTCGAAGACGTGGGCGAAGGAGACCAGATCGTCGAGACCGAAAGCGCCGGCGCCCCCCTTGATGGAATGAACGGCACGGAAAACGGCATTCACCGTTTCGGGGTCACGATCCCCGTCGTTCAGCTTGAGAAGACCCGACTCCAGTTCAGCGAGCTGCTCTTCGCATTCCTGAAAGAAGATCTCTTTGATTTCGTTCATATCCATCGGAGGAATTCCTGGCTCAGGCGGTTACACGCTCGATCGCATCGATCAGTTTGGCAGGATCGAAGGGCTTGACGATCCAGCCCGTCGCGCCGGCCTGCCTCGCCCGGTTCTTCTTTTCCTGGTCGCTTTCCGTCGTCAGCACGAGGATCGGGACGGCGCGGTATTTTTCGTTGCGGCGGACGCCCTCGATGAAGCCGAAGCCATCGAGGCGCGGCATGTTGATATCGGTGACGATGACATCCGGATTGGCGTCTTCGAGAACCTCAAGCCCCTCCACGCCATCTTCCGCCTGGATGGTTTCGAACCCCGCATTGTTGAGGGTCACCAGAAGCATGTTCCGGATCGTCCGTGAATCATCCACGGTCAGCACTTTTTTCTTCATTGCTAGATCTCCTTAGGAACCAAATTTTCGATATTGATGCCGATGAGTTGCATCGTCTTCTGAAATGCATCCGAAGCCTTCCCGACGAGAAAGGACTTCCTGTCTTCTTCCCAGGCCCTGACGCCGGCGACCAGGACTTGCGCGCACTGGACGCCGACTCGCTCGACGCCCGAAGCGTCGATCACGAGATCGCTTCCGCGCATGGACATCAGCTGGCCATGCAGGACGGAAGCCTCGTTGAGGTCCAGTACCGCCGACAGCTTCAAACTTCCCGGTCCAGCCTTCTTCGCTGCCATCAGCTCATTCCTTGTCGTTTGTGAAAGAGGTATTCGCCGTCATCCGCCCGGCTGTCGCCGGCGATCGCCGCGATCGAGACGAGCGGCGGCTGAACGTGCGGCACTGCCGGACGATGGTCGTCCGCATAGCGTTGCTGCCGCTCGATCCGGAACTCGCGCACCGTGCGGCCGAGCTCCAGGATCACGCTCTGAAGTTCGTCCGCCCCCTCGCCCGTCCGGTTTGCAAGGCCTGCATTCGACGCCACGCGTTCGCCGACCGCGCCGATTTCGGCGGTCAGCCGGTCGAGGCTGCCGGCCTGCTCGTCCGCATTGCGGGCGATGCCGGCGATCGCATCGTTGATGTCTGAGACCTGGCGGACGATGCCGCCGATGGCATCCTGCGTGCGATGGACCATCTCGACACCGGCATCCACCTGGGACTTGGTGCCGGTGACGAGCGTCTTGATCTCGCAGGCGGCTTCGGCGGAACGCTGGGCAAGCGCACGGACCTCCTGCGCGACGACCGCGAAGCCCCGCCCCGTCTCGCCCGCGCGCGCGGCCTCGATGCCGGCGTTCAGGGCCAGAAGATTTGTCTGGAAGGCGATATCGTCGATGACGCCGATGATCTGGCCGATCTTCTCGGCGGAGGATTCGATATCGGCCATGGCGCTGATCGCGCGGCCGACCACTTCGCCGCTTGCCTCGACCGACCGGCGGGTCTCGGCGGCGGCCTTTTCGGCCGCAGCCGTCTCGGCGGCACTGCCCTTGACTTTCGTCGCCACCTCAAGGAGCGCTTTTACCGCATCCTGCAGGCGGCCGGACTGTTCTTCCGAGGCGGCAGCGACGGAACGCGCGCCCTCGGCAAGCGCCAGCGTCAATGCGCCGGCCTGCCGGCCATGAGCGTCCGCCGTTTCGACCGAGGACCGCATGCCGGCGATCGCCTGGTTGAGAAGAGCGGCCAATTCGCGATAGGCCTCCGGCACGTCGGCGGGAAGACAGGCCGTCAGGTCGTGATCGGCAAGTGCTGCGATGACGCCGGAAAAGGTTTCGATCGCCTGCGCATGATCGGCTTCGCGCTGTTCGGCAAGCGCGCGCTGGTGCCTCTGGCGCAGTTCGTTGAACCGGAGCGAAACGGCGATCTCGACGTCGACCATCACGAGGCGGGTGATCGCGCCGACGAGATCCAGCAGTTCCCGCTCGCGCCTGCGACCACCCGGCAGCAGCGACTTTGGAGAAAAGTCGGCAATCGCGCCGGCAATCAGATGCTCCAGCATCACCGCATGGCCGGCGACATGCCAGCGCGGATCGAGACCCATGCGGCTTTCGGTATCGGAAAGCAGCTTCACCCGCTCGGCGTAAAGCGCATCGAAGCGGGCGTCCGTCAGCACGCCCCAATGGGAAGCCTGCAGGTCGTGCAGGCGCTCGACCTGCTGTTCGCTTTCGAAATTCCTGGCTGCCTCCGGAGAGGACTGGAAACGATGGAAGAGGTCGCGCAGACCGGCTTTGACATGACGGTCGAGCTCGGGGCGGCAGCGTCGCAGCAGATCGCGCAGATCGCCGTCGAGGCCGGCAAATGCCAGCCTCTCGCCCAGGCTGCCTGCCTGGCCCCGCCGCGCCTGATCCGATGGCGTTTCCTGCACCAAAACCGTCCCCACTTCATCGAGCCAATCCCCTCGTGGGGATCGGCGGCATGCGGCTCCTGAGGCCCAAGTGCCGGAGATGAATGGGGAACGCTCGCCAGGGCGGATCGCTATCCGCCGGGCATGTGCACCACGGTCAACGCAGGCTTTCCTGGATTTTCATGAGCGGATACCGGATTGTCACCGGTACGGCTTTGCGGCTTCATGCCTGGTGAGAGACCGCAGTCGTCCCATTTCGCCGTGGTTCCCAATATGTATGGTTAATTCCTTGCCTGAAGGTTAATAGTTGGTGCAAGAATACCCGTATTGCTTCAGGAGAGCGCATATTGATCAGCACACCATGGGCTGTTTTGGCAGCGTACGGATTGCGGCTTCTCCGGCAATCCGTAGTGGAAGGATCGGCCGGCCGGCGCAGGCGGCCTCCACGGCTTGCCCGGCGGCACCGGACGGCCGGCGGTTTATGGCGCCAGCCCGCCTTTTCCCGTGAATTTCCTGCTGACATGCAGGGAGCCGGACAGCCCGAAGCGCCAGGGCAGGTCGACGGCTTGCGAAATGCCGATCCGCCGGCCGACGGCGACCATCGGCGGCGTTTCCGGCAAGGTGAGTTCGATAGGCGGCTCGAAGAGCGGCAGGCCGTTATGCTCGATGGTGATCCCCAGCGCCTGGCAGACGCGGCCCGGCCCCGAGCACAAGAGCAGCGGATCGTTCTGGCCGCGCCGCTTCTCCATCTCGCCGATGCCTCTGACCGGCTGCAAAGCCCTGATCAGCACCGCGCTGCCCGGCCGGCAGACGAAGTTCAGGCACCAGTGGATGCCGTAGGAACGATAGACATAGGCATGGCCGGGCGGCCCGAACATCAC
Organism: Neorhizobium descurainiae; assembly: GCF_051400715.1. Lineage (NCBI taxonomy): Bacteria > Pseudomonadati > Pseudomonadota > Alphaproteobacteria > Hyphomicrobiales > Rhizobiaceae > Neorhizobium > Neorhizobium descurainiae. The sequence continues at coordinate 38,105 of NZ_JBLFFK010000018.1, forward strand.
CGCATTCCTCGGTTTCGGACCGCGAAAGCTGTGGGAAGCCGGATCGTCCGGCTCGTAGGCCTCGGTCTCGACGATCACGCCGCCGACGCCCGCCACATCGAATTCGGCGCCGATCAAATCACGCGCGACCGCAACGGAGCTTCTATCGAAAAACTGCTGGTTCATTTGCAATCCGGAATCCGTCACATGATGCCGGGGCAACCATAGACGGCATACGGATACTCGTCTTCCCCGAGCCGGCGAAAACGGTAACGGGCGACATACACCTATTGGGAATAATGGTGCCCGGAGGCGGATTTGAACCACCGACACGCGGATTTTCAATCCGCTGCTCTACCAACTGAGCTATCCGGGCATCGAGGCTTCGCAAAAGCCTTCCGGCCGAGCCGGCGGGGGTCACGTCCCCCGGAAGCGAGCGGGGTTATAACATCTTGTTCGGCCATGTCCAGCGTCACGGACCACTTTTTTGACAGGTTTGCAAAAATCGCAAATTCCCGAACAAAAACAGCAAGACGAGAGGCTTGACAGCACCGCTCGCCTATTCGCGCTCATCCGAGCCGTCCGCCTTGGTTTCGTCTTCCGCCACCGGAATGGCATAGGAGCCGTTCAGCCAGCGCGACAGGTCGAGCGTGCGGCACCGGTCGGAGCAGAAGGGATAGTGTTCGCGCGAGGAGGGCTTGCCGCATTCCGGGCAAGGCCTGGTCTTCCTGAGCGGCTCCACCTTGCCGCCTGTCTTGATGGGTTCGGATGCCATGGTTCTAAAGCACTCCTGTTTCTCGGCGGCGTGACGTCAACCGGCAGCGGGACGCCGGAGAAGCCCGCCTCGAGGCCTCAGCCCTCCGGCCATGCCGCCGCCACGTCGAAACCTTCGCCGGCCAGCAACGCCGTCACCTCATAGAGCGGCAGGCCGACGACATTCGTGTAGGAGCCGACGAGCTTCTGCACGAAGGAGCCGGCGATCCCCTGGATCGCGTAAGCGCCCGCCTTGCCGCGCCATTGTCCGGACGCGATATAGTTCTCGATCTCGCGGCTGGAAAGCCGCTTGAAGCGCACCTTCGTCTGCACGACCTTCTGGCGGAACTGGCCGCCGGGGGTCACGAGGCAGATGCCCGTATAGACCCAGTGGCCGCGGCCGGAGAGCAGATGCAGGGCGGCGGAGGCCTCTTCCGTATATTCGGTCTTTTCGAGAATGCGGCGGCCGACAGCGACCACCGTATCGGCCGAGAGGATGTAGCTGTGCCGCCACGCCGGATCGCCCTTTACGGCTGCGAACGCGGCTTCCGCCTTTTCCGTCGAAAGCCTGCGGGCGAGCGAACGCGGATGTTCGGATTTCTTCGGCGTCTCGTCGATATCCGTCGGCATCAGCCGCGCCGGCGCAATACCGGCCTGATTGAGAAGGTCGAGTCGGCGCGGAGAACCGGAGGCCAGTATCAGCTTTTGTTCCAGCGCCATGAGAGCCCGCCGCGGATGAGGAAATTACTTGAAGCGGTAGGTGATGCGACCCTTGGTCAGGTCATAGGGCGTCATTTCGACCAGCACCTTGTCGCCGGCGAGAACGCGGATACGGTTCTTGCGCATGCGGCCGGCGGTGTGGGCAATGATTTCGTGTTCGTTTTCAAGCTTCACGCGGAACGTCGCGTTGGGCAGAAGTTCGGTCACGATGCCCGGGAATTCAAGGACTTCTTCTTTAGCCATCTATAGGGTTTCTTCCTGTGTTTGGATCGGGAACGGGGAAGCCTTCTTCGCCCGCCCGAAAAATGTGCGCGGAAACTACACAATCATGTCCGCTTTGTGAACCTCGCTTGGGAGCGATTCTCAATGTCTTTCAGGCAGTCCCGGCGGGAGGCCCGTTCATTCCCGAAAGGCGCTCCCTGATCAGATGCCGGAGATGGCTGCGAACCTCGCGGACAGGACCTCGGCGTCGGGATGACGGCAAGGCCGAAGACATGGCCCCCAAGTTCGTTGAGCGTGTACGGCCGATGCCGGCCTACTGCAAGTGGATATCGGGTGCCGGGCGCCTTTTTGCAATGGCTGCTCAACCGCGCCAGTAGAGCACGCAGACCAGGGTGAAGAGCCGCCGCGCCGTATCGAAATCGACGCGGATCTTGCCGTCCAGCCGGTCCATCAGGGTCTGCGATCCCTCGTTATGGATGCCGCGCCGCCCCATATCGATCGATTCGATGCGGCTCGGCGTCGAGGATCGGATCGCCTCATAATAGCTCTCGCAGATCATGAAGTAGTCCTTGATGATCCGCCTGAACGGCGTGAGCGAGAGGATATGGGTCGCGACCTCCTCGCCCTTTTCCGTGGCGATGCCGAGCACCAGCTTGGAATCGACCAGAGAGAGCCTGAGCTTGTAAGGCCCGCCGGCATGGCCCACCGGTTCGAAGGAGTTCTCCTCCACGAGGTCGAAGATGGCGACTGCCCGCTCATGTTCCACATCGGGGGTCGAGCGCCCGATCGAGTCGTCCAGAACGACATCGGAGAGCCGGAAGTCCCCCTTCCCCATCCGTCAGTCCTCGTTGTTCAAAGGACTGGCGTTCAAAGGGGCAGCGTTCAGGCGGATCGCGACGGAACGGGCATGGGCGTCGAGCCCTTCGGAATGCGCAAGCGTGATCGCGGCCGGCGCGAGCTGGCGAAGCTGGTCGGGTCCGAGGCGCAGGATCGACGTGCGTTTGACGAAATCGAGTACCGAGAGGCCGGAGGAGAAGCGCGCCGAGCGCGCCGTCGGCAGCACGTGGTTGGAACCGCCCACATAGTCGCCGATGACTTCCGGCGTGTGGCGGCCGATGAAAATCGCGCCGGCATTGCGGATGCCGGGCATCAGCGCGTCCGGATCGGCGACGGCGAGCTCCAGGTGTTCCGCGGCGATGCGGTTGGCGAGCGGCAGCGCCGCCTTGAGGTCGGGCACGAGGATCACGGCGCCGAAGTCCCGCCAGCTTGCCGCCGCGGTTTCGGAGCGCGAAAGGGTTTTCAGCTGCCGCTCGACCGCACCTTCCACCGCCTTGCCGAGACCGGCATCGTCGGTGATGAGGATCGACTGGGCGCCGGCATCGTGTTCCGCCTGCGCCAGCAGGTCGGCGGCCAGCCAGTCCGGATCGTTTTCGCCGTCGGCGATGATAAGCACTTCCGAAGGACCGGCGATCATGTCGATGCCGACCGTGCCGAAGACATGGCGCTTGGCCGCCGCGACATAGGCATTGCCGGGACCGACGATCTTGGCGACCGGTGCGATCGTCCCGGTGCCATAGGCAAGTGCGGCCACGGCCTGGGCGCCGCCGATACGGTAGATCTCGGTGACGCCGGCGATGCGGGCAGCCGCCAGCACGGCCGGGTTGATTTTCCCGCCGCTCGCCGGCACGACCATGACGAGGCGGGGGACGCCGGCGACCCTGGCCGGCACGGCATTCATCAGCACCGAACTCGGATAGCTCGCGGTGCCGCCCGGCACGTAGAGGCCGACCGCCTCGATCGCGGTCCAGCGGGAGCCCAGGCCCACGCCGATCGCGTCCTCGTAGATATCGTCCTTCGGCATCTGCCGGGCATGGTGCCTTTCGATGCGCTCGGCAGCGAGCTTCAGCGCGTCGAGAACCTCGGGATCGGTCTCGGCGACGGCGGCATCGATATCCGCCTCGCTGACCCGGATGCCTGTCCTGGCAAGATCGATGCCGTCGAAACGGGCGGAATAGTCGATAAGCGCCGCGTCGCCGCGAGCGCGCACGTCATCGATGATGGCGCGCACCACGGCGTTGACATCTTCCGAGACCTCACGCTTCGTCGAGAGAAAAGCGGAAAACTTCGCCTCGAAATCCTGCGATCCCTGCTCCAGCCAGATTGCCAAGCGGATATCCCTTCCAAATTGAATGCGATGCGGTCCCGACCAGGATCCAAGCCCCTATGGATGACGGGGCTTCGACGCCGTTTCCCACGCGCCGCCGATATCCGCAAGAGCAACTTCGATGCATTCGACATCGAGCGCGATCGTGGCCGTGCCGGACAGCACCAGTTCGATCGTGCCTTCCGGGCCATCGCCCTTCTGCACGAAGGTGATCGCGAGCAGAGAAAGCACTTCGTCCTTCTTGTTGCGGTCGATGCCGGCCGAGCGCACCGCTTCGACACGCTTCAAAACCATGGCGGAACGGCGCCGCTCGAAGCCCTTGCGCCGCTCTCCGGCCTTTTCCCAGACGAAACGGTTGGCGGCGAGCGAAAAGCTCTTTTCGCCGGGCGACCAGTGGACGTCGCCCACCTTGAAGACGGCGTCCTGCATATGGGCGGAAATGACGCCTAAGTCATCCTTGTCAAGGGCAAGCAGTTTCAGCTCGGTCATCGCTTCGAATGTCCATCCAGAGTCGCGTTTTCACGCAGAAGTTCCTTATCTGGACATAGGATGCCGAGAACCAAGAAGCAACTGCGGCTCAGGTCGGGTAATCGGCCGAAAGGCTGATTTCCTCCCAAAGTTCGATCTGGGAAAGCCGCTCCTTCAGTTTATTCGTGATGCCGTTGTAAGCGACCGCTCCCAGCACCAGATGACGGGGCGCCTCATCGGCTTCCGTCGCCGCGATCATCGCTTCCCCGGCGCGCACGGGATCGCCCGGCTGCCTGCCGCTATAGCCCGCGGTCGCGCTCATGCGGGCTCCGGCGGTCTCGGCATAGTCGGCAATCCTGTTCGGCGTCTGCTTCAGCGAGCGCCCCGCCCAATCGGTCCGGAACGGGCCGGGCTCGACGCAGGTGACCCTGATGCCGAGCGGGCCGGCTTCCAGGCGGAGCGCATCGGAGAAGCCCTCCACCGCGTGCTTGCTGGCCGCGTAGTAACCGGAGCTCGGGAGGCCGAGAAAGCCGGCCATCGACGTGATGTTGATGATGTGACCCTTGCGGCGCGCCCGCATGCCCGGCAGCACCGCCCGGGTCATGGCGAAGAGGCCGAAGACATTGGCGTCGAACATGGCACGAATCTCATCCTCCTCGCCCTCTTCGACCGCGGCCTGATAGCCGTAACCGGCATTGTTCACCAAAACGTCGATGCGGCCGAACTTTTCCTCCGCGGCCTTCACCGCTTCGGCGATCTGCTTTCCGTCGGTTACGTCGAGGGCGAGCGCTAGCGCGTTCTCCCTGCCCTCCGCGAGATCGGCGAGGCGGCTCCTGTCGCGGGCGGTCACGACCGTGGGCCAGCCACGATCGAGCGTGAGCCTGGCAAGCTCGCGGCCGAAGCCGGTGGAGCAGCCGGTGATGAACCATACGGGCAAAGAAGAAACGTCAGCCATGGGAGGATCTCCGTAAGAAGCCGGATCGGGAATGAGGCGGGAAAGGCGATGGAATGTTTTCAATAGATAGAAATGCGAAAAAGGACGGCAAGGGCAATGCCTCGCCGTCCTTCGGGAATCTCAGCGCTCGGGTTCGATTATTCGCTGACGCGTTCGACGACGGCGCCGCAGCGCGTGAGCTTCTCCTCGAGCCGCTCGAAGCCGCGATCGAGATGATAGACGCGGCTCACCATGGTCTCGCCTTCGGCGGCGAGGCCTGCGATGACGAGCGAAACGGAGGCGCGCAGATCGGTCGCCATGACGGGCGCGCCTTTCAGCCGCGGCACGCCCTCGACGCGGGCCTTCTGGCCCGAGAGCGAGATCTTGGCGCCGAGGCGGGCAAGCTCCTGCACATGCATGAAGCGGTTTTCGAAGATGGTCTCGGTAATATTGGAAACGCCCAGGGAACGGGTCATCAGCGCCATGAACTGCGCCTGCAGGTCGGTCGGGAAGCCCGGGAACGGTTCGGTGGTGATGTCGACGGCCTGGATGCCGTTGCCGTTGCGCACGACGCGCAGCCCGGTTTGGGTCTCGGTGATATGGGCACCGGCCATCCGCAGCGTATCCAGCGCATTTTCGAGCAGCGCGGCATCCGTGCCCTCCAGCGTCACGTCGCCGCCGGCCATGGCGACCGCCATGGCATAGGTGCCCGTCTCGATGCGGTCCGGCAGCACGCGGTGGCGGGCGCCGGAAAGCGAAGTGACGCCCTCGATGGTGATCGTCCTGGTGCCGGCGCCGGAAATCCTCGCGCCCATGGCGTTGAGGCATTTCGCCAGATCGGCGATCTCCGGCTCGCGGGCGGCGTTCTCGATCACCGTGGTGCCCTTGGCGAGCGTCGCCGCCATCATCATCACATGGGTGGCGCCGACCGAAACCTTGGGGAAAACGTAGCGGGCACCGACGAGTCCGCCCCGCGGGGCCGTGACGTTGACGTAACCGCCGTCGATCTCGATTTCGGCGCCGAGCGCCTGCAACCCTTCGAGAAAGAGGTCGACCGGACGCGTGCCGATGGCGCAGCCGCCCGGCAGCGAGACGCGGGCCCTGCCCTCACGGGCGACGAGCGGCCCGATGACCCAGAAGCTCGCCCGCATCTTCGAGACCAGTTCGTAAGGTGCCGTCGTATCGACGATGGTGCGGCAGGTGAAATGGATGGTGCGGGAATAGCCGTCTTCCTGGCGTTCGCGCCGGCCGTTGACGGCGATATCGACGCCGTGGTTGCCGAGGATGCGCATCAGGAGCTCGACATCGGCGAGATGCGGCACGTTTTCGAGCGTCAGCGTGTCGCTCGTCAAAAGGGACGCGATCATCAAAGGCAGCGCGGCGTTCTTCGCTCCCGAAATCGGAATGGTGCCCTTAAGTTCATTGCCGCCGGAAATTCTGATGCGATCCATACGTTGTCACTCTTCCTTCTGCGAGCGCGAAAGGACGCGTCTTTAAACGAAATCCGCCGCAGCTTCAATGTTGGCTGAAATGCCTGCCCTGGCGCATAAGTTACGACGATTCGTCCGTTTTTGCGGCAGGCAATCCTTCCGTGGAATCGGCTTCACCGGCCCGGCGGGCGCGGGCCTGCGTCTTTCGGCGCATGAGATTTTCGCGAAGCTTGGCCGCGGCACGGGCCTTCCGCTGCGCCTCGCGCGCCTCGGCCGCCCTGCGGGCGCGGGCGCCGCGGGTCTCGCTCTCGCCTTCGGCCTCAGGATCGTGCAGCTTGTCGTCGTTCGCCATAGCCTTCCATAACCAAAAAGCCGTTCCGGCGGAAGCGGAGGCGGTGTTTTCCCCGTTCATGGCGAAGAACTTGGAATTTGCGGCTTGCGCTCCCGGTGAAGCTATGGCAATAGGCCGCTGCCGACGACGCGGTGACTTCGCGCCGGCCGAAAGCTGCTATAGCTCAGGGGTAGAGCACTCCCTTGGTAAGGGAGAGGCCGAGAGTTCAAATCTCTCTAGCAGCACCATTCTTTCCCGGCGATAACCTTCCCGAAAGCCGCGCCGGATCGCAGACCTCCGTTCCGCCCGTGTCTCATTGCTGCCACGATGCAGATAATCTTAGCCGCTCATGCAACGGTTGTCCCTTCTGTGCGTTGCCGGGCATCGGCGCGCTTTGCGCGGGTTTCGGAAATCGACTGCAGGTTCTCGTGCGGATGAGCGGAATTCTTGATCGATGGAACAATCAATCGCTCGCCAGGCAATTCCTGATTGCGGGCGGACTGGTCTCCATCGCGGCCATGATGCTGATAGGCGCCTATGTGACCAGCCTCATCGAGGCGGCGGTCACCCGCAATTCGGCCGCCTCGACCGCACTCTACGTCGACAGCATCATCGCGCCGCTGCTTCCCGATATGAAGACCAACAAGACGCTCGACGACGTGACGACCCGGGCGCTCGACGAAACATTCGGACAGGGCGCGCTCGGCGGCAAGGTCGTCTCCTTCAGGCTCTGGCGCCAGGACGGGACCATTCTCTACGCCACCGACAAGAGCATGGTCGGCAAACAATTCGAGCCGGGCGACGACCTGAAGACGGCGTTTTCCGGACAGATGGTCGCCCAGTTCGGCCTCCCCGACAATCTGGAAAGCGAAGCCGGACAATCGACGGACAGCCCGCTTCTCGAAATCTACAATCCCATCCTTCAGCCCTGGTCAGGCGAGGTAGTCGCCGTCTCGGAATTCTATGAGGTCGCGGACGATTTCCAGCAGAGCCTTCATCAGGCGCAGCTCCGAAGCTGGCTTGCGGTGGCAGGAGCCACGCTCGCCTTCTTCCTCATCCTGTCCGCCATCGTCTTCCGCGGCAGCCGGACGATCGACAGCCAGCGGCAGGCGTTGACGCAGCGCGTCGCCGAACTCTCCGAGCTCCTGTCCCAGAACAGGGCGCTCCATGCGCGGGCGCAGCGTGCTTCGCAGCGCGCCACGGCGCTCAACGAAAGCTACCTGCGCCGGCTCGGGGCGGACCTGCACGACGGACCCGCACAGCTTGTCGCCTATGCGGCGCTGCGGGTGGACAGCAGGCTGCTCACCGATCCGAAGACCCCGCCCAAGGCGCGCGAAAAGGAGGTCTCGACGATCAAATCGCGGCTGGACGAGGCGATGGACGAGATCCGCAGCATATGCAGCGGCCTGGTGCTGCCGCAGATCGAAACCGCCGAGCTGCCGGACGTCCTGGAGCGGGCCGTCAACGCGCATCGCCAGCGGACGGGGCTCGATGTCGCGCTATCGATGTCCAACGCTTCCCAACCGCTCTCGCCTTCCGCCAAGATCAGCATCTACCGGTTCGTGCAGGAAGCTCTCAACAACGGTTTCCGGCACGGCGGAGGCATCGACCAGAGCGTCCGGCAGACCTTCGACGACGGCCATGTCGTCATCGAAGTCGCCGATCGGGGCCCGGGTTTCGACCCCACATCCGTGCGCCCGGAGGGCCTGGGGCTCGCGGGCCTCAGGGAACGGATCGAAAGCCTTGGCGGCACGTTCGACATTTCCACATCGAAAGACGGAACCACGGTGAGGATGTCCCTGAACGTGCAGGAAATGGAGCAGGCCTAATGACAGCCATCAAGATAGCGGTCGTGGACGACCATCCCCTGTTCCGGGAGGGAGTCACCCGCAGCTTCGGCGAAATCGAGGATTTCGAAATCGTCGGCGAAGGCGGATCCCGGGACGACGCGATCCGCATCGTGCGGGACCTGTGCCCCGACGTCATGCTGATGGATATCTCCATGCCGGGAAACGGCCTGGAAGCCATCGGCGAAGCGCTCGAGCATTGCCCCGATCTCAAGATCGTCATGCTGACGGTTTCGGAAGCAAGCGACGACATCGCCAAGGCGCTCAAGCTCGGTGCGAAGGGCTACGTGCTCAAGGGGGTCGGTTCGAGGGGCCTTGCGGAGATCGTCAGGGCGGTCGCCTCCGGCGAAAGCTATGTCTCGCCTGCCCTGTCGGCCCGGCTGATCGCCGGCCTTTCGGCTTCCGTCGAGGCCGCGGAAAAGCCCGATCCGATGGCCGAGCTCACCGATCGCGAACAGGACGTGCTGCGCCTCGTTGCGTCAGGTCTCAGCAACAAGCGTGTCGCACGCGAGCTCGATCTGCACGAAAAAACGGTCAAGCACCACATGACCCGCATCCTGTCGAAGCTGAAGGTCTCCAACCGGACGGAAGCGGCGCTCGTCCTTCGCGATGCCGCCGATCAACGGTCAGCGGCCGAACGAGCGCAATCTTGAGGCGTCGGAAGGGGTCGCCGTCCGGTTGACGATGGTTCGCGAGCGGGAATCGCGCATCTCGTAACGGCCCTGGGAGATCCTTTCCGTGGTGCCGTTACGATGGCGGACGGTGATCGACGACCCGCGCGTGTCGACTTCGACATCCGGAGCCGCGCGTGCCGCGGGCCGACCCCGCAAGGAGGGACCGGTCGACCGCGAGACGGAGCCCTTGCCGGTTTCGTCCGGAGAGCCCTTTCCAGCCTCGGCGCCAGTATCTGCGTCCGGATCCGCATCGGCGTCGGTGCCCGTATCGGAACCGGCCTCTGGATCGCTGCCGTTTCCGGATGCGCCGGAGCCTGCATTGCCGGTCCCTGCGCCGCCGGCATCCGTTCCATCCGTACCGGCACCGCCTGCATCGCTGCCGTCCGTATCTGTACCGCCGGTTCCGCCGGTCCCAGCGCCGCTTCCATTTCCGCTGCCGGCACCGGCGCCTTCGCTGTTGGAGTTGCCGCCGCCGTTGCTGCTGCCGCTACCGCTGCTGTTTCCGCCACTGCTGCCGGCGCCGTTTCCGGCGGAACTCCCGCTGCCGCCATTGCCTCCACCGTTACCGGAGCTGCCGCTCTCCTGGGCAGCAGCGGTCGGCGAGGCGATCTGTAGCAGGCCATCCGCATCGATCACCACCTTGAAGGGCGTTACGGCTGCGACGACCGCTGTAAACGCGCCGCCCAATAGAAGCATTCTACGTGTAGGCATCCTGTTCTCCCGACGTAGCGATGTTCTGCATCTGTCGCGTCTCTCCATCTCCTGAGGAAAACCGGACATTTCCTCGATGGTTCCGCTCCGGGTCAAAAGGCCCGCCGATCGACACGACGATCGGCGGGCAGGTTCTGCGCTGAAAGGGACCGATGATCGCGCAGGAATCCGGCTTCCGTAAGTCCGTCAGGTGGCGAGCGTCTCGGTTGCGCTCATCACGGCGGCATGGCCACGGCGGAGATTGAAAAACCATTTGGTCCGGAAAACGCCGACGCTCATGACGAACCTCCTGAAAAGCTTTCAGGATCAACCGTATTCTACGTTCACGGTTCCGCGATTCCAGCCCCCCTGGACCTTTGCGCCCCTCCATCGGACCAAATGCCCAAAAGAATGCCGGCCTGAAGTCCGGCCCGGGCGGGACTGAAGCCCAAACGGCGGAACGCGCCTTCTCCGGGGATGTTCGAGGGAGGCATTGCGGCTCATGCAGAGCTTCGCAAGCGAGACAAGAACAGTAGAGGAAACATCATGAAACCGCTGATGAAACAGACGCTCGCGATTGCGCTTCTTGCAGGATCGACGCTCTCGGCCGTGCCGGCTATCGCTCAAAATGAAGCGCCGCAGGGGAGCCAGGGCGGCGCCGGTTCCGCCGCACCCATCCTGCCCCGTCAGGGCTCTTCCGGTGGCCAAGGCTCCTCGGGCGCCATGACGCCGGGTGCAAACCAGGCCCAGCCGTCCCAGGATATGGGAGGCGCGGCGCAACAGCAGCCTAATGCCAGCACCGGCAACGGCTCGACGAACGCCCAGCGCGAGAGCACGGATCCTGGCGCGAAGCCGCAGACCGACGATACCGCGCAGCAGCCGACCGGTCGGTCGGATCAGTCCGACGGCTCGACGGCCGCAGACAGCGGCTCGGGTTCGGGAACGGATGCGCGCAACCCGTCGGCAACGCGCGACAGCGCCCGCCAGAACGACGGCGCGGAGCGGCAGAACCCGGATCAGGCTGCCAGCGATCGTCCGTCGGGCGAAACCACCGGCAGCATCGACATCTCGACCGAACAGCAGACCGAAATCCGCAATGTCTTCGTCGAAAACCGGGTCGAGCCCGTGGATGTCGACGTCGAGGTGAACGTCGGCGCGGCCGTGCCGACGACGGTAGAGCTTCATCCTCTGCCGCCGCGCATCGTCGAAATCGTGCCGGCCTATCGCGGCTACGAATATTTCGTCCTTGCGGACGGCCGGATCATCATCGTCGAACCGTCGACCCACGAGGTCGTCTATGTCCTGGCCGGCTGATGCCCCAGCCAGAGGAGTAAAACCCATGAGTGACCGAGAACCGACGGTGATCAATGCGGGTGGCGGCAGCGGCGGCTGGGCCGTCGCGGCCATCCTGCTGATCGTCATCATCGCAGGCGGGCTCATCCTCTTCGAAGGCGGTTACCTCGGAACCCGCAACGTCGATATCGACGTGAGCCTGCCCAAGGTCGAGGTGCCTCAACCCGTCACGAAATAATCGCCTCGATCCATTCGGCGAGACGGCGTGAACCCACGCGCTCGTCTCATCCAGTCTTGAAAGGAGAAGCATCATGAAGACCAAGATCATCATTCTTTCCGCCGCGGCCCTCGGCATCCTCGCCCCCGCTGCTTCCGCCCAGCAGGGCACAGTCAACGGTGCGGCCGGCGGTGCCGTCACCGGCGCGATCGTCGGCGGCCCGGTGGGTGCTGCGGTCGGCGGCGTCGTGGGCGCCATCGCCGGCACGGCCATCGATCCGCCGCCGCAGCGTGTCGTAAGCTATGTCGAACAGGCTCCGATGCCGGCGGACCCGGTCGTGGTACAGGAGAGGATCGTCGTCGGCAAACCGGTGCCTTCGACCGTCATGCTCACGCCGGTTCCGGAGGCCCCGGAATACGCCTATGCCGTCGTGAACCAGCAGCGGGTGATCGTCGATCCGGATACCCGGACAGTCGTGCAGATCGTCCGCTAAATCCGATCCCGGCTTGATCGGGAAGGGAGGGCCGGCACGGCTCTCCCTTCTTCGGCTCTGTATTTCCGGCATCCGGACGCAGGCCGTGGCGGCTCCTCAAGCCGTCATTGCGTCGTATCCTCGTCGCCCACGTCGTCCACGTCCGAAAGGCGCACGAATTCCACACCCTTCCGTTTCAGCGCAAGCAGGGCGCGGGCAACGCCTTCACCCGCCGCATGGGTCGGCTGGTTGATATGCGCGATCACCACATCGCCGTCTTTGGCGGCGGCGATCCGCCTTTCCGAAACGGCGGCGCCCAGCAGGGAGCCGCCGTCGCCGTTCAGCGAGTAACCGGCGATCCTGTATCCCATGGCGCGGATCTGGCGGATTGCCGAGAGATCGTATTTCGCGGTCGAACCGCGGAACCAATGGGGTGCTGCAAAACCCGCAGCCAGCATGGCCTCCGCGCCGCCCACGACCTCCTGACGCACCGCCTCCGCCGAGCCGGCCGCGGCGATACCGTAGATCAGCGCCGGCGCATCGACCGCAGGCACATGGTTGCGGCCATGGTTCTCGATTTCGAAGAGATCGAGGTTCCGCAGGAAGACCGCCGTCGCCTGCGGGTTTTTCTTCAGCCAGCGGGCCGTCACGAAAATCGTCGCCGGAATTCGTTCCCGGACAAGAACCGACAGGATCCGCTCGTCCGCCTGTCCCATGCAGGCATCGAAGGTCAGCGCCACCCGCGGGCGGCCCGCATTTTCCGAGCGCGCCCCATTCAGACGCGGCTCGACCAGTTTGGGAGCAGATGTCGCGTTCTGGCGGGCGGGCATGTTTTCAGCGCCGGCGGCCAGAGGCAGGAGCGCAAGACAAGCGGAGAGGAGGAAACGTCGCATGGAAAACCGGTATCGAAACGTCGCTCGTCTACCGCTAAACCTTCAAGGACACCATGCGACCGAATGACCGGGCGACCGGACACGAAAAAGGCCGGACGATGCCGGCCTTCTTGCAATCCGGTCTGCTGCCTCAGCAGTTGGTCGACTGACCGTTGGTGTTGGCGCCGGCAGTGCCGGCGGGGGCCGAAGCGCTGCCCGTGGCATCCGGAGTGGTGGCGGAACCCTGCGTCTGCATGTTCGGTGCGCAGTTGGTGCGGGTGTCCGTGGTCGCTCCGCCGGTCGTGCTGTTGGTTGGGTTGGGATCGATAACCCGGTTGTTGTTCATCCCGTTGCTGTCGCCGCCGGTATCGGGGGCGCCGGGATTGGTGTTCAGCGAACCACTTCCGCTGCTTCCACTGCTTCCTCCGCTTCCGGTGCCCGTCTGGGCGAGAGCGCCCGTCGCAAGACCCAGGGAAAGAATGGTTACGGTAATAAGCTTGGAATGCATCTGGATTCCTCCATGGCCGGCTTGGCCGGCCGGTTTGGTTTTGCCTACACCGACCCAACCGAAAGGAATGGAGGATGTTCCCTTGAAATTCTTTTGTGATGCGGAGGTCAGAAGCGCACCGAAGCGAGGCGGTGCTGCAAGGACTTGAGGTCTTCGGCCTTGCGTGCCGCCAGCCCCCTCTCCCAGGCGATCGCCGTCTCGACGATGAGATCGAGATCGTCGTGCCGTGGCTTCCAGTCGAGCAGCCGGCGGGCGAGCGTCGAATTGGCGACAACGCTCGCTGCATCGCCGGGCCGGCGCGGCCCGTAACGGATTTCGAACTTGCGCCCGCCGACGCGCATCACGGCTTCCAGCACTTCGAGGACCGAATAGCCGCGGCCATAGCCGCAATTGGCGATCAGGGGTTCGCCGCCGCGGCGCAGATAGCTCAACGCATTCAGATGCGCGTTCACGAGATCGGTGACATGGATATAGTCGCGGATACCGGTGCCGTCCGGCGTCGGATAATCCGTGCCGTAGACATCGACGCCGCGCCGCTTGCCGAGTTCGGCCTCGCAGGCGATCTTGATGAGATGCGTGGCGCCCTCGGTGGACAGCCCGGCGCGGCCGAGCGGATCGGCGCCGGCGACATTGAAGTAACGCAGCGCCACGAAGCGGAAGTCGTGGGCCAGGGCGGCATCGCGCAGCATCATCTCCGACATCAGCTTGGACTGGCCATAGGGATTCTTCGGATGCGGCGGCGTGCTTTCAAGAACCGGGGTATCGTCCTTCTGGTCGCCATAGACTGCAGCGGTGGACGAGAAGACGAAATGGCGGATGCCCGCTTCGACCGCCGCCGCCGCCAGCAGGCGCGTATTGCCGGTGTTGTTCTCGTAGTAATCCAAGGGCTGGGCCATCGATTGCGGCACGACGATCGAACCCGCGAAATGCAGGATCGCATCGATATCGTTCTCGGCGAAGATCTGCTTGAGGATAGCGCGGTCGCCGACATCCCCCAGATAGAAACGCGCATCGGCCGGCACAGCCCACCGGAAACCGGTCGAGAGCCGGTCGAGAACGACGACGTCCTCGCCCGCGTCGAGCAAGGCCCAGGCCATGTGGCTGCCGATATAGCCAGCGCCACCCGTCACCAGAACCGCCATGTCACACTTCCCTGCCTTTTATCGTTGGCAGGAGGAAAACACGGCTGAACTTCAACAATGCTTACCCGGCGCGGCCTCCGCCGGGTTTATCTCCGATCAGGGCAAACGTGGTCTTGAGAAATTCGCTAAAATCCTATCGATCCTGTTCCGAAGAGGCTCAGAGACGGTGGATATAGCCGGACAGGCGCGCAGCCGCCTCTTCGACCTGCCCGGCATCGCGCAGGAAGCAGGCACGCAGGAAAAGCTCGCCGCCCTTGCCGAAAGCCGAGCCCGGCGCCAGTGCCACGCCGATCTTGTTGACGATGTCGAGCGCCGCCCTGCGGCTGTCGGTGATGCCGTCCACCTTGACGAAGGCGTAAAGAGCTCCATCGGGCTTCAGGGTTTCGACCCGGTTGGTAGCGATCAGGGCGTCGCAGAGGATATCGCGCGCCCTGGTCGCCCGGTCGATATTCGCCTGGACGAAGTCGTCGCCCTGGTTCAACGCCACCACGGCGCCGCGCTGCAGGAACTGCGCGACCCCGGAATTGGAATATTGCACCAGGTTTTCGATCACCTGGCCCATTTCCGGCGGAGCGACCAGCCAGCCGACCCGCCAGCCCGTCATCGACCAGTTCTTGGAGAAGGAATTGGCGAAGATGATCCGGTCCCCCTCCTCCATGATGTCGAGGAAGGAGGGCGCGCGTGCCGCGCCGCCATAGTAGTAGCGGGCATAGATCTCGTCGGCGACGATCCAGAGGCCGTGCTTGCGGGCGAGCGCCAGGATGTTCCTGAGATCGTCGGGCGTGGCGGTCCAGCCCGTCGGGTTGGCCGGCGTGTTGATGAACAGGCCCTTGGTCTTCGGCGTGATTTTCGCTTCCAGCCTGGCGAGGTCGAGCGACCAGCGGCCGCCGACGAAATCGAGCGGCAGGCCGACCGAACGGGCTCCGGAGATGTCGATCGCGGAGATGATGTTCGGCCAGGTGGGCGAGAGATAGATCATTTCGTCACCCGGCGAGGTGACCGCCTGCACGGCGAGCATGATCGCGTGCATGCCGGAGCCGGTCACATAGAAATGCTCCACCGGCAGCGCGACGGAGAAGTGCCGGGCATAGTAGTCCGAAAGCGCCTGGCGAAGCTCCGGAATGCCGCGCTGATAGGTGTAGAACGTCTCGCCGGCCATCAGCGCCCCGGTCGCGGCGCGGTTGATGAAATCCGGGCTCGGCAGGTCTCCCTCGCCGGCCCAGAGCGGAATCAAGCCTTCCCGCCCGCGAGCGTGATTGATGATCTCGACGATCCCGCTCTCGGGTGCGGAGACAGCGCGGGGGCTCAAGCTGCTGATGATCGACATGGAATTCCCTGACATGTTTTCCCCTGTTTAACGCAGGAAAACCAGAAAATCCCATGATAATCCGTGAGCCGGCGATCGATTCCGATGATGAATCCGGCAAATGTGATCAAAAGATCACTTGGTTTTCAGGAGGTCCCTGATCTCGGTCAGAAGCTGGACGTCGGCCGGCGGGGGAGCGGGTGCGGCTTCTTCCTTCTTCTCCTCCATCATGCGCAGCCTGTTCACGGCCTTGACCATCAGGAAGATGATCCAGGCGAGGATCAGGAAGTTGATCATCACCGTAATGAAGCTGCCGTAGGCGAAGACCGCCCCCTGCTCGCGGGCCTGGGCGAGGGTGGGAGCGGTGACGGCGCTCGAAAGAGGCAGGAAATAGTTCGAGAAATCGAAACCGCCCCCGGTGACGGCGCCGACGATCGGCATCACGATATCGTTCACCAGTGAGTTGACGATACCGGTGAAGGCGCCGCCGATAATGATACCGACGGCGAGGTCGATCACATTGCCCTTGGCGATGAAGGAACGGAATTCGCTGACTACCGACATGGTTTATACCCCCGACTTTCAGGTTGCGTCGTGAGCAACATAGCGCATTTGCCGGACCTGGAAAGATGCAGGCGACCAGAGGCTTAGCATAAGGTCTATTGGACTTTTTGCCGATAACGCCGCTGATTTCCAAGCGAATGCTTTTCCCCTAATGTTCAAGTTGCCGCAATCTTGCGGGGAGAAGCCATGCTGCCAGGCTGGGTCATTTTCGGTTCGGCTTTCGCCTATGTCCTGCTGCTGTTCGCGGTGGCAAGCTACGGCGACCGGCGTAGCCGTCTTTTGGGCGTGCCGAAAAACGGCCGGCCGATCGTCTATGCGCTCAGCCTTGCGATCTACTGCACGTCCTGGACCTATTTCGGCGGCGTCGGGCTCGCCTCCCAGAGGGGGCTGGAATTCACCGGCATCTATATCGGCCCTATCCTGGCCTTCACGCTCGGCATGCCGGTGCTGAAGCGCATCGTCGAACTGGCCAAGGCCGAAAAGCTTACCTCGGTCGCCGATTTCATCGCCGCCCGTTACGGCAAGAACTCCACCGTCGCGATGATCGTGGCGATCATAGCCCTCGTCGGCGCCGTCCCCTATATCGCGCTGCAGCTCAAGGCCGTATCGAGTTCGGTTGCCGCGATGGTCAATCCGTCGGACTACGGGATCGGCAGCGGCAACCTCTACTTCATCGACCTGGCGCTGATCGTCACTCTTCTGATGGCCTGTTTCGCGGTCATTTTCGGGACCCGCCACACGGATGCGACGGAGCATCAGGACGGTCTGATCCTGGCGGTCGCGATGGAATCGGTCGTCAAGCTGCTTGCCTTCCTGACCGTCGGCCTCTCCGTCTTCTTCATCCTCTTCGACGGACCGGCCGACCTGTTCGCCAAGGCGTCGGAAAACCTGCTGGTCAGTTCCGCCCTCTCCTACGAGACGCCGCTCAGCCGCTGGCTCGTCCTGACCGTGCTTTCCGCCTTTGCGATCATCCTGCTGCCGCGGCAGTTCCATGTGACGGTGGTGGAGAACCGCACGACAAAGGAACGCAGGATGGCCGGCGTCCTTCTGCCGCTCTATCTCGTCGCCATCAACCTCTTCGTGCTGCCCGTCGCCATGGCCGGGCTGATCGCCTTCGGCGGCGTCGGCAACGCCGATCTCTACCTGCTGACCCTGCCGCTCACCGGCGAGCTCAAGGTCGTCTCCCTCATCGCCTTCATCGGCGGGTTTTCGGCCGCCACCGCCATGGTGATCGTGGAATCGGTCGCGCTGTCGATCATGGTCTCCAACGACATCGTCATCCCGATCTTCCTGAGGCAAAGGCTGATGGCCGCGCGCTCCGGCCAGCGGAACGACTTTACCCGGACGCTCCTGAATATCCGCAGACTGGCGATCTTCGCCGTGCTGATCCTGGGCTACGGCTACTATCGCATGGCCGACAGCCAGTCCGGCCTCGCCTCGATCGGCCTGCTCGCCTTCGCGGCGATCGCGCAGGTCGCCCCGGCCCTCTTCGGCGGGCTGATCTGGCGGCGGGCGAATGCCCGCGGCGCGATCCTCGGCATGTCGCTCGGCTTTCTCGCCTGGGCCTATCTGCTTTTCCTGCCGAGCCTCGGTGGACCGGACAATTCCCATGTCGCGGCGGCCGTGCTGAACTTTCTCTTTCCCGGCACCGGCATCTTCTCCGGACCGGAGACCGATCCTCTGGTCAATATCACGATCTTCAGCCTGACGCTCAACACGCTCGCCTTCGTGCTCGGTTCGCTGTCGCGCAACCCGCGGCCGGTGGAGCGCATTCAGGCCGGCATCTTCGTCAAACGGCACCTGCGCTCGCAATTCGCCACCCGCGGCTGGAAGACCCGCGTCGGCGTCGGCGACCTCAAAACCGCAATCGCCCGCTATCTCGGCGAAGAACGCATGCGGCGCTCCTTTTCCAACTACGAGCAGAGCGCCGGACGGACATTCCGCGACGACCAGCCGGCCGACATGGCGATGATCCATTTCTCCGAACAGTTGCTCGGCAGCGCGATCGGCTCCTCCTCGGCACGCCTCGTTCTCTCGCTCATCCTGCAGAAGGCGGAGGACACCAATGCCGATACGG
Organism: Neorhizobium descurainiae; assembly: GCF_051400715.1. Taxonomy (NCBI): domain Bacteria; kingdom Pseudomonadati; phylum Pseudomonadota; class Alphaproteobacteria; order Hyphomicrobiales; family Rhizobiaceae; genus Neorhizobium; species Neorhizobium descurainiae. The sequence continues at coordinate 56,768 of NZ_JBLFFK010000018.1, forward strand.
CCTGGCTGCTCGACCAGGCGAGCGAGGCGCTGCAATATAACCAGGACATGCTGCAGACCGCCCTTTCCCAGATGGACCAGGGCATCGCGGTCTTCGACAACTCCGAGCGGCTCACCATCTGGAACAGGCGCTTCCGCAATCTCCTCGACCTGCCGGAACAGGTGGGGCAGGTCGGCTTTCCGCTCGCGGACATCGTCGCCATCCTCTCCGACCGCGGCGATATCGCCGCCGCCGACCAGGCGGAGGTGATCCGCCAATTCCAGACGCTCGACGCCCCCTTCTCGCTGGTGCTCGACGGCGGCGAACGGATCATCGAAGTGCGCTCCAACGCGATGCCGGACAAGGGCATCGTCGCGACCTTCACCGACATTTCCGAGCGCGTCGCCGCCGACAAGGCGCTGAAACAGGCGAACGAGACGCTGGAGCAGCGCGTCGGCGAGCGTACGGCCGAGCTGACGCGCGTGAACCGCGAACTTGCCGAAGCGCGCGCCTCCGCCGACGAGGCCAATATCGGCAAGACGCGCTTCTTCGCCGCCGCCGGCCACGATATTCTCCAGCCGCTCAACGCCGCCCGGCTTTACTCCTCGGCGCTGGTGGAACGCCTCGGCACCACAGACAATAACGGCACCCTGGTCCGCAATATCGATTCCGCGCTCGAATCCGTCGAAGCCATTCTCGGCGCCGTGCTCGACATCTCCCGGCTCGACACAGGCGCGATGAAGCCGCGCTTCACCTCCGTGCCGCTCGAGGATCTCTTCAGGCGCATCGAGACCGACTATGCGCCCATGGCGCGCGAGAAGAACCTGAAATTCGTCGTCATGCCGACATCGCTCCGGGTCCGGTCGGATGCCAATCTGCTGCGCCGCCTGGTGCAGAACCTCGTCTCCAACGCGATCAAATACACGATCGACGGCAAGGTGCTGGTCGGCGCGCGGCGGCGAGGCGATCAGGTGATCATCGAAGTGCTCGATTCCGGCATCGGCATTTCGCCCTCGAAATTCCGCACCGTCTTCAAGGAATTCGCCCGCCTCGACGAAGGTGCGAAGACGGCTGCCGGGCTCGGGCTGGGCCTGTCGATCGTCGACCGTATTTCCCGCGTGCTCACGCATCCCGTCCGGCTTGCCTCGACGCCCGGACGCGGCACCATTTTCCGTGTCGAGGTCCCGATGGATAATCCGGCATCGCAGGCGGCACGGGCCGCAGACCAGCCGGAACGCCGCAAGCGCTCGCAGCCGCTCAACGGGCTGCGCGTGCTTTGCATCGACAACGAGCCGCGCATCCTCGAAGGCATGGCGCTGCTCATCACCGGCTGGGGCTGCACGGTCGGCCAGGCGGATTCGATCGCCGCCCTCGACGAGATCGTCGCACGCCGGGAGCCGCCACCGGAGATCATCATCGCCGACTACCATCTCGACGACGGCGACGGGATCGAGGCGATCCTCAAACTGAGAGCGAAATACCAGGCGGACATCCCCGCGCTCATCATCACCGCCGACCGCACGCCGGAGGTCCGCGCCGAGGCGGAAAGGCACGATATCGGCGTGCAGCATAAGCCCGTGAAGCCCGCCGCCATGCGCGCCTATCTCACGCAGGTTGCAAGCCTGAAACGCGTCGCCGCCGAATAAGCGCCAAAATTCCGGACCAACCTCCGTTCATCTGAGAGTCATCACGCATAGTTTACGATCGTAACATGCTTAGGCGTCGCAAGGCGGAACCCTCCGGCTTTTCGGGACGTTTAGGCGCGTGACTTCCTGGCCCGCAGAGGCCTTACGGACCGACCGGCGCGAGCCATCGGAACCGGCAGAGATGGAGACCGCGACCGATGAAACGCTTTGATATTATTGATGGTATGCGAGGATATTTCCTCGTTTTCATGCTGATCAACCACCTGATCTTCGCCGGCGGCTACTGGCTGGTCAAAATCAACCACAACCAGCTCGCCTTCGTGGAGGACGCCCAAGGGTTCGTCTTTCTGTCCGGCCTGCTGATCGGCATGGTCTATGCCAAGAAGATGCTGAAGAACGGCTATGCGGCCGGACGTGCGGCGATCTACAGCCGCGCCTTCGAGCTCTATCGCTATGCGATGGGCATCGTACTGGTTGTGCTGGTGGCGCAGATGCTGCTGCCCGGCGCCTACACCATCTGGTTCAACTGGCTCGGCTATACGAATTTCGACGATCCGCTGCGGCTGGCCGCGATCGCGACCTTCCTGTACCAGCCGACCTTCATGGACATCCTGCCGCAATATATCGTCTATATGCTCTTCGCACCGATGCTGGTGAAGCTCGTGCTGGAGGACAAGTGGCATTATGTGATTGCCGGCTCGATCATCCTCTGGATGACGGCGCAGCTCGGCCTGCAGCAGATCGCCACGACGCCGCTCAACGACCTCGTCATGGGCGCGGACGACCAGGGCATCCGCGCGTCGTTCAACCTGCTCGGCTGGCAGATCGTCTTCTACTCGGCGCTGGTGCTCGGCGCGCTGACCTCGGCCGGCAAGATCGACTGGAAGCAAATTCTCTCGCCGGAAAACACCTTCATTCCGAAGGTGGCCCTGGTTCTGGTGCTGTTCTTCCTGCCGCTGCGCCTCATCACGGCACATGAGCTGATGCCGCCGCACATGATCGGCAAGTTCGCCTCGATGGAAATCCGCGCCGATTTCGGTCCGGTCTATCTCCTGAACTTCGCCTCGGTGGCCCTTCTCGTCACTTGGCTGATCGTTGCCGGTCCGAAGCACAAGGCCGCATGGGTGCGCCGCATCGCCAGCGCGCTGACCTGGGTCTTCTCGCTGAAATACCTGCAGCTCCTCGGCCGCCACTCCCTCTATGTCTATGTGTGGCACGTCGCGATCGTCTATTTCGTCTACTATTTCGACGGACGTTCGCCGGAGCTCAGTCAGCTCACGAAGACGGCGATCGCACTGGTATCGATCGCGCTGCTCTCGATCCCGGCGCTCTGGCGGGAACGCGACAGGTTCTTCGGCACGGCAGAGCCTGCACCGGTCAAGGTCCAGCGGCCAAAACCGGCCGGACCGCAGCAGATGACCATCCGGTAAGGCAACTTTCGAACACAAGCAGTTCTCGGGGAGTGGATCAGCTACTGTCCTTGGACCGTACGAACCTAGCAACGTTCTCGACATCATCCTCGGCCTTGTGCCGAGGATCTAAGCCGTCTCATCAAGCTGGCCGTTGCAGATGTTCGGGACAGGCCCGGGCATGACGGCGGAGTGCTCCTCATCAATAACCTGAGGGTGGCCGCCTAGGTCGTCGGCTTTTACGTTACTGCCCCCACCTGCCACGGCACGAATTCGTTGTCGCCGTAGTCGTAGATCTCGCTCAGCGTCTTCTTGCCCGAAGCCACCGCGATCACATCCTCGAAAATCCGCGTGCCCGCTTCTTCGATCGTCTCCTCGCCCGTGACGATGCCGCCGCAGTTCAAGTCCATGTCCTCCTTCATGTGCTCGTACATTTCGGAGTTGGTGGCGATCTTGATGCAGGGCGCCGGCTTGAAGCCAGAGACCGAACCGCGGCCGGTGGTGAAACAGATGACGTTGCAGCCGCCCGCCACCTGACCGGTCACCGCTACAGGGTCATAGCCCGGCGTATCCATGAAGACGAAACCCTGTTCCGTGACGGTTTCGGCGAACTCATAGACCGCCTTCAGCGGCATCGAGCCGCCCTTGGCAACCGCCCCAAGCGACTTTTCGAGGATCGTGGTCAGGCCGCCGAGCTTGTTGCCGTGCGAGGGATTGTTGTTCAGTTCGTCGCCGTTGCGGGCGGTGTAATCCCGCCACCAGTCGATCCGCTGCAGAAGCTTGCGCGCCACTTCCGGCGTCACCGCCCGGCGCGTCAGCAGATGTTCGGCGCCGTAGATCTCCGGCGTCTCGGACAGAACCGTCGTGCCGCCGTTCCGGACGATCAGGTCGGAGGCGTAACCCAGCGCCGGATTGGCGGAAATGCCGGAATAGCCGTCCGATCCACCGCATTCGAGCGCCAGCTTGAGTTTCGACAGCGGCTGCGGCGTGCGAGCCGCCGCGTTCACGCCCGGCAGCATTTCCCTGATGATGGCGATCGCCGCGTCGATCGTCTTTCTCGTCCCGCCGTGCTGCTGGATCGTCATGGTCCTGAGCCGGTCGCCCTCTTCCATGCGGTAATGTTCGAGGATCGGCGCGATCTGGTTCGTCTCGCAACCGAGCCCGATCATCAGGATGCCGCCGAAATTCGGGTGCTTCGCATAACCCTGGATGGTGCGGATCAGCAGCCGGTAGCCTTCCGACCTGGTATTGAGCGCACAGCCGCCGCCATGGGTCAGCGCCACGACGCCGTCGACATTCGGAAAACCGTCGAGCCCGCCCATGCGGTTGAAATAATCGGCGATATAGCGCGATACCGTGGCGGAACAGTTCACCGAAGAGATGACGCCGATATAGTTGCGCGTGCCGGCGCCGCCCAAACCCCGGTCGTAACCGAGGAACGTGCGCCGCCCGGCTTCCGGCAGCATGCCCCTTTCTTCGATATCGACGCTGAACTGGTGCTCGTGCTCGGAGGGCAGCATGGCGAGATTGTGCAGATGCACATGGCTGCCGGGGGAGATGTCCCCGGTCGCGACGCCGATCACCTGGCCGTATTTCTTCACCTCGTGACCGGCTGCGATCGGCCTGATCGCCACCTTGTGGCCGCGGCCGATCAGTTCGCGCGCCAGAAGGTCGCCGTAACCGGTCGGGCCGCCGGCCGGCACGGACCGGCGCGCGACGCCCACGTCGTCGATCGGGTTCAGAATGATGATCGGCGAAACCGCCTCGTTCATGCCTGCCGCCTCGCTTATGCCTGCCGCCTTTCAGGGGTCGGCGCAATGGTCACCGCGCCTCGTTGTTCATCCAGCGTTGTTTGGATTCCTCCAGATGCGCGTGCATCATGGCCTGCGCCAGAAGCGGATTGCGCGCCTCCAGCGCCGCATAGATCGCCTCGTGCTCCGCAAGCGCGAAACCCCAGGTCTCCGGCGTTTCGAAGCGCACGCGGATCTGCGCCGAAATCGGGCTGTGCCGCTCGTCGAAAAGGTCGCCGACGATGTGCGCCAGAACCGAATTGCCCGACTGATTGGCGATCGTCAGGTGAAAGAGCCGGTCGAGATCGAGCGGTTTGCGCCCTTCCGCGATCTCCGCCCGCATCTGGTCCAGGGTCTGGCGGAGCGACCGCAACGCCTCCGGCGCGATCTTCGCCGCGGCCAGCAGGATGACCGCGCCTTCGACCGTGGCGCGCGCCTGCATCAGCTCCAGCGGGCTCTCGCCCATGGAACCCGTCTGCCATTGCCGCCGGTCCGGCTCGGCTGTCACGTAGATGCCGGAGCCCATGCGGATTTCGACGCTGCCGTCGATTTCAAGCGCGATCAGCGCCTCGCGCAGCGAAGGCCGCGAGACGCCGAGCTGCTGGGCGAGCTCCCGCTCCGCCGGCAGGCGCGCGCCGGCCGGAAACTGCCCCGCCTGGATGAGCGCCCGGATCTGGTCGGCAATCTGCTGGTACAGCCGTCGCGGCTCCGCCGCCTTGATAAGCCCGTTCATGGATTTCGTCGTCCTGAAGATTTGGCCTTACCATAACCATGGAAGCACTGCAGGGCAAGCTTCAGAATACACCTTTGAAATATAACTATCTTTCTTCCAAGTTGTGAGAGATGGATCTTCCCATGCCATCCATCTCTCCCCGCGCTCCAAAAAATTGGCTTGACCAGTTTTCGGCTCCGGTTTACCCATTGAACAACGCCAGCGGGAGGAGCCGGGGCGGATGAGCCTTCGGGCCCGAGGAGGAAAGCATGGAAAATCGGCCGGCGGAGATTCGCCCGAATGCCCATGAGACCGCCATCGCGACCGGGCGCCTCATGCCGGCTTCCGGTGGAGAGCCGCTGCTGCGCCTCGACAATATCAGCAAGGAATTTCCGGGCGTCAAAGCGCTCTCCAACGTCCATTTCGACCTCAACCGCGGCGAGGTGCATGCCGTCTGCGGCGAGAACGGCGCCGGCAAATCGACCCTTATGAAGATCATCAGCGGCGTCTATCAGCCGAGCAGCGGCACAATCCTCTACAAGGGTGAGGAACGGCAGTTTTCCTCTACGCGTGAATCCGAGGCGGCGGGCATCGCCATCATCCACCAGGAACTCAACCTCGTCCCCCATCTTTCGGTCGCCGAGAACATCTATCTCGCCCGCGAACCGCGCCGCCGTTTCATGGGGGGCGGTTTCCTGGTCGACCGGAAGAAGCTGCGCGCCGACGCCAAACGCTGCCTCGACCGGCTCGGCGTCGACATCAACCCGGACCGTCCGATGCGCGGGCTCTCCGTCGCCCAATGCCAGATGGTGGAAATCGCCAAGGCGCTGTCGCTCGACGCGGAAGTGCTGATCATGGACGAGCCGACCTCCTCGCTCACCGAGCAAGAGACGCGTCTCCTCTTCAAGGTCATCCGCGACCTGAAGGCCTCCGGCGTCGGCATCGTCTATATCTCGCACCGGCTGGACGAGATGGCCGAGATCGTCGACCGCGTCACGGTGCTGCGCGACGGGCGCTATATCTCCACCGACGATTTTGCCTCGACCAGCATCGATGCGATCGTCTCCAGAATGGTTGGCCGGTCGCTGGAGGAGAAGTTCCCCGACCGTACCTCGACCCCGAGCGACGAGATCATCTTTTCCGCCGAAGGCCTGACCCGCGCCGGCGTCTTCAAAGACGTCTCCTTCACGCTGCGGCGCGGCGAGATCCTCGGTTTCGCCGGGCTGATGGGCGCCGGCCGCACGGAAGTCGCCCGCGCCGTCTTCGGCGCCGATCCGCGCGACGCCGGCACGGTGACGCTGCACGGAAAGACGCTCTCGATCACCTCCCCGCGCGACGCGATCGCCGCCGGCATCGCCTATCTTTCCGAGGACCGGAAGGCGCAGGGGCTGGCGGTCAAGATGCCGGTCGACGCCAATATGACGCTCGCCAACATGGAGGCGGTGTCCAACCGCTTCGGCCTGATCGACTTCGCGAAGCAGACCAGGGCGGCCAAGGATTACGTCAGCCTTCTCAACATCCGCACGCCGTCGATCAAGCAGCCGGTGCGACTGCTCTCCGGCGGCAACCAGCAGAAAATCATCATCGGCAAATGGCTGTTCCGCAAATCGAAGGTGCTGTTCTTCGACGAGCCGACGCGCGGCATCGATGTCGGCGCGAAACTGTCGATCTACCGGATCATGGACGCGCTTGCGGCCGAGGGCGTCGGCGTCGTGCTGATCAGCTCGGAACTGCCGGAAATCCTCGGCATGACCGATCGCGTCGCGGTCTTCCATCAGGGCCGCATCACCGGCGTGCTCGAGACGCGAAAGACGACCCAGGAAGAGATCATGCGATACGCCTCCGGCTATGCGCGACCGGCGGGATGAGGAAAGACATGGCCGAAATCACCGAAGTTTCGAAGCAGAAAAGCGTCTCGCTCAGCGACCGGCAGAAGGACATCATCCAGAAATTCGCCGCGCTCGGCAGCCTGTTCGTGCTGATCGCCGTCTTCTCGCTGACGAGCAGCGCCTTCTTCACCGTCAACAACGGCATGACGATCGCGCTGCAGGTCACCTCCATCGCGCTGCTCGGCATCGGCGCCACCTGCGTCATCATCACGGGCGGCATCGACCTTTCCGTCGGTTCCGTGCTGGCCTTGTCCGGCGTCGTCGCGGCGCTGGCGGTCAAGGATTTCGGCACGCCCGTCTGGCTCGGCATGCTCGTCGGCATCCTGACCGGCACGCTCTGCGGCTTCATCAACGGCCTGCTCGTCACCAAGATGAAGCTGCCGCCCTTCATCGCCACGCTCGGCATGATGATGATCGCCCGCGGCGTGGCGCTGCAGATCACCGGCGCACGCGCCGTCTCGGGACTTGGCGAATCCTTCGGCGAGCTCGGCAACGGCTCGTTCCTGCGGATCGTCAACATCGGCGACGACGGTTTTCCGACCATCGTATTTCCGGGCATTCCCTATCCGGTCATCCTCATGGTGGCGATCGCGCTCGCCGTCTCCTTCATGCTGAACCGCTCGGTGCTCGGCCGGCATATCTATGCGGTCGGCTCGAATCCGGATGCCGCACGGCTTTCCGGCGTCAACGTCACCCGCATCGTCAGCTTCACCTACGTGCTGTCCGGCACGCTCGCCGGCCTCACCGGCTGCGTGCTGATGTCGCGCCTTGTCACGGCACAGCCGAACGAGGGCGTGATGTACGAACTCGACGCGATCGCCAGCGCCGTCATCGGCGGCACGTCGCTGATGGGCGGCGTCGGCACGATTTCGGGCACGGCGATCGGCGCCTTCGTGATCGGCATCCTGCGCAACGGATTGAACATGAACGGCGTCTCCGCCTTCACCCAGCAGATCATCATCGGCCTCGTCATCCTGGTCACCGTCTGGATCGACCAGTTGCGCAACCGCCGTTGAGGACAAGGTGCGCGGACCTTTATCCGCGAAAACTTCAGGGAGTGAGGAGTCTCCCGAAAACCGGCCGGTCAGGCCAGAGAACAAGAGGAGGAAGACATGAGAAAGCTAGCTGCCGCGCTGCTGACATCCGCGATCGCCCTTGCCGCGATCCCGGCCCAGGCGGGCGAAATCGCCGTCATCGTGAAGACCGTCAATTCCACCTTCTGGCAGAACGTCCAGAAGGGCGCCGATGCCGCCATGAAAGCCGGCGCCGGCGACAACACCATGACCTTCCAGGGTCCGGCGGCGGAATCGGCCATCGCCGACCAGGTCAACATGGTCGAGAACGCCGTCAACCGTCAGGTCTCCGGCATCGTGCTCGCGCCTTCCGATCCGGACGCGCTGGTGCCGGCCGTCAAGAAGGCGTGGGAAGCCCGTATCCCGGTCATCATCATCGATTCGATGCTCTCCAAGGATGCCGAGCAATATTACCAGTCCTTCCTGGCCACCGATAACAAGAAGGCCGGCGAACTCGCCGCCCAGGCGCTGATCGACAAGGTGGGCACCGAAGGCAAGATCGCGGTCATGTCCTACGTGGCGGGCGCAGGTTCGGAAATCGGCCGCGTCGGCGGCTTCACCGACCATATCAAGGCGCATTCGAAACTTCAGATCGTCGGGCCTTATTACTCGCAGTCCCAGATGGCGACCGCGCTCAACCAGACGACCGACGTGCTCGCCGCCAATTCCGATCTCAAGGGCATTTTCGGCGCCAACGAGCCGACCGCGATCGGCATGGGCCGGGCGCTCAAACAGTCCGGCAAGGCGGGCAAAGTGGTGGCGATCGGCTTCGACGGAAACCAGGACCTGCAGGAATTCGTCAAGGACGGCACGCTTGCCGCGATCGCCGTGCAGGGCTCGTTCCAGATGGGCGAACTCGGCATCCAGACCGTGCTCAAGGTGATGAACAAGGAGAAGGTCGAGAAATTCGTCGATACCGGCGTCGTGATCGTCACCAAGGACAATATCGACAAGCCGGAAGCCAAGAACGTCCTCTATTGAGTGCTACCCCTGCGGGCGCGCATCGCGAATGGTGCGCGTCCGTCAATTCTCAAGGAATGTCAGATGAACGTCGCCGACCGTAGAAAGCTGCCCAACGCTCCCGTCGAACTGACCGTCATGGGTCTCGGCTGCGCGCAGATGGGCAATCTCTATCGCAAGACCTCCTATGAGGAAGCGGCCGGCGCCTTCAGGGCGGCCTGGGAGGCGGGCATCCGCTATTACGACACCGCGCCCTTCTACGGTTATACCCGCTCGGAGCGGCGGCTCGGCACCATGCTGACCGACCTGCCGCGCGGCGATTACGTGCTCAGCACCAAGGTCGGCCGGGTGATGCAGCCGGACGAGACGGTGGGGCCGGAAGAGGACGGCTATGTGGAGCCGCTGCCCTTTCGCCCGGTCTACGACTATTCCCATGACGGCATCATGCGCTCCTTCGAGGCGAGCCGGCAGCGGCTCGGCATCCTGAAGCCCGATATCCTCTACATCCACGATATCGGCGGCATGACCCATGGCGAAAAGCACCAGCACTACTGGCGGCAACTGGCCGACGGCGGCGGCTTCCGTGCGCTCGGCAAGCTGCGTGAGGAAGGCCTTACGAAGGCTGTCGGGCTCGGCGTCAACGAATGGGAGATTATCGCCGAGGCGATGAAGGTCTTCGACATCGACGTCGCCATGCTTGCCGGCCGCTACACGCTGCTCGAACAGCAGAGCCTCGCCTTCATGGACGATTGCGCCGAACGGGGCGTCGGCATCGTCATCGCCGGGCCGTTCAATTCCGGCCTGCTCGCCGGCAACAGGAAGTTCAACTACGCCGATGCGCCGGCGGAAATCCTTGCTCGCGTCGACGTGCTCACCAAGGCCTGCGAAGCGGAAGGCGTCACGCTGCAGGCCGCTGCGCTGCAATTTCCACTCGCCCATCCGGCTGCGATGACCATTGTTTCCGGTGCACGCACCGCCGGGCAGATCAGCTCGAATGTCGGCTGGTTTGCGGAGGAAATCCCCGGCTCCTTCTGGATGCGGCTGAAGGAGCGCGGGCTGATCGCCGAGGGCGCGCCGGTCCCCGGCGAAGGGGCCTGAGCGATGCGGATCGACGCGCATCAGCATTTCTGGCGGATCGCCGACCGGACCGGCCAATGGCCGCCGCCGGAGCTTGCCGCCATCCATCGCGATTTTCTGCCGGAGGACCTGCAACCGCTGCTCGCCGATGCCGGGATCGATGGCACCGTGCTGGTGCAGACGATGGAGAACGAGACGGACACGGCCTTCATGCTGGACCTCGCGGACAAAACCCCTTTCATCCTCGGCGTCGTCGGCTGGACGGACATGAAGGCCGCCGACGCTCCCGCCAATATCGCCCGGCTGGCACGGCATCCGAAGCTGAAAGGTTTCCGCCCGATGCTGCAAGATATCGCAGATGACCGCTGGATCGACGATCCCCGACTCGACGCCGCCGTCGCGGCAATGGTCGGACACCATCTCGTCTTCGACGCGCTGGTCCTGCCGCGGCATCTGGAACCGCTTGCGAATTTCGCCCGCCGTCACCCAGGCCTCCCCATCGTCATCGACCATGGCGCAAAGCCGCCGATATCGGAGGGCCGGTTCGTCGGCTGGTATGCGCGGATGAAAGTCCTCGCAGAATTGCCCAACGTGCATTGCAAGCTCTCCGGCCTGCTGACGGAAGCCGGCGACCAGAAGCCGCAAGCCGTGCGGCCCTACGCCGAAACCATCCTCGACCTCTTCGGCCCGGACCGGGTGGTCTGGGGCAGCGACTGGCCGGTGCTCAGGCTCGCAGGCGACTATCGGACCTGGCTCGACCAATGCCTCGATATCGTGCCGGCGGAGCACCACGATGCGGTCTCCGGCGGCAATGCGCAGCGCTTCTATCGGCTCGGAGCGTAAGTCAATGCTGACCGTCATCTGCGAAGCACCCGGCAAGCTCAGCGCCATCGACCGTCCCAAGCCTCTGCGCGGCGAAGGCGAGGTGCTGCTGAAGCTCCGCCGCATCGGCATCTGCGGCACGGACCTGCACATCTTCACCGGCAACCAGCCCTATCTCTCCTATCCGCGCGTCATGGGTCACGAGCTTGCGGCGACCGTCGAGGAGGCGCCCGCCGGCAGCCGGCTTGCCGCCGGCGATACGGTGTCGATCATTCCCTATATTTCCTGCGGGCGCTGCAACGCCTGCCTGAAAGGCAGGACCAATTGCTGCCGCAATATCGGCGTGCTCGGCGTTCACCGCGACGGCGGGATGACCGAATATCTGAGCCTGCCCGAGGAGTTCGTGCTGAAGGCCGACGGGCTCTCGCTCGACCAGGCGGCCATGGTGGAGTTCCTGGCGATCGGCGCCCATGCGGTGGCCCGCGCCCGCATCGAACCCGGCCAGAAGGTGCTGGTGACGGGGGCCGGGCCGATCGGGCTCGCAGTCGCCATCTTCGCAAAGCTCGACGGCGGCGACGTGACCCTACTCGATGGCCGGGCCGACCGGCTGGAATTCGGGCGGCGGCATCTCGGCATCACCTCCACCGTCCAGCTCGGTGCCGGAGACCGGGAGCAGCTTTCCGCGATCACAGAGGGCGATTTCTTCGATACGGTCTTCGATGCGACCGGCAGTCCCAAGGCGATCGAGCGGGGCTTCGGCTTCGTCGGCCATGGCGGCACCTATGTGCTCGTCTCCATCGTCTCGAGCGACATCGCTTTCTCCGATCCGGAATTCCACAAGCGGGAGACTTCGCTGCTCGGCAGCCGCAACGCCACGCGCGCCGATTTCGAGCGGGTCATGCAGGCTATGCGGGCCGGCAGCATCCCCGAGGCCCTGATAAGCCATAGGATGATGCTGCGGGACGTGCCGGAAAGGTTTCCGAAACTGACCGATCCGGCCGCCGGCGTCGTAAAGGCGCTGGTGGAAGTCTGAGGAGAGAGCGATGCGACGGATGGGTATGGTGATCGGCGTCGAGCCCCACATGATCGCGGAATACAAGCGGCTGCATGCGGCCGTCTGGCCGGAAATCCTCGCTCTCATCGGCCGCTGCAACATCAGAAACTACACGATATTCCTGCGCGAACCGGAAAACCTCCTTTTCGGCACCTGGGAATATCATGGCACGGATTTCGAGGCCGATATGGCGAAAATGGCCGCCGATCCGAAAAATCAGGGATGGTGGTCCTTCACCATCCCTTGCCAGAGGCCGCTTGCAAGCCGCAAAGAAGGCGAGTGGTGGGCGATGATGGAGGAGGTGTTCCATCATGACTGATCCGCTGGGCCAGGAAAAATCGAGGACATGACATGACGACCAGACTGGATGAAAAAACCGTACTTGTGACCGCCGCCGGCCAGGGCATCGGGCGCGCGACGGCGCTCGCCTTCGCGGAAGCCGGAGCCACGGTTCATGCGACCGATATCAACGAAACGCTGCTCGCGACATTGCCGAACATCGGCAATCTCACGACCGCCCGGCTCGACGTGCTCGACGACGGCGCCGTCAGGGCCTTCGTCGAAAAGGCCGGCACGATCGACATCCTGTTCAACTGCGCCGGCTTCGTGCATGCCGGCTCGATCCTCGAGATGAAGGACAGCGAGCTCGAATTCGCGCTCGAACTCAACGTCAAGTCGATGGTGCGCACGATCCGCGCCGTGCTGCCGGGCATGCTGGCGCAGAAGGACGGTGCGATCATCAACATGTCCTCCGTCGCCTCCAGCATCAAGGGCGTGCCGAACCGCTTCGCCTACGGCCTCACCAAGGCGGCCGTGATCGGCCTCACCAAGTCCGTCGCCGCCGATTACGTGACTGAGGGCATCCGCTGCAACGCGATCTGCCCCGGCACGGTCGAAAGCCCCTCGCTGCAGGACCGCATGAAGGCGCAGGGTGATTACGCGACCGCCAAGGCCGCCTTCATCGCCCGCCAGCCGATGGGCCGGCTCGGCACGCCGGAGGAGATCGCAGAACTCGCCGTCTATCTCGCCGGCGCGACCTACACAACCGGCCAGGCCTATGCCATCGACGGCGGCTGGGCCCTCTGAAAACCACCGAGTGACCCCATGACCCGCATCACCGATCTCCGCGTCTTCGATCTGCGTTTCCCGACATCGCAAAGCCTCGACGGCTCCGATGCGATGAACCCGGATCCGGATTACTCGGCGGCCTATGTCATCCTCGATACCGATCGCGACGGGCTTTCCGGCCACGGCCTGACCTTCACGATCGGCCGCGGCAACGACATCTGCTGCATGGCGATCGAGGCGATGCGGCATCTGGTGGTCGGCCAGGAACTGGAGGCTTTCGCCGGGGCGCCCGGCAAATTCTGGCGGCACCTGACGAGCGACAGCCAACTGCGATGGATCGGGCCTGAAAAGGGCGCGATCCATCTCGCCACCGGCGCCGTCGTCAACGCTTTCTGGGACCTCTATGCCAAGGAGCAAGGCAAGCCTGTCTGGCAGCTCGTCTCCGAAATGCCCGCGGAGAAGATCGCCGATATCGTCGACTACCGTTACCTGACCGACGTGCTTTCCCGCGAGGAGGCGATCGCAATCCTCGAAAAGGCCGAGGCCGGCAAGGCGGGGCGCATCGAAACCCTCAAACGCGAGGGCTACGCCTGCTACACGACATCGGCCGGCTGGCTCGGCTATCCGGAGGACAAGCTGCGCCGCCTCTGCCAGGAGGCCGTCGATGCCGGCTTCAACCACGTCAAGATGAAGGTCGGCCGCGACCTCGAGGACGATATACGGCGCCTCACCATTGCCCGCGAGGTGATCGGTCCCGACCGTTACCTGATGATCGACGCCAACCAGGTGTGGGACGTCGGCCAGGCGATCGACTGGGTGAAGAAGCTTGCCTTCGCCAAACCCTTCTTCATCGAAGAACCGACCAGCCCGGACGATATCGCCGGCCACCGGAAAATCCGGGAGGCGATCGGCCCGGTGAAGGTCGCGACCGGCGAGATGTGCCAGAACCGCATCATGTTCAAGCAGTTCATCGCGGAAGGCGCGATCGACATCGTGCAGATCGATTCATGCCGCATGGGCGGGCTGAACGAGGTGCTGGCCGTGCTGCTGGTGGCCGCGAAATACGAGCTGCCCGTCTGGCCGCATGCCGGCGGCGTGGGCTTGTGCGAATACGTCCAGCATCTCTCGATGATCGACTATATCGCCGTTTCCGGCACCAAGGACGGGCGGGTGATCGAATATGTCGACCATCTGCACGAGCATTTTGTCGATCCCTGCATCATCCGCAACGCCGCCTACATGCCGCCCTCGCGGCCGGGTTTCTCGATCGAGATGAAACCGCAATCGATCTCGGATTATACGTTCGGGGGCTAATTGAGGCGATCTCAGCCGGCGTTCAGCTTTTCAAGCTCCGCATTCACCCGCGCACGCCATAGGCTATTCTCCATGAGGGCCTGCGGAAACAGGCGCGGGATCGCGAGGAAGGATGCAGACGGATCACCCGCCGCCATGTTTGCCGCGGCAGCCTTGAGTTCGGCCGCGCGCGGATCGTTGATCTCCTCAGTCTTCCGTGCATAGGCGATCCAGAGCGCTATGACGTAAGCAGCCGATGACGCGTCGCCGCCTTTCGCCAGCGTCTCCACCGCGCCGGCGAGAATGCGCTGCGGCAGTTTCTGGGTGCCGTCCATGGCGATCTGCTGAGTCTTGTGGGCGATCGTCGGGTTCTCGAACCGCTCGATCAGCTGATCCATGTAACCGGCAAGATCAATACCCGGCACCGGATCGAGCGTCTTCACCGCCTCCTGCATATGCCGGCGGACCAGAGCGCGATATTCCGGCACGGCCATGACATCGCGGACGAATTCCAAGCCTTTCAGCTGGCCGAGATAGGCAATCAGCGAATGGGAGCCGTTGAGGAGCCTCAGCTTCATCTTCTCGTAGGGCTCGACGTCGGCGACGAAGAGAGCGCCGCCGGCCTCCCATTTCGGCCGGCCGGAGATGAAGTGATCCTCGATCACCCACTGCATGAACGGCTCCGTGTCGAGCGCCAGCTCGTCCTTCGCGCCGATCAGCCTTTCGGCGCGGGCTCGCGTTTCTTCGGTGGCGGCCGGCACGATGCGGTCGACCATGCTGCAGGGAAAGGCGCCCTGCCCCGAAATCCAGTTGGCGAGCGCCGGATCATGGGCGCCCGCCATCTCGATCACGAGGCGCCGGACGATGCGGCCATTGGTCGGCAGGTTGTCGCAGCAGAGCACCGTGAACGGCGGCAGGCCGGCGGCGTGGCGGCGGGACAGGCCCTCGACGAGATAACCGATAACGCCGACGGGGGCTCCGGGACCGGCAAGATCGGCCGCGACCGAGGGATGGTTACGGTCGAGCCCGCAGGAGACCGGATCATAACCATAGGCCTTTTCCGTGACCGTGACGGTGACGACCCTGATCGCCGGATCGGCCATCAGCGCCAGGATATCTTCCCGGTCCTCCGTGCCGGAAAGCCCCCTCACCACCGAACCGACGACCTGGGCGCTGTCGCCCGCCGCACTGCGGGCGATGACCGTATAGAGCCCGTCCTGCGCCCGCAGGTCATGGACGATATCCACCGAACGTAAGCTGACGCCTACGATTCCCCAGTCGCCGAACTCCTTTGCCAGCGCGGCATCCGTATAGACCGCCTGATGCGCCCGATGGAACGCGCCGACGCCGATATGCAGGATGCCGGGCTTCAAAGATCCTCGGTCGTAGCCCGGTTTCATAACATGGGCCGGAAGGGGCGTGGATGCGGAAAGGCGCGGCATTTTTTCATCATCGATGCCCGCGACCAGTGGGCATCCTCCCGTTTCAAGACGGGAAAGTGATAGCCCTGCCGGAACGGCGCGGTCAACGGCATGCATCCTACGTTCCACTCCCGATATCGTGCTTTCCGCAGCGCTTGAGAATGCGGCCTGCGGCCTTATCTCCTCACGGGACAGCTTCTCATCCGCAGGAGACCGATCATGACCGCGCCGCACCCCTCCAAGACGCATATCGGCAACCACAGGCTCCACCCTGAAACGCAGATGCTGAACTACGGCTACGACCCGGAGCTTTCCGAAGGGGCCGTGAAGCCGCCGGTCTTCCTCACCTCCACCTTCGTCTTCAAGTCCGCCGAAGAGGGCCGCGACTTCTTCGACTTCGTCGCCGGGCGCCGTGAGCCGCCGCCCGGCACCGGCGCAGGGCTCGTCTATTCCCGCTTCAACCACCCGAACAGCGAGATCGTCGAGGACCGGATGGCGGTCTACGAACAGGCGGAAAGCGGCGCGCTCTTCTCCTCCGGCATGTCGGCGATCGCCACGACGCTGATGGCCTTCGTGAGGCCCGGCGACAGCATATTGCACTCCCAGCCACTCTACGGGGGCACCGAGACGCTGCTTGCGAAAACCTTCCTCAATTTCGGGGTCGCGGCGGTCGGCTTTTCGGACGGGGTGAACGAGGAGACGGTCTCGGCGGCAGCGGAAGAAGCGATGGCGAAGGGCCGCGTCTCGGTGATCCTCGTCGAGACGCCGGCGAACCCCACCAACAGCCTGGTGGATGTTTCGATGATGCGCCGGGTGGCCGACGCGATCGGCAAGCGGCAGGGGCATACACCGATCATCGTCTGCGACAACACGCTGCTCGGCCCCGTCTTCCAGCGGCCGATCGAGCATGGGGCCGACATTTCGCTCTATTCGCTGACCAAATATGTCGGCGGCCATTCGGACCTGATCGCGGGTGCCGCGCTCGGCTCCAAGGCCATCATCAAACAGGTGAAGGCGCTGCGCGGGGCGATCGGCACGCAGCTCGACCCGCATTCCTGCTGGATGCTCGGCCGCTCGCTGGAAACGCTTTCGCTGCGCATGGAAAAGGCGAATGCCAATGCGGCCGCCGTCGCCGCCTTCCTGCGCGATCACCCGAAGGTCGAGAAGCTGCATTACCTGCCCTTCGACGATCCGGCCTCGCCGACGGGGAAAGTCTTCGCCCGGCAATGCACGGGCGGCGGATCGACCTTCTCGTTCGACATCCAGGGCGGCCAGCCGGCCTCCTTCCGCTTCCTCAATGCGCTTTCGATCTTCAAGCTGGCCGTGAGCCTCGGCGGCACGGAATCGCTTGCCAGCCACCCGGCGACCATGACGCATTCCGGCGTCCCCGCCGACGTGCGCGAGCGGATCGGCGTGCTGGACAGCACCATCCGCCTGTCGATCGGCATCGAGCACCCGGACGACCTGATCGCCGACCTGACGATGGCGCTGGACAAGGCGTGAGGCCGAGGCAACGACCGGGCACACTCCTCCCTTGGCGATCTCGATATTTTCATGTGGGACGGGGCGCTGAAAGCTGCCTCGTAAGTTTTAGTTTTAGGTGACACCTCTCAGCGCCCCGTTCGGCGGTTTTTATCCGCGACTCCGGTCTCTCTGCCGTGGCCCTTCCGGAGGGTGTTCGTCTGACCATCCGGACCACGGGCGAACCGAGTTATCGCCAATAATCCAGACGGCCGCCGCCGGCTTCCCGATGTTTTCGGCGGACTTTCGACATCCGGCGAAACCATCCATAGAGCCACCATGTGTGCCGCACAGGCACGCCCGGCGCGCTCTTTCGGGCATCAAGAGATGATGGGCCGGTCCGAAACCCGTCATCTCTCCCCGTGTCGCCGGAGGGAGACCATTTTCCGCGAACCCGGATCATGAGGTTTTGCGTCCTACCCTCATGACCCGCGCCGGTTCCGCCTCGCCGGCACGCCTGCCGGTGTATCCGTGACGGAACGGGAAGATTGTAGGCACAGGTTTTGGGGGCGGGGATGAGAAAGGGGTTAAGTGGTTGATGGGATTGGGGAGAGGTGGTGGTTTTGTCCTACGAGGAACATATGTAGAGACCGCTTTCGACCCAAAGCTGCAGGTTTACCTCGCCTTGGACGCAGTCCAATGCTATCGCTACTGCCGTAGGAAACGGGGCAAGACAATCATGGATTTGGCAATTCCCAGTGCAACCAATCTCAGCCTGTTCGTCAGCGCGACCCTGGTGTTGCTTCTCGTGCCGGGACCAGCAGTCCTTTACATCTTCGCGCGCTCGGTCGAGCAGGGCCGTTCTGCCGGCCTCGTTTCGATCCTTGGCATCCACACGGCCACGCTTGTTCATGTCGCCGCCGCTGCTGTGGGGCTGTCGGCGCTCCTGGCGTCGTCCGCGCTCGCCTTCAGCGTGGTGAAGTATGCCGGCGCGGCCTACCTGATCTGGCTTGGCCTCAAGAAACTCTTCGGCCCGTCGGGCATTCCCGACGTCGAGGGCGGTTTACCAGCGCGCAGCCGCATGCGCCTCTTTCGTGAGGGCTTTATAGTCAACCTCCTCAATCCGAAGACAGCGCTGTTCTTTCTGGCTTTCCTGCCGCAGTTCGTTGAGGTCGACCGTGGCCATGTGGCAATGCAGATCGCTTTTCTCGGAATTCTCTACACAGCGATCGGCGTTCTGACGGATAGCACCTACGCACTTGCTGCCGGAACGGCCGGTAATTGGCTAAAGCGCAGCCCCGTCTATCTGAAGGCTGAACGCTGGGTCAGCGGTTTCGTCTATATTGGCCTTGGCCTGACGGCCGCTTTTGCGGGCAATCAGAAGAAATAGACCGGCCTGACTTCATCGCCCCTAACTAATAAAGAAAGCCGCCTCACGCCGCCTTCTTTCCCTCCCCATACGGATCGAAGCGTCCGTAGAACGTCTCGCCGTTTGCCGCCATGTCCTTCAAGAGCTCCGTCGGCTTGAAGTGGTCGCCGTAGGATGCCGCCAGCTTCTCGCAGAGTTCCACGAATTTCTTCACGCCCATGCCGTCGATGTAGGAGAGCGTGCCGCCGGTATAGGGGGCGAAGCCGAAGCCGAGGATGGAGCCGACATCGGCCTCGCGCGGATCGGTGACGATGCCCTCTTCCATGGTGCGGGCGGCTTCGAGCGCGATGGTGACGAGAAGGCGCTGCTTGAGCACATTGACATCCACATCCTCCGCCTTTTTCTGCGGGAAGAGCGTCTTCAGTTCCGGCCAGAGATATTTCTTGGCGGGCTTGGCGGGGTATTCGTAGAAGCCCTTGGCGTTCTTGCGGCCGCGGCGGTCGAAGACATCCACCATCTGGTCGATGAGCGCCATGTGCTCCACCTTGACGGCGTTGGGGCCGAGATCGGCGATGGAGGCCTTCATGATCTTCTGGGAAAGATCGACGGCGACCTCGTCGTTCAGGGACAGCGGGCCGACCGGCATGCCGGCCATCTTGGCGGCGTTCTCGATCATCGCCGCCGGCACGCCTTCGATCAGCATGTCATAGGCTTCGTTGATGTAGCGGAAGACGCAGCGGTTGACATAGAAGCCGCGCGTATCGTTGACGACGATCGGCGTCTTCTTGATCGCCGCGACATAATCCAGCGCGACCGCCAGCGCCTTGTCGCCGGACTTTTCGCCGAGGATCACCTCGGTCAGCATCATCTTCTCGACCGGCGAGAAGAAATGCACGCCGATGAACTGGTCGGGCCGCTTCGAATTCTGCGCAAGCCCGGTGATCGGCAGGGTGGAGGTGTTGGAGGCGAAGACGGTGGTCTCCGGAATGACCGCTTCGACCTGGTTGATGACCGCCTTCTTGACCGCGCGGTCCTCGAAGACGGCTTCGACGACGAGCGAGGCATCGGCGAGCGTCGCATAATCCGGCGTCGGGGTGATGAGGGCGAGCAGCTTTTCGCCTTCTTCCTTGGTCATCCTTCCCTTACCGATAGAATCGGCCACCAGCTTTTCGGAGACGGCCTTGCCCTTGTCGGCGGCTTCCTGATCCCGGTCGATGAGGGTGACGGGAATGCCGGCGGCGGCCGTGACATAGGCGATCGAGGCACCCATGAAGCCGGCGCCGACGACGCCGACCTTTTTGAACTCCGTCTTCGGGACGCCGGCCGGGCGGCGGGCGCCCTTGCCGAGCTCCTGCATGGAGACGAAGAGCGAGCGGATCATCGAGAAGGCTTCGGTGGTCTGCAGGATTTCCGTGAAATAACGCTGCTCGACCTTGAGGGCCGTATCGAAGGGAAGCTGCAGGCCCTCATAGACGCATTTCAAGATCGCCAGAGCGCCCGGATAATTGCCGCCGGTTTCGCGGCGGAGGATGGCGGGGGCTGCCGGGAAGAGCTGCGCCGCCGCCGGGGTCCAGACGCCGCCGCCCGGCACCTTGAAGCCCTTTTCATCCCACGGGGCGACGGGCTTCAGGCCGTCCTTGATCATCTGCTTGGCGGCATTGACGAGTTCGGCGGGTTCGACCACCTGATGCACGAGGCCCATAGCCTTGGCGCGCTGCGCCGTCAGGCTCTGGCCGGTGGTCATCATCTGCAGGGCATCCTGCGCGTTCGCCAGCCGCGGCACGCGCTGCGTGCCGCCCGCGCCCGGGAAGATGCCGACTTTGACTTCCGGCAGCGCGATCTTGACCGACTTGGAATTGGCGGCGACACGACCATGGCAGGCGAGCGACAGTTCGAACGCGCCGCCCATGCAGGTGCCGTTGATGGCCGAGACCCAGGGCTTGCCGTTGGTTTCGACCTTGCGCCAAAGCTGCGACATGCGGCCGGCGGCATCGAAGAGTTTCCGGGCGGCCGTCGCCGGGTCCTTCGCCTGCTCTTCGGCGAGCATGGAGAACATGCCCTTGATCATGGTGAGATCGGCCCCGCCCGAGAAGGAGGACTTGCCGGAGGTGAAGACCACGCCCTTGACGGCGCTATCGGCGACCGTGGCATCGACGATCTTTTCGATCTCGTCCATCACCTCCATGGTGAAGACGTTCATCGATTTTTCCGGCATGTCCCAGGTGACGAGGGCGATGCCGTCTGCGTCGGTTTCGACGGTGAAGTTCTTGTAGGTGCTCATATCGGGATTTCCTCTTCCCTAGAATTCTGTCGGCTAGCCCCTCCCCCTTGTGGGGAGGGGTTGGGGAGGGGAATTGGTGTCCAAAGACCCCTCCCCTCGCTTCGCTCGACCCTCCCCACAAGGGGGAGGGTTGGCCCTCAAACCCGTTCGATAATCGTCGCGGTGCCCATGCCGGCGCCGATGCAGAGTGTCACCAGCGCGGTATTGAGATCGCGGCGTTCCAGCTCGTCCAGCACCGTGCCGAGGATCATCGCGCCGGTGGCGCCGAGCGGGTGGCCCATGGCGATCGCACCGCCGTTGACGTTGATCCTGTCATGCGGAATGTCGAAGGCCTGCATGTAGCGCAGCACCACGGCGGCGAAGGCTTCGTTCAATTCGAAGAGATCGATATCCGAGAGCTTCATGCCGGAGCGCTTCAGGAGCTTTTCGGTGACATCCACCGGGCCGGTCAGCATCAGCGCCGGATCGGAGCCGATATTGGCGAAGGCTTTTATGCGGGCACGCGGTTTCAGGCTCATGCTCTCGCCGCCGGCCTTGGAGCCGATGAGGACGGCCGCCGCGCCATCGACGATGCCCGACGAATTGCCGGCGTGGTGGACGTAGTTGATGCGCTCGATTTCCGGATGGGCCTGGATGCCGACGGCTTCGAAACCGCCCATCTCGCCCGGCATCTGGAAGGACGGGTTCAAGGATGCGAGCGACTGCATGTCGGTGGTCGGGCGCATGTGCTCGTCGCGGTCGAGGATGGTGAGGCCGTTCTGATCCTTCACCGGAATGACGGAGTTCTTGAAATAGCCGGCATCCCAGGCCTTGCCGGCGCGCTTCTGGCTCTCGACGGCATAGGCATCGACATCATCGCGGGAGAAGCCGTATTTCGTGGCGATGAGATCGGCCGAGACGCCCTGCGGCATGAAGAAAGCGGGGAAATTGACGGACGGGTCCATGTACCAGGCGCCGCCGGACATGCCCATGCCGACGCGCGACATGCTCTCGACGCCGCCGGCGATGACGATATCGTCGGAGCCGGCCGCGACCTTGCCGGCCGCGAAGTTCACCGCATCGAGGCCCGAGGCGCAGAAGCGGGAGATCTGCATGCCGGGAGCACGGGTGGAATAGCCGGCCTCGAAGGCGGCGGCCTTGGGGATGACGGCGCCGGCATCCATGACCGGATCGACGCAGCCCATGATGATATCGTCGACGGTCGTCGTATCGAGGCCGTTCCTGTCGCGGATCGCTTCCAGCGTCTTGGCGGCGAGACGGACGGACGGCACTTCGTGCAAGGATCCGTCCTTCTTGCCGCGACCGCGCGGGGTGCGCACATGGTCGTAAATGAAGACTTCGGTCATGGTGTCATCTCTCCCGTTTACCCTTTGGGGGCGGCAATTTACCTTGCCTCAATATCAATGCGGGAGAGAAGACCCCTCCCAAACCCTCCCTACAAGGGGGAGGGCTTAACCCCGCCGCTCTGCCGACGCTCGTTTAAGGCAAGCGGTTGCCACTTGTCTTCTCCCCCCTTGTGGGGGAGATGGCCGGCAGGCCAGAGGGGGTAGTTCCAATCAAAACGCTTCCGCAGCCAGTTCCATCATCGTATCGGCGCCGGTTTCGATACGGGCCTTGCGCAGCGCCGTTTCCGGCATGATGCGCTCCATGAAGAACTTCGCGGTGACGAGCTTGTTCTTCAGATAATCCTCCCGGGCGTCGCCCGCGGCAAGCTTCTCCTGCGCGGCCTTGGCGATCTTCGCCCACATGTAGCCGAGCGTCACGAGGCCGAAGAGGTGCATGTAATCGGTCGAGCCGGCGCCGGCATTGTCGGGCTTGGCCATGGCGTTCTGCATGAACCACATGGTTGCGGCCTGCAGGTCGTTCAAGCCCTTCTTGAGGCCCTTGGTGAAGAGGACCATGTTCTCGTCGGCGCGGTTTTCCTCGCAGAAATCGCCGATCTCCTTGAACATGGCCATGACGGCGCGGCCGCCGTTCAGCGCCAGCTTGCGGCCGACGAGATCGAGCGCCTGGATGCCGTTCGCCCCTTCGTAGATCATGGTGATGCGCGCATCGCGCACATACTGGCTCATGCCGTGCTCTTCGATATAGCCGTGGCCGCCGAAGACCTGCTGGGCCATGACGGCATGATCGAAGCCCTTGTCGGTCATGACGCCCTTGAGGATGGGGGTCGCGAGACCGAGTAGATCGTCTGCATTCTGCCGCTCGGCCGCATCTTCCGAGCGGTGGGCGATGTCGGATTTCAGCGCGGTCCAAAGCAGGAAGGCGCGACCGGCCTCGTTGAAGGCGCGGATCGTCATCAGCGTGCGGCGGATATCGGCATGCACGATAATCGGGTCCGCCTTCTTGTCCGGCGCCTTCGGACCGGAGAGCGAACGGCCCTGGATACGCTCGCGGGCATAGGCGACGGCGTTCTGATAGGCGGTCTCGGCGATCGCCAGCCCCTGGAGACCGACGCCCAAACGTGCCTCGTTCATCATCACGAACATGGCGGCGAGGCCCTTGTTCTCGGCGCCGATGAGATAGCCGGTCGCCTCGTCGTAGTTCATGACGCAGGTGGCGTTGCCGTGGATGCCCATCTTGTGCTCGATCGCGCCGCAGGAAACGCCGTTGCGCTCGCCCAGCGAACCGTCGGCACCCACCATGAACTTCGGCACGATGAAGAGCGAGATGCCCTTGGTGCCTTCCGGCGCGCCCTCGATGCGGGCCAGCACAAGGTGGATGATGTTGTCCGTCATGCCGTGCTCGCCGGCGGAGATGAAGATCTTCTGGCCGGAGATCTTGTAGGAGCCGTCGCCGTTCGGCACGGCGCGGGTCCGGAGAAGGCCGAGATCGGTGCCGCAATGGGGCTCGGTCAGGTTCATGGTGCCCGACCAGGTGCCTTCCACCATCTTCGGCAGGTAGGTCTTCTTCTGCTCGTCCGAACCGTGAACGAGGATCGCGGCGATCGCGCCCTGGGTGAGGCCCGGATACATTATCAGCGACATGTTGGCCGACGACATGTATTCGCCGACGGCGGCGTGAAGCGTATAGGGAAGCCCCTGCCCGCCGAATTCCTCGGGCACTGCAAGCCCGATCCAGCCGCCCTGGCAATACTGGTCGTAGGCTTCCTTGAAGCCCTTCGGCACCGAGACCGACCCGTCATCGCTTCGGGTGCAGCCTTCCTGGTCTCCGGAGAGATTGAGCGGGAAAAGCACGTCTTCCGCAACCTTGGCCGCCTCGCCCACGATCGCCTCCAGCATGTCCGGCGTGGCATCGGCAAAACCCGGCAGATTGCCGTAGCGCTCCAGTCCCAGCACATCGTTCAAGATGAAAAGCGTGTCGTTCACCGGCGCCTTGTACACTGGCATTGTCGAGCTTCCTCCATATCCTCGTCCCGGACCTTCGACGCATGGCGCGGTCCGAATTTCCTCTATCATGAATAATTGACGTTTGCGTAAACGTCAAATGTTCACGGCCCGTAATTTCGCTACCCCTCACTGCTGCAATGCCGCCTCGCGCACATGTTCCGGCCGGTGGAGCGTTCGTGAGCCGGACGGAAGAGCGGGAAGATAGGGAGCGCGGGGCGAACGTCATCACCTCGATGCAGGGACCGATGCATCAAAAAGGTTAAATTTTTACGTCGATTAACGACTTGTTTACCACGTTTCAGGAAATAGTGGGTTCTCAGCCGACGCGGCGTATTTGCTTTGGGAAAAGCAATGCCCGTCGGAATGGCAAGTCTTGCGTAAGGTACCCCTAATATAAGGCTGATTCCACGGGTGGAGACGATTCCTCCGGCGTGGCCTTGACGAGGGCCGGCAAGTACAACGTCGAAACGAGCGAGCAAAATGAACGGATCACGATCGACTCCTCACCGTCATGGCGACCGCTCTTCCCTGGATGCGCTGAACCGCACCATCGAAGGGCTGGAGGCTCGTATCGAGGGGCTGATGTCGGGAGCCGGCCGCGATCCCCGTTCATCGAAGAGCCTCGAACACCGGGATCCGCGCCAGGAACGGCGCCCGGCGCCGGCCACGGTCCCCCATCGCGCTCCCGAATTCGCCGGCGATCCGCTCGCCCAGATCCGCGAGCGCCAGCGCATGCTCGAAACCGGTCGCGACCGCAGCGTCCGCTCCGACCGCCAGCCCGCGCCCGAGGCGCGGCGCGAAGAGCCCCGCCCTGCCGGGCCGCGGCCGAGCGACGTGCGACCGCCGGAAGCCTACCGGCCTCGCGAGCGCCAGACGGCAGGACGCGCCGAAACGTCCGGTTATGCGGAAACGCGCTACGCGGCCCCGCCGCGCCGCGAGGAATTCGCCCGTCCGGCTGCACCACCGCACATGCCGGCGCAACAGGCCGACAGCGGCATGCGGGATATCGCCCAGGCTCTGGTGAGCCTGCGCCAGGAGCTGAAGCAGGATATTTCCGAAGGCGTCGCGCGCGAGATGAACGCCCTCCGCAGCGAAATCCGCTCGATCATATCCGTCGCCGAGGACCAGCACTTCACAGAGGACCTGCGCGAAGATCTTGCCCGGCTTGCGGAAGGCATCAATCAGCTCGGATACCAGGCGACGCCGGAGGCGGCCGGCCTGCGCGCCGAGTTCGAGGAGCTGCGCACCGTCATGGAAGGGCTCGCCCGCGAGGATTCCGTGCGGCGGATGGAAAGCCGCTGGCAGGGGCTCGAAGAGCGCATGCACGACCTCGACTCGGCAGCGCTGCGCGAGGAACTCGTCTCGCTCGCCTATCGCATCGACGACATCAAGAGCCAGCTCGGCGAGATGAGCGACAACCCGGTCATCCGGGCGCTGGAGCAGAAGCTGATCACCGTTGCCAGCGCCATGGAGCAGCTCGGCTCGCACATGCAGCCGAGCAGCGCGGCCTTCTCCGAGCATTTCTCCACCCTCGACCAGCGGCTCGACGAAATCAGCCGGGCGATCGCAGCCGGCGGGCGCGCTTCCGCCGCCGCATCGATCGACCAGTCCTTCCTGCAGCGGCTCGAAGGACGGATCGGCGCGCTGGCCGATCAGATCGACGCACTGAGCCAGGCGTCTCACCATCAGGCGGATCCGACCGAGTTGCTTTCGGCCCGTATCGAAGCGCTCACGGGCCGCATCGAAGAGCTGACCGACGAACAGGCCGCCCTGCGCCTGGAAGACCGGCTGGAGCAGCTTTCGCTAATCCTCGAACAGGCCCAGAAGCCGACCGAACAGCCGGAGATTTTTCACCATCTTGCCGACATTTCCCGCAGGATCGAGGGCCTGGAAAAGGGCTCCGTCAACGATGTGCTTGCAGAACGGCTCGACCATCTCGCGCGGCGGATCGAGGAAATGGACTATCAGCCGCGCATGCAGCCGGCGATGGATGAGAATGCAGTCGGCCGCATCGAGGACCGGCTGAGCGACATCGCCGCCCGTCTGAACGAGGCGGCAGCCGCGCCGCGAAGCGACGACGGCGCGCTGCGCAATCTCGAGGAACAGATCGCCCATCTTTCGGCGCTGATCAGCCAGCCACACCCCGGCGCGCTACCTGCCGATTTCGACGGCCGCATGACGGCGATCGAAAGCTATATGGCGACCAATGACGAATACATCATCGAGGCGGCCCGCCAGGCGGCCGAAGCCGTCGTCGAAGCCTATTCGCGCCAAACGGCCTCCGGCGCTCCGGTCGCCGCCGCCGACATGGCCGCGCTTTCCGCGCTCGCCGACGATCTGCGGCATCTCGAAGACCTGACGCGCAGCTCGGAAGAGCGGACGCATCGGACCTTCGAAGCCCTGCACGGCACGCTGGTGCAGATCGCCGACCGTCTGGACGGCATGGAAGAAAGCCTTGCCGTTTCCGCCCAGGCGGAGCGGGAGCGGCATTACGGCGCGGCGGAGCGATACGAAGCCCGCCTTTCCGCCCCCGCCACGCCGGCTGCCGCGTCGCTTTCCGCCACATCGCCCGAGGAGGTGATGAACGCCGAGAGACTGCCGCAACCGGCCGCAGCCTTCGGCACCCGCGAAACCGCCGCCGGCGAAGTCGCCGAGACCGACGCGCCGCTTCGGGCGGACACCAAGACCGCGCCGAACGACAAGACCGCCAAGCCCAGCCTGCTCACCGAACTTTCCCGCCGCTTCCTGCCGGGCGGCAAGGGCGAAGCTGCAAAGAGCAGCCGTGCCGTCGTCGAGCCCGCGCCTTCGCTCGATCCCTCGGATGCGCTGCCGTCCGACTACGAGAACGATCTCCTGGAACCGGGCTCCGGGGCTCCGGATGTGAAGAAGATCCTGGAACGGGTCCGCGCCAGCCAGGCCGCCGGCGCATTCGACGGCGACCGGCCGGGCAACACCGAGCGGGCCGACTATATCGCCGCCGCCCGCCGCGCCGCCAAGGCCGCCGCGCAGGAAACCGATCCCTCGCAGGGCGCCTCGCCGGCAAAAGACCCGCGAAAGGCCGCCAAACCCTCCGGCACCGGCATCGGCGCGATATTTTCCCGGCATCGCCGACCGATCCTGATGGCCGTCGGCGCCGTGCTTCTGGCACTGATGGCGATGCCGCTCGCCAAGACGCTGACCGGCGGAGCCAAGGCGCCTGCAGCTGCCGTCGCAACGATCGAGACACCCGCCGAGCCCGCTCCGGCCGATATGGCCGGCGGCAGCGGGAACACCGCACCCGAAAACTCGGCCGCCGACAGCATCGGCAGCGATGCGGAAATCGCCGCCGCGCCGGCAGTTCCGGCGGAGACCGCACCCGCGCCCGAAGCCGCATCGCCCCATCTCACCGATCCCAACCCGGCGGCCGGCGAACCCTCCCTCATGGAACCGGCCGGCACGGCCCCGGAGGCGCAGGACAATTTCGTCGCCGCGCCGAGGACGGAAGCCCCCGGTCTCAATCCCGACGTCCCGGCGGCGATCGCCGTTCCCGGCGGCATCGAGCCCAAGTCGCTCGCCGACGCGGCAGCGGCGGGCGATCCCAACGCCCTCTTCGAAATCGGCGCACGCTTCACCGAAGGGCGCGGCGTCCAGGCCGACCTCTCGGAGGCCGCCAACTGGTACAAGCTCGCCGCCGACCGGGGGCTCCCCCCGGCGCAGTACCGGCTCGCCAACCTCTTCGAGAAGGGAACCGGCGTTACGCGCGACCTCACCAGGGCGATGACCTACTACAAACAGGCGGCAGAGGCCGGCAATGCGAGCGCCATGCACAATCTCGCCGTGCTCTACGCCTCCGGCGCCAACGGGCAGCCGGACTATGCCGCAGCCGTGGAATGGTTCAGCAAGGCTGCCGATCTCGGCATCGCCGACAGCCAGTTCAACCTCGCGATCCTCTATGCGCGCGGCAACGGCGTGAAGCAGGACCTCGAGGAATCCTACAAATGGTTCGCGGTCGCGGCTAAGGACGGCGACAAGGACGCCGCCCAGAAGCGCGACGAGGTGGCGAACGCCATGCGCAAGGAGCAGCTCGAAAGCGCCCGCGCCAAGGCGGAGCACTGGAAGGTGCAGCCGCTCGATCCCCAGGCCAATTCGATCAACCTGCCGGACGAATGGGCTTCCGGCAAGCCGCTCACCACGGCCTCCGTCGACATGGAGAAGGCGATCCGCAACATCCAGGCGATCCTCAACAAGAACGGTTTCGACGCCGGCCAGCCGGACGGCAAGATGGGCGCCAGGACCACCGCGGCGATCAAGGCCTTCCAGACCTCGGTCGGGCAGGAGCCGAACGGCAGGATCAACGATGCGCTGGTGAAGGAACTGCTCGCGCGGAACAAATAGGCTTAGCTCTCCAAGTCTACTTACCCGACCGGGTTTGAAGAGTTGCGCGTTATTAATCACGCCGCCATAAAAACGGTAAAATTGCCGAATTATCTGACACTTGCGAATTGACTCGCAGCTCGTGCCGGGCGCATGTGGAAACAGGCGCCCGGCCGGCAATTTCAAGGGGTCAGGGTCGCGCACAATCCCATCGCCGCAGCGGGCGGACACACCATCGCGCCGCCCCGCGAGGCGGTGATTCTTGCCTTTTCGGGGTTCGGCCGTGACTGTCTACCTGCCGATCGCAGAGCTTTCGGTGAACATCTTCATCATTCTCGGCATGGGCGCAGCCGTGGGCTTCCTGTCCGGCATGTTCGGCGTGGGCGGCGGATTTTTGATCACCCCGCTCCTGATCTTCTACAACATTCCGCCCGTGGTGGCGGTCGCAACCGGCGCCAACCAGGTCGTCGCCTCCTCGATCTCCGGCGCGATCACCCATTTCAGGCGCGGCACGCTGGACATGAAGCTCGGCTCGGTGCTGCTTGTCGGCGGCCTCCTGGGCGCGACGGCGGGCGTCTGGGTCTTTTCCTGGCTGCGGCGGGTCGGCCAGCTCGACCTCTTCATCTCGCTTCTCTACGTGGTGCTGCTCGGGACGATCGGCGCGCTGATGCTGCAGGAAAGCCTGCGCGCGATGCAACGGGCGAAGAGCAACGAGCCGATGCCGCTGAAGCGCCCCGGCCAGCACATCTGGGTGCACCGGCTGCCCTTCAAGATGCGGTTCAAGAAATCGAAGATCTATCTGAGCGCCGTTCCGATCGTGACGCTCGGCTTCGGCATCGGCGTGCTCACCTCGATCATGGGCGTCGGCGGCGGCTTCATCATGGTGCCGGCGATGATCTATCTCCTGCGCATCCCGACCAACGTGGTCGTCGGCACGTCGCTCTTCCAGATCATCTTCGTGACCGCCTATACGACCATGGTGCAGGCGGCGACCAACTATTCCGTCGACATCGTGCTCGCCTCGATCCTGATGGTCGCCGGCGTGATCGGCGCGCAATACGGGGTGCGGGTGGGCCAGAAATTGCGCGGCGAGCAGCTTCGCGCGCTGCTGGCGCTGCTCGTGCTGGCCGTCGGCATCCGCCTCGCGATCGGGCTCATCGTGACGCCGGAGGACATCTATTCGGTCGCGGTCGGGGGATTGTCCTACTGATGCGCCGGCTCCTCCGCTCCACCTTGCTGTTCGTATTCGCGGCGCTCGCCTCGCCCGCAATGGCGCAGGTACCGTTCGGACAGGCTTCGACGGTGAGGGAAGGACTGGAGATCGGCGCCTCGACCAGCGAAATCGCCATCGCCTCGGACTTCCGCGGCGCGGATCTGACGATCTTCGGGGCACTTACCAACGCGGACGAACTGTTCCTGGCGATCGGGCAATACGACCTGGTGGTGACGCTGGAAGGCCCGAAGGATTATGCGACGGTGCGCAGGAAGGAGCGCGTCTTCGGCATCTGGATGAATACGCAGTCGATGACCTTCGAACAGGTGCCGGAAAGCTATTCGATGGCGAGCACGCGCCAGATCGACAGCATCGACCAGCCGACGAGCCTCAACAATATCGGCGTCGGCATCGACCATCTGGCGCTCAACCCGGTCGGCTACATTCCGGATTCCGGCCTGATCGGCGAATTCCGCGACGCCTACCGGCGGCTGAAGCTCACCAGCGGGCTCTACCAGCGCGACACGAGCGGCGTGCGCTTCGTCTCGTCCAGCCTCTTCCGTGCCTCGCTGAGGCTGCCGGCCAACATTCCGGACGGGGTTCACGTGGTGCGCGCCTATCTCTTCAAGAGCGGCCAGCTCATTCTCCAGAAGGAGCTGCCGCTGCGCGTCGTCAAGACCGGCATCGAACAGGCGATCACCGACGCCGCGCATAACCGGCCGATCGCTTACGGCTTCCTCTGCGTGCTGATCGCCGTCATCACCGGCTGGGGCGCCAGCCTGATCTTCCGGAAGGACTGATCATTCCGCCGCCTCGGCGGCAGCCCTGTTGCGGGCGACGACTTCGAGATAGGCGGCGCGCAGGCGATCGAAGACGGACGGTTTGTCGGGATCGCGCGGGGCGTGCAGATGCAGGACGCGCAGTTCCTGCATGAAATCCTCCCAGAGCGGCCGCCCGCCCTCCTCCAGGAGCTGGGCGCGGATCGAAAGCTCCTCCGAAACGGGAAGAAAGCGCCGGCCCCAGGCGCCCATCTCCGCGAAGATCGGCACCAGCCGGATCGACATTTCGGTCAGGCTGTAGATCGCCTTCTGCTTGTGGCTCGGATCGTCCTCGCGGGTGAGCAGTCCCCGCTCCACCAGGCGCTTCACACGGTCGGCCAGGATGTTGGAGGCAATCCCCTCCTCCGAATTCTGCAGCAGCTCGCGGAAATGGCGGCGGTTGCCGAACATGATGTCGCGGATGACGATGAGGCTCCAGCGGTCGCCGAGAACCTCCAGCGTCAGATTGATCGGGCAGCCCGACCGATGCAGTTCTTCCATTTCTTTCTCCAAAAAACCGCTTGCATTATAAAATCAGTTTCGCTAACTTTCAACTGCTTGCTAAATGCAACTGGTTTTAACGCGATGGAGGATGACATGAGAAAGCTGGTGGCCTGGAACCTGATGACGCTGGACGGATATTTCGAGGGGGAGAAGCCCTGGGACCTGGAGTTTCACAACTATGCCTGGGGACCGGAGCTCCGGGAGCTTTCCGAACAGTTCGGCCAGGAAGGAGATCTGCTGGTCTTCGGACGCAAGACCTATGAGGGCATGGCGGCCTACTGGCCGACGGCCGAGAACGAAGGTCCGGTCAAGGACTACATGAACAGCATCGCCAAGCTCGCCGTCTCGAAGACCATGAAGAATGCCGCCTGGAACAACACGCGCGTGGTCAGCGATCCGGTCGCGGAGCTCAAGACGCTGAAAGCGCAGGACGGCAGGACGATCCTCATCTTCGGCAGCGCCGAGCTGCTCGCCTCGCTGATGAAGGAAGGGCTGGTCGACGAATACCGCATCTGCATCGTGCCGGTGCTGCTCGGTTCCGGCAATCCGCTCTTCAAGAAAGCGGACCAACTGACCGAGCTGAAGCTCATCTCCTCCGCCACGGCGGCAAACGGGGCGGTCATCCTGCGCTACGAGGTCGGAAAACA
This sequence comes from Neorhizobium descurainiae, assembly GCF_051400715.1. Classification (NCBI taxonomy): domain Bacteria; kingdom Pseudomonadati; phylum Pseudomonadota; class Alphaproteobacteria; order Hyphomicrobiales; family Rhizobiaceae; genus Neorhizobium; species Neorhizobium descurainiae. The sequence goes on from NZ_JBLFFK010000018.1 coordinate 88,957, forward strand.
GGCATGAACGCTATGAAGGGAGAGGCCTGGCAAGGGCCAAGCCCTCCCTCGGGGCGCACACAGGGGGGCAGGCGCCTTCATCTTTTGGCTTATTGCGCCGCACACAGGGCTGAATATGCTCACCTCCCGCCAAGGGAGGAAGGCAATGAGCAGCACAGAACCCATGTCCGTCCGCGAAACCCCCGGCACAGCGGAAACATCAAAGCCGCGGCCGGCCGGCGAGCCGGTCACGCTGACCTGCCGCGACGGCGTGGTTCTGCACGGGCACCTCTGGCCGGCAAAAGGTGCAGCGCTCGGGAGCGTCATCATCAACCCCGCGACCGGCGTGCTTGCCCGCTATTACCACTATTACGCGGATTTCCTCGCTCAGGAGGGCTTCGGTGTGCTCACCTACGATTATCGCGGCATCGGCCTCTCACGGCCGGAGGCGCTGCGGGGATGCCGCTATCGCTGGCGGGACTGGGGCGAGCAGGACTTCGACGCCGCACTCCGGTTCATGGACGAGGCCCGGCCCGGACAGCCGCTCCATGTGGTGGGCCACAGCATCGGCGGCTATCTGCCCGGCCTTTCTCCTCGCGCGGAGCGGATCGACCGTATGCTGACCGTCGGCGCGCAATATGCCTACTGGCGGGACTATGCGGCCGGGCATCGGGCAAGATTGTTCTGGAAGTGGCATATCGTGATGCCGGTGCTGACGGCACTCTACGGCTATTTTCCGGGGAAACGGCTCGGCTGGCTGGAGGACCTGCCGGCCGGCATCGCCAACGAATGGAGCTTTCGGGGCGCCCGGATGGAGCTGACGCATCCCGAAGGTGAGCGGGAAGACGTGCTGCGGCGCTTTGCGGCAGTGAAGGCGCCGATCCTGGCCATCGCCATTTCGGACGACGATATCGGCACGGTCGCCGCGGTCCGGCGGGCGCTCGCCTACTATCGCAACGCAACGGTCACTCAGGTGCTGCTGAAACCCGCGGACTACGATCTTGAGGCGATCGGGCATTTCAGCCTGTTCCATTCCCGGCATATGCATGGTTTCTGGCGGGATACTCTCAGATGGCTGCGGGACGGAGAGAACCCATGGCCGGATGTGCGGGACAATTGAGCAATGTCAATGAAGCGCTTACTCTGGCTGCCATTCTGAGGCTGCAAGATCACGGAGGCGCATATGTACAAGCACATTCTCATCCCGACCGACGGCTCGCCGCTTTCCACCAAGGCGCTCGAAGAGACGCTGGATTTCGCCCATGCAATCGGTGCGGAAGCAACGGTACTGATCGTCATGGAACCGCTGCAGGTCTTCACGCTCAATCCGACCGGCATGGAAATCGCCTATGCGGAATACGACCGTCAGAACAACGAGGCGGCAGACCGCATCCTCGCTGCTGCCACGGAGACCGCGAAGCAGCGGATGGTTGCCTGCGAGACGGTGAAGCTCGAAAGCATCGATCCGGCGAGCACGATCATCGAGGCGGCCGACAGGTACAATTGCGACCTGATCGCCATGGCCTCGCACGGCCGTTCCGGCTTCAAGGCGTTCATGCTGGGCAGCGTCACCATGAAGGTGCTGGCCAATTCCAAGACGCCGGTGCTGGTCTACCGTTGAAGCCTCGAGCGGGATGCCGTCCCGATCAGCCGATGAGATTGGCGTAACGTACCGAATAGATGCGGTCGCGGCCGAGCAGATGCGCGACCAGCGTCTCATGATCGAAGAGGCCGCGCATGGCCGGGTGGCGGAGATCTAGACCGCCTGCCAGCACCCCGAAGGCCGGCATGAGAAGGCGCGAACCGTCGCCCGCGAAGCACGGGCGGCGGACGGACTTTTCCCGGCGGCGGACGGTGGCGGCGGGGTGCAGATGACCGGCGATCTCGCCTTTGCTTCCCCTTGGGCCCGAAATCAGGCTCGGCTCGTGGCGGAAGACGAGGCCGCCATAAAACAGCTCGTCGGCGCAGGTGCCCGGCAGGTCGACGGTGCCGTCGGGATCGTGGTTGCCGTTGATCCAGATCCAGTCGCGGCCACTGGCCATGGCGCCGATCAGCGAACGCAGCTCTTGCGGCAGATGCTCCGAGCCCTTCCGATCATGGAAATTGTCGCCAAGCGAGACGACGATCCTCGGATCGTAGCGGGCAATGACGGCGGACAGGATGTTGAGCGTGGCGATCGTGTCATAGGGCGGCAGCATCATGCCGCGGCGGGCGAAGGCCGCGCCTTTTTCGAGATGCAGGTCGGAAACGACGAGCAGCCCGCTTTCCGGCAAATAGAGGCCGCCCATGGGATCGCAGACGGCGGCAACGCCGTTCACGACGATCTCTTCCGCGCCTGTGGCGGTTCCGGTCATCATTGTCGAACGGGCTGCAAGCCCGAGGCGGTGCATCAATTTCGTTTTTTCCAATGCCCTAACGTCGTCATTCCTGTGCTTGTCACAGGGATCCAACCACGCGAGGTCTTTCGCGTGAAAGGAGTCTCTTGCGCCTCAGACGCGGCTGCCGGATTCCTGTGACAAGCACAGGAATGACGGAGGACACTTGGTCACCCCAACGCCTCCGCGATCAGATCCTCAGCGGCTTCCTGCAGCACCGCATCCTGCGCCTCGCCCGGCACCGGCTCCTTGCCGATCTCCAGCATGATCGGGATGGCGAGCGGCGAAACGCGGTCGAGATCGCGGTGGGTGATGTGCCCCCTGATTCGCTTCAGCATATCGCCTAACCGGCCGATATCCAAAAGCCCGGATGCCGCGTCGCGCCGCGTCGCCTCCAGGAGCACGTGGTCCGGCTCGTGGGTTCTGAGCACGTCGTAGATCAGGTCGGTCGAGACCGTCACCTGCCGGCCTGTCTTTTCCTTGCCCGGATGGCGGCGCTCGATCAAGCCGGAAATCACAGCACAATTGCGGAAGGTGCGCTTCAACATGTAGCTTTCGTTCAGCCAGGCTTCGAGATCGTCGCCCAGCATGTCCTCGTCGAAGAGATCGGAAAGGCTGAGACGGCCCGACCTGATCATCGCGCCCATGTCGGAGAGACCCCAGATGGCGAGCGAATAATCCGTCGCGACGAAGCCGAGCGGATGGGCGCCGATGCGGTCGAGCCTTCGGGTGAGCAACATGCCGAGCGTCTGGTGCGCCAGCCGGCCCTCGAAACAATAGGCGATCAGAAAGAAGCGTTTGCCGCGGGGAAAGGTCTCGATCAGCAACTCGTCGTCCTTCGGCACGATCGAGCGGTCGCGCTGGATATTGAGCCAGTCACGCACCTGGTCCGGCAATACGCGCCAGCGGTCGGGATCGGCCAGCATGGAGCGGACCTGAGCCGCCAGATAGGTGGTGAGCGGAAACTTGCCGCCGGCATAGGCGGGGATTTTCGGATCGAGCGAGAAGGCGTTGGAAACGAGGCATTCGTTCTCGCGGATGCCTTCGAAGCGCAGCACCTTGCCGGCGAAGAGGAAGGTATCGCCCTGCACCAGCTGTTCGAGGAAATATTCCTCGACCTTGCCCAGCGAAAGTCCGCCGCGGCCCAGCGAGCCGTTGGCATTACGCCGCACGAGCCGGACGTTGAGTTCGGTCGCCTCCACGATGGTGCCGAGGTTCAGGCGGTATTGCTGGGCGACCTGCGGATTGGAGACGCGCCAGCGGCCATCCTTCGTCTTGCGGATCTTGGCATAACGCTCGTAGGAGCGCAGCGCGTAACCGCCGGTCGCGACGAAATCGACGATGCGTTCGAACATCTCCCAGGAGAGGTTGGCATAGGGCGAGGCCGAGGTGATCTCCTCGTACAGCTCGACAGGATCGAAAGGTTCGGCGCAGGCCATGCCGAGCACGTGCTGGGCGAGCACGTCCAGCGCGCCTTCGCCGACCGGCGGCGTGTCCTGTGCGCCGAGATAGTTGGCGTCGAGCGCCGCCTGGCATTCCATGACCTCGAAGCGGTTGGCGGGGACCAGGATCGCCTTCGAGGGCTCGTCCATTCGGTGGTTCGAGCGGCCGATGCGCTGGGCGAGCCGCGACGCCCCCTTCGGCGCGCCGACATGCACGACGAGATCGACGTCGCCCCAGTCGATGCCCATGTCGAGCGTGGAGGTGGCGACGATGGCGCGCAATCTGTTGGCGGCCATGGCGGCCTCCACCTTGCGGCGCTGACCGGCATCGAGCGAACCGTGATGCAGCGCGATCGGCAGGTTGTCCTCGTTGATCGTCCAGAGCGTCTGGAAGAGAAGCTCCGCCTGGAACCGGGTATTGACGAAGATCAGCGTCGTCTTGTGGCGCTTGATCTCCTCGTAGACCTCCGGCATCGCATAGGTCGAGACATGGCCCGACCAGGGAATGCGGTCGTCGGTCTTCATGATGGCGATGTTGGGCGCCGCGCCGCCCGTGACATGCACGAGGCCGGCGGGCGGGGCCGGGCTCTCGCCCTGCGGCACCAGCCAGCGCTGCAGGTCCATGGGATCGGCGACGGTGGCCGAAAGGCCGATCGTCCGCACGTGCGGGGCGTGCCTGCGGATGCGCGCGAGATCGAGCGAGAGAAGGTGGCCGCGCTTGGAGGTGACCAGCGAATGCAGCTCGTCGAGGACGACGTATCTCAGGTCCTTGAAGAAGCGTTCCGCCTCCTTGTTGGCGAGCAAGAGCGCCACCTGCTCGGGCGTGGTCAGCAGGATGTCCGGAGGATTGAGCTTCTGGCGCTGGCGCTTGGCCTGCGGCGTATCGCCGGTACGGTTCTCGACGGTGACGGAAAGCCCCATTTCGGTGACCGGCTTCATCAGGTTGCGCTCGATATCCACCGTCAGCGCCTTCAAGGGCGAAACGTAGAGCGTGTGGATGCCCACGAAGGCCGAGCCGGGCGGGATCTTTCCGCGGCGGGTGAGATCGGTGAGCGAGGGCAGGAAACCGGCGAGCGTCTTGCCGGCGCCGGTCGGCGCGATCAGCAGCATGTTCTCGCCGGCCGTGGCGCGGGAGAGCAATTCCAACTGGTGGGCGCGGGGCTGCCAGCCCTTTTCGGCGAACCACGTCTGGAACGGCCGGGGCAGAAGCGCGGCATCTCGGCCGGAGGATTTGGTTTCGACGATGTCCACGAGGCTCAAGATAAGCGGAAAGCGGCGAAAAAGAAGAGTGCTTGACGCTTCCGCATAATCATGGATAAAAATCATCCGCGATTGGAGACAAGTAATGAAACTCGGCGACGGCGTCGAACAGGCAATCCACTGCGTGACCATGCTTTCGCGCCTTTCCGAAGGCGGCGTTCTGTCGGCAGCGGCGCTGGCGGAGTTTCACGGCGTCTCGACAAGCTATCTCCTGAAACACATGCAGGCGCTCTCGGGCGCCGGGCTGGTGGATACGGTGCCGGGGCCGAAGGGCGGTTACCGGCTGGCGAAGACGCCGGAGGAGATCACTCTGCTCGACATCGTGCTGGCCGTCGAAGGCCCGGCGCCTGCCTTCCGCTGCGCCGAAATCCGCCAGCGCGGGCCGAACCCGCTGCCGGGCCGCTATTTTGCAAAACCCTGCGGCATCAACGCCGCGATGCTGAAAGCGGAAAAGGCCTATCGCGCCGAACTCGCCAAGGTGTCGATCGCCGACATCCTGGCGGACCTGGAGGTTACCGACGACGGCGGGATCGCCGCGCGCGGCTGCGCCTTCCTCGAAATCCACGAACGCAAAACAGCCCGTTGAGAGGGCGCAACCAAGGAGAAGCCATGCAGCCCCGTTTGAATTTCTTCAAAGCCTCGCAAGAAGCTTACAACGCCGTCAAAAATCTCGAAAACTATGTTCAAGGATGCGGCCTCGAGCCCCGCCACATCCACCTCATCAAGCTCAGGGCCTCGATCATCAATCATTGCGCCTATTGCATCGACATGCATGTGAAGGAAAGCCGCCACGACGGGCTTTCCGAACAGTGGATCAACCTGATGAGCGCCTGGGAGGAATCGCCGATCTATGACGAGAAGGAACGCGCGCTCTTAACCTGGGTGGATGCGGTCACCCGCGTTGCGGATACCCATGTTCCGGACAGCGCCTACGAGACGCTGAGGGCACATTTCACGGAAGAGGACATGGTCAAGATCACGGTCGCGATCGGCGTGATCAACGTCTGGAACCGGCTCTGCGTCGGCTTCCGGGCCATGCATCCGGTGGACCAGCCGGCAAAGGCTGCCTGATCCTTCTCCCCGCGATCACCGCACGACGATATAACGGTCGGAGCGGTGATTGATGGCGAGGAAAAGGTTCAGCATCACCGCACCCAGGACCGACCAGACCACCGTCATGGGGCTGACGACCGCAAAGGCGCAGACCATGACGGCGAGGTCGAAGGCAAGCTGGATGAGGCCCGCCTGGATGCCGAAACGATCCTGGATATAGATCGCCAGGATGCCGACGCCGCCGAGCGACGCCCGATGGCGATAAAGCGCCAAGAGACCATAGCCCAGGAGCAGGCCGCCGAGCAGTGCCGCCCAGAACGGGTGCAGGTAATCGATCAGGAAGAAGCGGCTCTCGATTTCGGAAATCACCGAGACGAGGCCGATGGCGATGAAGGTCTTCAGGGAAAAGGCCCAGCCGAGCCGCCGGAACGACAGGTAATAGAACGGCAGGTTGACGATGAAGAACAGCAGGCCGAACGAGATACCGAAAGCATAGTGCAGGAGAAAGGCGACGCCCGCCGTGCCGCCGGTCAGCAGCCCGACCTTGTTCAGCATGTAGAAGCCGAGAGCGGCGACCATGGCGCCTGTGAACAGGCCTTGCGCATCCTCCAGCAGCGTATGCTGCGACGGATCCAGACTGTAGAAACCAAGGCCACGCTTCTCTCGCTCAGCCAACACTCGCCCCTTTATTTTCGATGATATTGCACTGCAATAAAACCGCCATCAAGGGCGTTCAAGGGGTGACGAGCCGGCGAGGAAAAAAGCAAGAAACGATCGATCAGCCGGGCTTTCGCGACAGAAACAGAATGCCGTGGACAGGTTTGCCGGCATCCAGGCGAATGACCGTCTTCTCACGCCGGAGAAGATCGAGGCCGTAGCCGGTCAGCAAGGCGCGGATATAGGCTTCCGAATGGGCGTAGCGGAGGGAATCGCGCAGCGTAAATGTCGCCCCCTCGCCTGCGTCCTCGACCGAAAAGGCGAAAAGGCCGGCCGGTGCCAGCAGTTCCGGCACGAGCGGGAAGACGGTTTCCAGCGAGCCGAGATACATCAGCACATCGGCCGCCGAGACAAGATCGGCGCGATGCTTCGCGAGACCGGCCGAAAAGAGGCCGGACTCTTCCGGGGAAAGGCTGAGGTCGGACTGGCCGAGGTGATCGTAGAGCTCCTTGGCCTCAGCCTTTGCCAGCATGTTCAGGGAGAGGTCGAAGCCTTCGAGGCGGCCCGTCCGGTCGCGGATTTCGGCGCCGAAGAGGCCGGTGCCGCAACCGAGATCGACGGTGTTCATGAACGGCCCGTAAGGCGCGACGAGCGCGGCAAGCTTGCCGGGAACGGAATAGTCGAGCCTTTCGACGAGCGCCGTATCGAAACGATCGGCATAATCGTCGAAGAGACCTTCGACATAGCGGCTCGGCGGCCGGTCCGGCACGTCCTCCGCGCCGAGCAGCGCGAGCTTCAATCGGGCACCGAAGACGTCGTCTGGCGCGAGGTCGAGCGTCCGACGATAAGCGTCCGCAGCGGTTTCGAAGCCCGCTTTTTCCCTGTACTCGCCGAGCCGGAACCAGCCGGCGGCCCAAGAAGGCGCGATCTCCAGCGCCTGTTCCATCAGCTCGGCCGCGGCCGCGAAATCGCCCCCCTCCGCCAGCATGCGGGCATAGTCGGCGCGGCGGTCGGCGATCACGTCGCCGGAAGAAAACTGGCTGGGCAGCATCGGAATGATCCCTGAAGGTGCGGGTTCTTCGCCGAAGCCACAAAAAAACTCAAGTTCTATCTAAGGGGAAACGCTTGCGGCGGAAGCTGCCGCCGACTATCTCTCAGTTGCAGTTCGGAGAAGGACAAGGATGGCAGACGGGGTCAACAGGTTTCTGGGCGATTCATTGGGCCGCACGATCGTCAAGCTGATCGTCGTGTGCCTGGTGGTGGGCTTCGTTCTCGCGTTCTTCGGCTTCACGCCGGACAATATCGTCGGCACCATCCGCTACTGGTTCCTGGACCTCTGGTATAACGGCTTCCGGGCGCTCGGACGGGTCGGCGACTATCTGCTGCTCGGCGCGATCGTCGTCATACCGATCTTCGTCATCCTGCGTCTCCTGAGCTACCGCCGCTGACATGACCGCCTTCGTCCTTCCCACCCGGCGGGGTTTCCTCGTCCTTTCCGGCATGGGGCTTCTTCTTGCCGGCTGTTCGACCACCAATGTCCTCACGCCCACGTCGAGTGCCGAGGATGAGACGGAAGCGGCATTGCCGATGGTGAACAGGCTCAGGCAGAGCCGCAACCGGTCGTCGCTGTCGCTCGACACCCCGGCCCGCAGGGCGGCCGTCCAGCAGGCGGTGCGCATGGCCAAAGCCAACGAAATGAGCCATCTGATCGGCTTCGGCGACGATTTCGGCGGCAGGATGAGGAAGAACGGCGTGCCATTGCCGGCGGCGGAGAACATCGCGAGCGGCCAGAACACGGTGGAAGCCGCCGTACAGGCCTGGATCGATTCGCCGAAGCATCTGGAAAACATGCTCGGCTCCTACAGAGGCCTCGGCGTCGCCATGGCGCGCACGTCCACCGGCGCCCCGCCCTATTGGGCCATGGTTCTCTCGGGCTGATCCGTGGAGGGCGGAGGGCACAAGGGAGAGACCATCAGGCCATTCGAGGTGACGCACCGGCTGGTGCTGGGTATCGCAATCCCCATGACCCTCGGCTTCCTGACGACGCCGCTGCTGGGCCTTACCGATACCGCCGTGGCCGGCCATCTCGGAAAACCGGAAGCGCTGGCCGGGCTGGCGATCGGCGCCATCCTTTTCGACCTCATCTATGGCAGCCTCAGCTTTCTGCGTACCTCGACCACCGGGCTCGTGGCGCAGGCGTTCGGACGCGGCGACCGGCACGAGCAGCAGGCCGTCTTCTGGCGGGCGCTCCTGAGCGCGCTCGCGCTCGGCCTCTTCATGCTGGCGTTTTCGCCGCTGATCCTCGCCTTCGCGCCGGACCTGATGACCAGCGATCCGGCCGTTGCCGAGGTGACACGGCAATATTTCGGCATCCGGGTGCTGACGAGCCCGGCGACCTTCGCCAATTTCGCTATCCTCGGCTTTGTGCTCGGACGCGGTCAGGGCGTGCTGGGGCTCACCCTGCAGATCATTCTGAACGGCACGAATATCGTACTCGCCATCCTGTTCGGCCTCATCCTGGGCTGGGGCGTCGCGGGCGTGGCCTGGGCGACGGCAACGGCAGAAACCAGCGCCGTGGCGATCGGCCTCGTCATCGTCAGCCGGCAGTTTTCCGCCGCCGACCAGCCGAGCCGGGCCGAGATATTCGACACGGCGAAGCTGAAGCAGCTCTTCCAGCTCAATGCGGACATCCTGATCCGTTCGCTGATCCTCAACGGAGCGTTTGCATTGCTCACCCGCGTGGGCTCCAGCTTCGGCGCCGTGACGCTGGCCGCGAACGCCGTGCTGATGAATATCTTCATGCTGTCGGCCTTCTTTCTCGACGGGCTGGCGGGGGCCGCCGAACAGCTCGCGGGCCGCGCGGTCGGGGCGCAATACCGGCCTTCCTTCGACCGAGCCTTAAAGCTCACAGGCCTCTGGTCATTCGCCATGGCCGCCGTCGTCGGCCTCTTCTTCATCACCTTCGGCCAGCCGATCATCCATCTGCTCACGACATCCGAAGAGGTACGGCAGGAGGCCTATACCTATCTTGCCTGGGCGGCGGTGACGGGACTGACCGGCGCGCTCGCCTTCCAGATGGACGGCGTCTTCATCGGCGCCACCTGGTCGCGCGAGATGCGCAACATGATGCTGGTCTCGTTCGCGGGCTATTGCGCGAGCCTTGTCCTGCTCGTGCCGCCTTTCGGCAATCACGGGCTGTGGCTGTCCCTCAACCTGTTCCTCCTGATGCGCGGTTTCTTCCTGGCGGCCATGGTGCCGCGCAAGGCGCGTCAGAGTTTCGCATCCGCCCAGTAGTCGAGGAGGCTATCGCGCAGCTCGCGGATCGAGGAGACCTTTTCCCGGTCGAGGAGCGAAGACAGGCCCCTGACGATCGCCGCCGCGAGCCCCGGCCCTTCGTACACCATGCAGGAATAGAGCTGCACCAGATCGGCCCCGGCGCGAACTTTCTCCAGGGCATCCTCGGCGCTGGAAACGCCGCCGACGCCGATAATCGGCAGAGCCGGCCCGACGCGCTTGCGCATCTTCGCGAGCACGGCGGTCGAACGCCTGAAGAGCGGCACACCGGAAAGCCCGCCGGCCTCCTTTGCCTGCATCCGGTCCTTCAGCCCGTCGCGGGCGAGCGTGGTGTTGGAAACGACGAGCCCGTCGAGCGGATGGGAGATCGCTTCCGCCGCGATATCGTCCAGCCCCTCCTCGGTCAGATCAGGCGCGATCTTCAAGAAGACCGGGACGGACTTTCCGTGCCGCACCGCCTCCTCGGCACGGGCGGCGAGCACGGCTTCCAGAAGCGCCTTGAGACTGTCGCGCGCCTGGAGATCGCGCAGGCCCGGCGTGTTGGGCGAGGAGACGTTGACGGTGAAATAGGTGGCGAGGCCGTAGAACCTGCGGATGCCGAGGACGTAATCGGCAACACGGTCGGCCGCATCCTTGTTGGCGCCGATATTGACGCCGATAATCCCCGGAGCATTGCGGCGGGCGGCGAGCCGCGCAAAAGCGGCCTCGTGGCCCTCGTTGTTGAAGCCGAGCCGGTTGATGACGCCGCGATCCTCGATCAGCCGGAAGATGCGCGGCCTGTCGTTGCCGGACTGCGGCTTCGGCGTCACCGTGCCCACTTCCGTGAAACCGAAGCCGAGCCTCAGGATCGCATCCGCAACCTCGGCATTCTTGTCGTAACCCGCCGCAAGGCCGATCGGGTTCGAGAACCTGATGCCGGCAACCGTCTGGGCCAGCCGCGGATCGGCCGGCACGCTGCAGGCGGGCACGAGGCCGGTCTTCAGCGCGGCCACCGAAAGCCCGTGAGCGGTTTCCGGATCGAAGACGAACAGACCGCGGGAAGCGAGCCCGGCAAAGGGGCCGATCATGGCATCTTCTCCGGGAAGGCATGCAGGCCGTCGGCACCGATCAGGAGCGGCATTTCCCAGAGGACCGCGGAGAACGGCAGGACGCCGTAGAGATGCGGGAAGAGATCACCGCCGCGCGAGGGTTCGAATTTCAGCGCCTCCCCCAAGGTGAGCGCGTTGACCGCCACCAGGAGCAGGCCCGCGACGCCGGCAAAATGCAGCCTCGCCGTCTCCCGCGCCTGGGCGCCGGTCGAGAAATGGATATAGCCGTCCTTCAAATCGATTTCGGCGCCTTCGAAGACGCCTTTTTCCTTGGCCCGACGCCAGAGCGTTTCCGGCACGATCTTGTACACTATATCCGTCATCATGAGCTCTCTGGGATGTGTTATACTCGCAGCGTTTGCCGCAAAGCCCGGCGCTTGTCCACCCGGCAACAGGAGGACCACAGGATGAAAACGTCAGCAGTGGCGATCGCGATGCTTTTCGTTTCGACCGGCACGAATGCCCAGCAGGCCCATCAGCAGACACAGCCCAGCCGCTTCCAGCTCGAACGCACGGAAAGCGGTATCGTTCGGCTCGACACCGAAACCGGCGCCATGACGCTCTGCCGCGAGGAGAACGGCTCGCTTGCCTGCCGCATGCAGCCGGACGAAAGGGCGGCCTACGAACAGGAGCTCGACAGGCTGGAAAAACGCGTGACCGCGCTCGAGGAGCGATTGAGCCAGACGCCGCCGAAAGCGCTGCCGAGCGAGGAGGAAGTGGAGCAGTCGCTCTCCATCATGGAGAAATTCATGCGGCGCTTCATGGCGATCGTCGGAGAATTTGTGGATGAACGGCGGGCGAACGAACCGCAACCCGACCGCACCTGATTCCCGCACTTGTTTCCGGCTCACGGGAGGTTTACAACTTCTCAAAGAAGCAGGCCCGGCTATGCTCTTGGGAGGGAGCGTGGGAATGCAGACACTCACGATCATCATCGCAGACGACCATCCCCTGTTTCGCGGCGCGCTCAGCCAGGCCGTCCAGGGCATTGCCGAGGAGCTCGTCATCATCGAGGCGGGCGATTTCGAGGCCGCGCGGCTTGCCGCCGGAAACAATCCCGATGCCGACCTGATGCTGCTCGACCTCGCCATGCCGGGCGTCAGCGGCTTTTCCGGGCTGATGACGCTCAGGGCCGAATTCTCCGGCCTGCCGATCGTCATCGTCTCGGCAAGCGACGACTGCACCACCATCCGGCGAGCCCTGGAGCTCGGCGCCTCCGGCTTCATCTCGAAATCCTCCGGGCTGGACGACATCCGCGCCGGCATCCAGGCGGTGCTGGAGGGCGATATCTGGGCGCCGAAGGGCGATTTCGCCGCGCAGGAGGAAGACCCCGGCCTTACCGAACTCATCGAACGGCTGAAGACGCTCACCCCGCAACAAAGCCGGGTGCTGACCATGCTCGGCGAGGGCCTGCTCAACAAGCAGATCGCCTACGAGCTCGGCGTCTCGGAAGCGACCATCAAGGCGCATGTCTCGGCGATCCTCCTGAAGCTCAATGTCGACAGCCGCACGCAGGCGGTGATCAAGCTCGGCAAGATCAACATGGCGCTGGTGGCCTGAGCGAACGAAAACAGGATTTTATTCCTTTCGTCCCTTTACGCCGGGCCGCGGCTCCGTTAAAATCCGGGGGTATGCGCGAGCCTCCTTTCCGCTTGAAGGCCGCGACACGGGTTTTGATCGAAGGGTGCCGCCGAGCGCCGGATTGTCCGGCCCTGCCTCGCGCGCCCTTGGTCCGGGGAAGATCACGGGTACGGGCAAGATGCTGTCACATGAAACGATCTGGAACGCGATCGACACGCTGGCCGAGCGCCATCAGCTGACGCCCTCGGGGCTTGCGCGGCGTGCCGGGCTTGACCCTACCTCCTTCAACAAATCGAAGCGGCTAGGCCCCGACGGGCGGCTGCGCTGGCCCTCGACGGAATCGATCGCCAAGGTGCTGGAGGCGACGGGGGCCACGATCGACCAGTTCATGAGCTATCTGCCCGCCGCTTCCGGCCGCTCGACGCTTCCCGACGGCAATTTCCCGCCCCAGGGCGGCACGATCCCGCTGCTCGGTTTCGCGCAGGCCGGTGCCGGCGGTTTTTTCGACGATGGCGGCTTTCCGGCCGGCCAGGGCTGGGACGTGGTGGAATTCCCGGTCGACCCGTCCCGCAAGGCCGGCGTCTATGCGCTCGAGGTCCAGGGCGAATCGATGATGCCGCTCTATCGTGACGGCGACGTGCTGATCGTCGAGCCCGGCGCGCAGGTGCGCCGCGGCGACCGCGTGGTGCTGAAAACCAAGGAGGGCGAGGTGATGGCCAAGGTGCTGGCCCGCCAGAGCGCCCGCACGGTGGAACTTCTCTCCCTCAACCCCGAACACCCCAACCGCGTCTTCGACCTTTCCGAAGTGGAATGGGTGGCGCGGATCATCTGGGCGAGCCAGTAGTAGCGAATAGCGAATAGCGAATAGCGAATAGCGAATAGCGAATAGCGAATAGCGAATAGGAAAGAATTCACAAGCGGCAGCGATCAGTAAAGGCCGTTCGGGAAGTAGCGCAGATAGATGTCCTGCAGGCGGCCGTTGCGCGAGAGTGCGCCGAGCGCCTGGTCGAAAGCCGCCGCCAGCGTCGGATCGCCCTTGCGGAGCATGACGGAGAGGCCCTCGCCCAGGAACTTTTCCGAGAGATAGGGGCCGTCGAAAAGCGCGCAGCATTTTGCCGACGCCTCGCCCGCCACCCAGAAGGGCAGCCTCAGCCCGTCGGAGAAGACCGCCTCCACCTTCCCGGCTTTCAGCGCGTCCAGCATCGCCTCGTAAGTGTCGAAAGGCGTGGCGTTCACCTTCGGGAAAAAGGCCTTGAGCATCAATTCGTGGGCCGTGCCCCTCACCACGCCGACCGGCCTGCCGGCAAGCGCGGCGGCCGTGTCGCCGCCGATCTTGGCCGCCAAATTACGGGCGAAACGGGCCGGCACGCCGAGATAGGGCCGCGAGAAAGCGAAGCGCTGGCGCCGCTCCGGCGTCACCGCAATGCCCGCCATGACGGCTTCGCCGGCGCCGCTTTCCAGCGCCTTCTCCAGCTCTTCGAAAGGCAGCGCCTGGATCTGGCACTTCGCTTCGATCTTCAGTTCGGTGCAGATCTCCCGGGCAAGATCGACGTTGAAGCCGGCAAGCCGGCCGGTCTGGTCGGCGAAATTGAAGGGCGGGAAATCGACGGTCGTGAGAACCCGCACCCGCACGATCTCGGAAAGATCGGGCCGCGACAGCCGCTCCCTGGCGTCGAACATCAGCGGAAGCGTATGGCCGTCGGCGGCATGTCCCGGCCCGGCGCAGACAAGAAATCCTCCCGCCACAAGGAAAAGCTGCAGCAGGTTGAAAAAACCCCTGATTCTCGGGGATGCAATCATGGGGCGCATCTCTATGATCCAGATCGGGACAGGTTGGGGCATCCGCTTTCCGGCGGTGTGGCAGGGTCATGCATTTGCAGGAATATCCACCGGCATCGCCGCCGGTGCAAGATGGATCGTGGCCGGATTCGGCCTCACCCGCGGACGGGCCGGCAGACCATATCCATGATTCCGACGAGGACCCGGAGCTCGCCGCCCTTGCCGCGCTCGGTTTTTCAAAGCCGCTGCTTGCAACGCTTGCCGAAAGGGCGCGGCGGAACGGCACCAGCATCGAGAGCGAGCTGCTCCATAGCGGCCAGGTGGACGAGGCGGCCTATTACGGCGCGATCGCCCGTTTCCTGCGCCTGCCCTTCGTCGAGACGATCGATCCGGCTTCCGTCGCCGACACGCCTTCTCTCGATACGCAATTGCAGCGCCCGAACCAGATCCGCATCAACTATCGCTATCGGGCTCCGCAGGTGGCCGTGGTGCCGGAAGCCCTGCGGCTCGCCGACCTCGGAGCGGCCCTTTCCGCCATGCCCCCGCTCGGGCGCGATCTCGCGATCACCACGCCTTCGGCGATCCGCCGGGCTGTATGGCACGCCGGCGCCGGAAGACGGGTACGCGACACGGTCAATCAGCTCTTCGACCGTTTCCCCGCGTTTTCCGCCCGTGTCGTGCTTACCGGCAACCAGGGCTTCCGTGCGGGGATCGGGCTTGCCGCGCTGGCCTCAGCCCTGATCGTCGTGCCGCTTACGGCGCTGCTCCTGCTGCATGTCCTGCTGTCGCTCGTCTATTTCGCCTCCCTGCTTCTGAGGCTCGCGGCATTGACGCGGCAACGGTTCGGGGCAGTCGTGCCGGCGGCTTTGCGGCCCCGGCACGGCCCCCTTCCCTGCTATACGGTGATGGTGGCGCTTTACCGCGAAGCCGCGGTGGCCGAGCAGCTGATCGCCAGCCTCAAGCGGCTCGACTGGCCGCATTCGCTGCTCGACGTCAAGCTCGTCTGCGAGGCGGACGACCGGGAGACGATCGCGGCGCTGAAAGCCTTCTCGGCCGGCGCCCATTTCGAGATTGTCGAAGTGCCGCCGTCCGAGCCGCGCACCAAGCCCAAGGCGCTCACCTATGCGCTGGGCGCTGCCCGCGGCGAGTTCCTGGCGATCTACGACGCGGAGGACCGGCCGCATCCGCAGCAGCTGCGCGAGGCCTATCAGCGTTTCCGGACGTCGCCGCGGGAGCTTGCCTGCCTGCAGGCGCCGCTGATCATCACCAACGGGCAGCACTCCTGGATCAGCGCGCTGTTCTCGCTGGAATATGCGGCTCTTTTCCGCGGGCTGCTGCCGATGCTCGCGAACGCGCGGATGCCGCTGCCGCTCGGCGGCACGTCCAACCACTTCCGCACCGAAGCGCTGCATGCCGCAGGCGGCTGGGACCCGTTCAACGTCACGGAGGACGCCGATCTCGGGCTGCGTCTCTATCGGCTCGGCTATCGCTCCGGGGTCATCGGCCGTCAGACGCTGGAGGATGCGCCCACGACGATGCGGGTGTGGATGGGACAGCGCAGCCGCTGGTTCAAGGGCTGGCTGCAGACCTGGCTGGTGCTGATGCGCGATCCCGGCCGGCTCATCCGGGAGATGGGCCCTGCGGCCTTCTGCATTTCGCAGCTGATGATCGGAGGCATGCTGGTCTCCTCGCTCCTCCACCCGCTGATCATCGTCTTCATGGCGCTCGGTGCCTATTCCCTGCTGGCGGCGCCGGCAGACGATATTCCGGCCGGCGTGCTTTCGCTCTTCGTGATCGATACGATCAACATTTTCGGCAGCTATCTCACCTTCCTCGGTCTCGGGTGGGGGCCGATGATCGGACATGAAAGGCGGCTGATCGGCTGGCGCTGGACCGGAGTGCCGCTCTACTGGCTGATGACTTCGGCTGCCGCATGGCGCGCCGTGCTGGAACTCCGCTCCAGACCCTTCTTCTGGAACAAGACGCCGCACGAACCTAGCGGCAACAGAAAATGACGGAAGGCCGCCTTCCTGTTCAGAATTCCGGAACATTTTCGGATCTCCGGGCGTCAGGTAACAGGCTCTGACAACTGGAGGAGAATGATGCACACCTATTATCGCTATCGCGGCGGAGAACCGGCTCCCGGCGCGCTGATCATCAAATTCTACCATTCCGGCGACCAGATCCGCGGCTATATCCGCAAGATCGCAGATCCCGTGGAGGACGACACGATCTTTCCCGGCGAGGAGATGGAGCCGGAGGAGGCTTTCCGGATGGCGGAGAACAAGAACCGTGGACCGGACAAGCCGCCGATCTTCGTGGAGCTCTCGGAAGGCGTTGAATGGAACCCCGCATGGGGCAGGCTGATGTAGCCGGAAACTGGAGCGGGTGAAGGGAATCGAACCCTCGTATTCAGCTTGGGAAGCTGCTGCTCTACCATTGAGCTACACCCGCGTCGGCTCCGAGACTTCCAACAGATGCCGCCGGCTGTCAAGCGGCCGGCGCGTCAAACACGAAAATGCTTGGAGAGCTTAAGCCCCTGCGCCTGGTAGTTCGATCCGAGGCCGGTGCCGTAAAGCCCTTCCGGCCGCTCCATCATATGTTCGTAGACGAGGCGGCCGACGATCTGGCCGTCTTCCAGAATGAAGGGCACTTCGTGGCTGCGCACTTCCAGCACCGCGCGGCTGCCGCGCCCGCCGGCCGCCTCGTGACCGAAACCCGGATCGAAGAAGCCCGCATAGTGGACGCGGAATTCGCCGACCAGCGGATCGAAAGGCGTCATCTCGGCCGCATAGAGCGGCGGAACATGCACGGCCTCGCGCGAAACGAGGATGTAGAATTCATCCGGATCGAGGATCAGCTCGTTGCGGCCGCGGCTATAAAGCGGCTCCCAGAAGTCGAAGATGTCGTGCTCGCCTTTTTTGTCGACGTCGACGACAGCCGTGTGATGCTTGCCGCGATAACCGATCAGGCCCTGCTTGTCGCCGGAAAGATCGATCGACAGCGCAATGCCGCCGCCGGACACGTTCGGCCTGCTGGCAGCAACGAGAATCTCCTCGCGATGAAGCTCAAGGAGTTCCGGCTCGCCGAGCAGAGCATTGCCGACCCGGAAGCGGATCTGCGACAGGCGCGAACCGCGGCGCACGACGATCGGGAAGGTCCGCGGCGAGATTTCGAGATAGAGCGGGCCTGAATAACCTGCCGGGATCTTGTCGAATTCCTGCGCATAATCGGTGATGACGCGGGTGAAGATGTCGAGGCGGCCGGTGGAGCTCTTCGGATTGGCCGAGGCGGACATGTCGGCCGGCAGGTCGAGGCGCTCCATCAAAGGCACGATATAGACGCAACCGGTTTCGAGAACGGCGCCCTCGGACAGGTCGATGACATGCAGCTTCAACCGGTCGAGCTTGTCGGAAACGAGGTTCACCGGGCCGGGCATGAAGCTCGCGCGGACGCGGAAGGCCTTCGAGCCGAGGCGCAGGTCCAGGCTTGCCGGCTGGATCTGGTCCTGATCGAGCTCACGCTCGGAGATCAGCCGTCCGCTTTCGAAAAGTGCCGCAATCGCGCGGTCCGCCAGAATGCCTGTTACACGAGCCATCATGTCTCTTCCAAATATCGCGCCCGACAAAACCAAATCGGGGCCATTGACGCAAGCGGCGAGCGGCGCTATGCCACTCTTATCCCGTGGTGATTTGGCCGGTCGGCTTGCAGCCACGTTAAACAAGTGGCTAAAAGGACCGGGTGCGAAACCGGTCTGCTTTTTGCGGCCGGTTTTTTTGTTGTTTGAAAGTGGGGATTAGCATGACCAAGTCGTCCAACTCCTGGCGCCCGGCAACCCAGCTCGTACATGGCGGCACGTTACGTTCGCAATATGGCGAGATGTCTGAAGCGATCTACCTGACCCAGGGCTTCGTCTACGAAAATTCCGAGGCCGCCGAGGCGCGCTTCAAAGGCGAGACGGACGGCTTCATCTATGCCCGTTACGGCAGCCCCACCAACGACATGTTCGAAAAGCGCATGTGCATGCTGGAAGGCGCCGAAGACGCCCGCGCCACCGCATCCGGCATGGCCGCCGTCACGGCGGCGATCCTCTGCCAACTGAAAGCCGGCGATCATATCGTCGCGGCACGCGCGCTCTTCGGCTCCTGCCGCTGGGTGGTCGAGACGCTCGCGCCGAAATACGGCATCGGCTGCACGCTGGTCGACGGGCGCGACCTCGAAAACTGGGAAAAGGCGATCACCCCGAAGACCAAGGTCTTCTTTCTGGAAAGCCCGACCAATCCGACGCTGGAAGTGGTCGACATCGCCGGCGTCGCCAGGCTTGCCAACCAGATCGGCGCCAAGGTGGTGGTCGACAACGTTTTCGCCACGCCCCTCTTCCAGAAACCGTTGGAGCTCGGCGCCCATATCGTCGTCTATTCGGCGACCAAGCATATCGACGGCCAGGGCCGCTGCCTCGGCGGCGTCGTGCTTTCCGACAAGGCCTGGATCGACGAGAACCTGCACGACTATTTCCGCCATACCGGCCCGGCCATGTCGCCGTTCAACGCCTGGACGCTGCTGAAGGGCGTCGAGACGCTGCCGCTGCGCGTGAAGCAGCAGACGGCGAACGCTTCGAAGATCGCCGACTTCCTCGCCGAGCAGAAACAGGTCGCCCGCGTCATCTATCCTGGCCGCAAGGACCATCCGCAGGCCGATATCATCGCCAAGCAGATGAAGGGCGGCTCGACACTGGTCTGCTTCGAGCTGAAGGGCGGCAAGGAAGCAGCGTTCAAGTTCCAGAACGCGCTCGATATCGTCACGATCTCCAACAATCTCGGCGATACGCGCAGCCTGATCACTCATCCGGCGACGACGACGCATAAAAACCTCACGGACGAGGCCCGCGCCGAACTCGGCATCTCGCCCGGCACCGTGCGCCTCTCCGCCGGCATCGAAGACACCGAAGACCTGATCGAGGATTTCGCCAAGGCGCTGTCCAAGATCCCGGCCTGACGTCCGCCATGGTGAATCCGGCTACCGGATTCACCATATCGGTTATCCCTAACTTCAAGAAACGCTCACACTCGGTTGTTCAAACCGGGAGATTTCTTGACGTTCCGGTAATCAGGTACAATATCGGATAGCTGAGTATTGTTGAGGTGCAGCATGTATAGCGCCCGGACAAGAGACATCGAAGTCGCCGTCGAGCCCTACTATCTGGAGGACCAGTCCAATCCGGAAGAGAGCCGCTATGTCTGGGGTTACCGCATCGTCATCGAAAACCATTCGCTCGTTTCCGTGCGGCTCGTCCATCGCTACTGGCATATCACCGACCAGAACGGCGTGGTGGACGAGATCGACGGGCCCGGCGTCGTGGGCGAGCAGCCGCGGCTGAGACCGGGCGATTCCTACGAATATTCTTCGGGCTGCCCGCTCGACACGCCCTCGGGCATGATGTTCGGCCACTACGACATGCAGACGGACGAAGGCGAGACTTTCAAGGTGACGATCCCCGCCTTCTCGCTGGATTCGCCCGGTCTCCTCCGGGTGCTGAACTGACGCGGATCGTCCATAGCCGATAAGTTATGGGCCACATCGGCTTTTCTATTTGTTGCCTCCCTGCGTCTTCGGCATGCTCGCGCCGTGCAACAGTCTTTGGGAGGAGAACCTGTGACACGGCTCATTCTGTCTGCGTCCTGCGCTCTGGTGGCGCTGGCGGCGTTCACCCCTGCGCTCGCCCAGAACAAAAGCAGCTTCATCGATCAAAAGGACAGGCCGGATCTTTCGGCCGCGACCGTCTCGCCGCAGATCGCCTGCGGCATGCTGAACGGCCAGTCCTTTGCCGACGTCACCACCCTGAAGGCCACGCATGTGGCGGGCGTCGGCACCGTGCCGGGCCATTGCCAGGTGACGGGCTATATCCGCCCGCAGATCCGTTTCGAGATCACGCTGCCCGACAACTGGAACCGGCGGCTCTACATGTTCGGCAACGGGGGCTATGCGGGCGAAGACCTTGCGGCTCCGTCGCGCATCGCCACCCGCAATGCCGCCCTCTCGAAGGGTTTCCTGACCGTACAGCAGAATACCGGCCATGACGCCGTCACCTACAGGCTCGGTGATTTCGCCCAGGATCTCGACCTCCTGATCGATTACGGTTCCCGCGCCGTACATGTGACGGTCGGGACGGCAAAAGCGATCGCCGCGCGCTATTACGACCGGCATCCTTCCTTCTCCTATTGGGACGGCTGCTCCACCGGCGGTCGCCAGGGGCTTATCTCGGCGCAGCGTCATCCCGACGATTTCGACGGCATCCTCGCCGGTGCGCCGGTGCTCGACCTCACCAACACGCAGATCTGGGGCGTCTGGAATGCCCAGGCGCTCCTGAAGGCGCCGATCAGCAAGGCGCAGCTTCCCGTCCTGGCCAAGGCCGTGATGGACAAATGCGACGCGATAGACGGCGCCAAGGACGGGCTGATCGCCGATCCGCGCCAATGCAATTTCGATGCCGCCAAGGATCTGAAGATCTGCGAGGCCGGCGGTTCCGACTGCTTCACCAATGCGCAGGTGGAAACGCTGAAGACGTTGGCCGGCGGCGTGAAGATCAAGGGCGAAACGGTGTTTCCCGGCGTACAGTTCGGCACCGAGGGCGTCGACGCTTCCGGCACGAGCGGCTGGGACATGTGGATGGTTTCCGAGGAGGGGCCGAGCCGGCAGCTCGCCTATGGCGAGACTTTCGTGAAGAACATGGCCATGCTGCCCGCCTCCGGCAAGGCGATCGACTGGAAGACCTTCGACTTCGACAAGGAATATCCGAAGATCGGCATGATCCGGGAGATCGTCGACGCCACCAACCCGGACCTCAGCGCGTTCGAAAAGCGCGGCGGGCGGATGATCACTTATTTCGGCTGGTCGGACCCGGCGCTCAACCCGATGATGGGCGTCAACTATTACGAATCCGTCCGCAAGCAGATGGGCGCGGACCGGACGGCGGAATTCTACCGCCTCTTCATGGTGCCCGGCATGTACCACTGCAGCATGGGCTACGGCACGGACGTCTTCGACGCCTTTACGCCGCTGATGGACTGGGTCGAAAACGGAAAGGCGCCGGAGGTGATCCAGGCGAGCCAGATGAAGGACGGCAAGCCGACGATGACCCGCCCGCTCTGCCCTTATCCGCAGGTCGCGAAATATTCCGGCAGCGGCGACTTGAAGGATGGTGCTAATTTCGAATGCAAGGCGCCGTGAGTGCACCTTCTTCTCCCCAGCGGGGAGAAATGCCGAGCGGATGCGAGGCGATGAGGAGGCGGTTCGGTGAACCGCTGCAATCGGTCTTGTCGGTCAATTGCAGCGTCGAATAAACAAAGCAGGCGCGAAGTCCGGTTTGATAGCGTCCCCCTCATCCGCCCTTCGGGCACCTTCTCCCCGCTGGGGAGAAGGAGGGAAAAACTACGCTGCGGCGAATTCGGCCGCTGCGTAGTGATACGTGGTCGAGCAGAATTCGCAAGTGACGGCGATCTGGCCGTCTTCCTGGCTTGCCTCGATCTCCTCGGCGGTGAAGCCGGCCAGCACGCTCTTGATCTTCTCGCGCGAGCAACTGCAGCGGTCATGCACCCTCTGCGGCTCGTAAACCCGCACCCCCCGCTCGTGGAAGAGCCGGAAGAGCAGCCGCTCGATCGCAACTTGCGGATCGGTCAGTTCGTCCGTGTCGATGGTCTCGACCAGCGAACGGGCTTCCGTCCAGGCGTCGTCGCTGAGATCCGTCTCGCGATCGTCGCCATCGCCGCCATGCAGGTCCGGCTGGCGCATGCGCTCCGGGGCCTGCGGCAGGAACTGCGCCACGAGGCCGCCTGCCCGCCAGTTGTGGCGCGGCTTGCCTTCGGCATCGCGGTCGAAGAGCTCGGCCACGCCAAGGCGCACCTTGGTCGGGATTTGTTCCGACTGGCGGAAATAGACGCCGGCGATCTCTTCGAGCGAGGAGCCGTCGAGCGGCACGATGCCCTGATAAGGCTGCATGCCGCGGCCCTGGTCGATGGTGAAGGCGAGCACGCCGCGCCCGAGAAGATCGGGAGGCGAGGTCCTGCCCTCTTCGAGGGCTGCGGCAAGGGCTTCCTCGTCATAACGCGCGTAGGCGCGCAGCGCATCGGGCGTCGAGAAATCCGCCACCAGGAGATCCACCGGGCCGTCGCCCTTGGTCTGGACCGTGAACTTGCCGTCGAACTTCAGCGACGTGCCGAGCAGAGCCGTCAGCACGACCGCTTCCGCCAGCAGCCGCGCGACCGGCGCGGGATATTCATGGCGGCCGAGAATGGCATTGAGGAGCGGCCCGAGCTGCACCGCCCGGCCGCGGACGTCCAGCCCCTCCACCTGGAAGGGCACGACGCGGTCGTCTCCGGCAAAGTCGAGATCGTTCAGTTCCACAGTCGCTTCCGCCATGACTTCACTCCTTCGCGCCGAGCCTTCAAGCTTTTACACAAGCGCCGGCCCAAGCGGAACCGTTGGCCGGAGGAAAAGACGTCGACGATGTACGTTGAGGCGCCGCTTCCTCTCAAGGCGCGGTGCAGTTGACTGCCGGTAGATGGGACCGGCTTCCACGAAAATCAAGGCTTGCCGTGAGCGGAGCTAGACCGCGCCGAAGCACCACGCAAGAATGGATTTCTGCGCGTGGAGACGGTTCTCTGCCTCATCGAAGACCACCGACTGCGGACCGTCGATGACTTCGTCGGTCACCTCCTCGCCCCGATGGGCCGGCAGGCAGTGCATGAAGAGCGCATCCTTGTCGGCCCGCTTCATCAGCGCTCCGTTGACCTGATAGGGCTGGAAGATGTTATGGCCGCGCGCCTTGTGCTCCTGGTTCATCGAGACCCAGGTATCGGTGACGACGAGATCGGCACCGGCCACCGCGCGCTCGGCATCATGGCAGAGCATGACATCGCCGCCGTTGTTGCGTGCCCAGTTCAGGAACTTGTCGTGCGGCTCGGACCCCAGGGGCACCGCCATGTTCATGCGATAGCCGAAGCGGGCCGCTCCTTCCACGAAAGAATGCAGCACGTTGTTGCCGTCGCCGGTCCAGGCGACAGTCTTGCCCTTCACCGGCCCGCGATGCTCCTCGAAGGTCATCAGGTCGGCCATGATCTGGCAGGGATGCGTATCGTCCGTCAGGCCGTTGATGACCGGCACCGTCGCATGTTCGGCCATTTCGATGAGGCGCGCATGATCGGTGGTGCGGATCATGATCGCATCGACATAACGGGACAGCACCTTTGCCGTATCGCCGATCGTTTCGGCGCGTCCGAGCTGCATCTCCGTGCCGGAGAGGAAGAGCGTTTCGCCGCCGAGCTGGCGCATGCCGACATCGAAGGAGACGCGGGTGCGCGTGGAGGGCTTTTCGAAGATCATCGCCAGCATCTTGCCGGCAAGCGGCTTTTCCGCCGTGCCAGCCTTGGTCGCCTGCTTGCGCGTCTTGGCGTCGTCGAGGATCGTCCTCAGGTCTTCCGAGGACATGGCGGAAAGATCGAGAAAATGTTTCGGTGCGGCCATACTAACGGTTCCCTATCGAGAGGGAACCATCGAATGGCGCCCCCTTCTCGCCCCTCAGGCGGATTTCTTCAGTTCGGCGGAGGAAAGCTTTTCCGCCGCCTTTTCAAGGCGGGCAAGGCCTTCGCGGGCCTCCTCGGCGGTGACGGTGAGCGGCGGCAGGAGGCGCACCACATTGTCGCCGGCCGGGACGCCCAGCAGATGTTCGTTTCGCATGGCGACGACGAGATCGCCGGCGGGCACCTTGGCCTTGACGCCGAGGAGCAGGCCTTCGCCGCGGACGTCCTCGATGACATTCGGAAAGCGATCCTTGAGCGCCGCAAGACCCTGGCGGAAGACAAGGGCCACGTCGCGGACATGCTGAAGAAACCCGTCGGCAAGGATCACGTCCAGAACGGCATTGCCGACAGCGACGGCGAGCGGATTGCCGCCATAGGTCGTGCCATGGGTACCGGCGGTCATCCCCGAAGCCGCATCCGCGGTCGCCAGGCAGGCGCCGAGCGGGAAACCGCCGCCGATGCCCTTGGCAAGCGCCATGATATCGGGCGTGACCCCCGACCACTCGTAGGCGAAGAGTTTACCGGTGCGGCCGACGCCCGTCTGCACTTCATCGAAAACCAGGAGCAAGCCGTTGTCATCGCAGATCTTGCGCAGCGCCTGCAGGAATTCCTTCGGAACCGGACGGATGCCGCCTTCGCCCTGGATCGGCTCGATGAGGATCGCAGCCGTCTTTTCGGTGATGACGGCCTTCAGCGCTTCCAGATCGCCGAAAGGCACCTGGTCGAACCCTTCGACCTTCGGCCCGAAGCCTTCCAGATATTTCGCCTGACCGCCGGCGGCGATGGTCGCAAGCGTGCGGCCGTGGAAGGCGCCTTCGAAGGTCACGATATGGAACCGCTCCGGATGGCCCTTCACATACTGATAGCGGCGGGCCGTCTTGATGGCGCATTCCAGTGCTTCCGCACCCGAGTTCGTGAAGAACACCTTGTCCGCGAAGGATTTCTCGGCGAGGCGGCGCGACAGCGTCTCCTGGCCCGGCACCTCATAAAGATTGGAGGTGTGCCAGACCTTCTCGGCCTGCGCCTTCAGCGCTTCGACGAGATGGGGATGGGCATGACCAAGCGAGTTGACCGCGACGCCCGATCCGAAATCGAGATATCGCTCGCCGCTTTCCGTCACGAGCCATACGCCCTCGCCGCGCTCGAAGCGCAACGGGGCCCGGGCAAAGGTGTCGAAAAGCGCGGCTTCAGCCATGGCGACATCACTCCTCTAGGCAATCCGAAAGACCGGCCAAACCGGCCGGAAAAATCAAAAATGCCGCCCAGTGGGGCGGCGGGGGCACTATCGGGGTTTAGGGCCCGAATGTCAACAAAGCCCGGCACCTTAGCCGGCTTTGCCGAAGAAACAGGCAGGCACCTGCATATGTGACAAAAATGACTCTCCCCAACAGCAAGTTGGGGAAAACCAAGAAATCGATTCCTGCAGATTCTCCCGACTCTTGCCACGGAGTCAGCCTCACACTAGGTTAATCGTCAATTACTAGACTGCATGCGGCGGAACTAGTCACCTCAAGCATAGATGTAGTGGGTGTTGCGGAATGATGTCTGCAGCAAAGGTGGAAGGATTCTGCATGCCTGCAACGTTCAAAGGCGGAGAACGGGCATGAACTGGACAGACGAGCGCGTCGAAAAACTCAAAAGATTGTGGTCGGAAGGCTTGAGCGCCAGCCAGATCGCCGCACAACTCGGAGGCGTGAGCCGCAATGCCGTGATCGGCAAGGTGCACCGCCTCAGCCTGCCGGGCCGGGCAAAGGCCGGCGGCACCATGGCCACGGGCCGTTCGGCGGCCAAGCGGACCACGTCGGCGCCCCGGGCTCCGAACTATGCGTCGCGTGTCGCCACCCGGACCGTCGCCCGCGCAGTCGGCGCGACCCTTCTCAAGGAAGAGATCGAAGTCGAGGCTTTCGAGGAGATGGAATATCGTCCGGCCGCCAATGTGGTGGTGCCTATCTCCCGTCGCCTCGCCCTGACCGAGCTCACCGAGCGCACCTGCAAGTGGCCCGTCGGCGACCCGCTCAAGGAAGATTTTCACTTCTGCGGCTGCGACTCCCCGGACAACTCGCCCTATTGCGGCTACCACACGCGGCTTGCCTACCAGCCGGTGCACGAGCGCCGCAGGGCCGCCGCCCGGGCCTGAGAAGAGCACGGCAGGACGATGCATTGAAAGCGGGCCCCGGCCCGCTTTTTTCCTGCGTATGGCAGCTATGCCGCGCCGAGGCTTGCCGAACGGCGCGAAAACACCTATCTCATTGCGGCGAGGACGACCTCCCCCATACCGGGCACAATGTCGGGACGACCCGAGGCTTTATTCTTGGGTTAAGAAATGCGCTCGACACGTGATCGTATCCGCCACGCCATCAGCTTCGAAGTCATCGCGCTTCTCATCGTCACGCCGCTCGGGGCGCTTGCCTTCGGCAAGCCGGTTTCCGACATCGGCGTCATCGCGATCGGCGGCGCGACGATCGCGACCGGCTGGAATTATCTCTACAACCTCGGCTTCGACCATCTGATGCGGCGGCTGACCGGTGGCACGCAGAAGACGCCGGCAATACGCGTGGGCCATGCCGTCCTTTTCGAGGTGGGCCTGCTCATCGTGCTTCTGCCGTTCGTCGCCTGGTATCTCGGCATCAGCCTGTGGGAAGCGCTGATCATGGACGTGGCTTTTGCCGTCTTCTACGTCTTCTATGCCTTCATCTTCAACTGGGGCTATGACCGGCTGTTTCCGCTGCCGGAATGGCAGGAGGCGGAGGCGCGCTGACGCGCGCCTCTTTCGGCAGTCAGGATTCCATCGAATAACCGGCCCCACGGACGGTGCGGATGACGTCCTGCATGTTGGAGAAGTTCAGCGCCTTGCGCAGGCGTCCCACATGCACGTCGACGGTGCGCTCGTCGACATAGATGTCGTGGCCCCAGACGCCATCCAAAAGCTGCGAACGGGAGAAGACCCGGCCGGGCGACGCCATCAGGAACTCCAGCAGGCGGAATTCCGTCGGGCCGAGGCGGACTTCACGGCTCTTGCGATGCACGCGATGGGTCTCGCGGTCGAGCTCGATGTCGCCGCAGCGCAGAACGCTGGAGAGCACTTCCGGGCGGGCGCGCCGCAGCATGGCTTTGACACGGGCCATCAGTTCCGGCGTCGAGAAGGGCTTGACCACATAGTCGTCCGCCCCCGTGGCCAGGCCACGGACGCGCTCGCTCTCTTCGCCGCGGGCGGTCAGCATGATGATCGGCAGGCGCTCCGTTTCGGGGCGCATGCGCAGACGCCGGCAAAGTTCGATGCCGGAAACGCCGGGCAGCATCCAGTCGAGGATCAGAAGATCCGGCGTGCGCTCCTGAAGCCTTATCTCGGCCTCATCCCCACGCAGGATCGTCTCGACGTCGTAACCTTCAGCTTCGAGATTGTAGCGAAGAAGCACGCTCAGCGCTTCCTCATCCTCCACGACAGCGATTTTTGGCAGCATTCTCACTCTGCTCCGTCAGCATTCCGTCATTCGGTGATCGCGCCGAGGGTGTTCGACGTGTCGTCCTTGGGACGCTCGCCTTCCGGCTGGGCACCCGTCGTCATGTAGTAGATCGTCTCGGCTATGTTGGTAGCATGGTCGCCGATGCGCTCGATGTTCTTGGCGCAGAACAGGAGATGGGTGCAGGTGGTGATGTTGCGCGGATCCTCCATCATGTAGGTGAGGAGCTCGCGGAACAGCGACGTGTACATCGCGTCGATTTCCTCGTCGCGGATGCGGATCGCCTCGGCCTTCTCGGCGGAACGGCTCGCATAGACGTCGAGCACTTCCTTGAGCTGCACGAGCGCGAGATCGGAAAGGTGCTCGATGCCGCGTGCAAGCTTGCGCGGCACGCCGGTGCCCTGAACCGCGATGACCCGCTTGGCGGTGTTCTTGCCGAGATCGCCGACGCGTTCCAGATCGCCGGCGATGCGAAGGGTGCCGACGATCTCGCGAAGGTCGGACGCCATGGGCTGGCGCTTGGCGATCGTGACGATCGCCTTGTCCTGGATCTCGCGCTCGGCGTGGTCCAGGATCACGTCGTCGGAGATGACCTTCTGGGCGAGCGCAGAGTCGGAGTTCACAAGCGCGCGCACGGCATCCGAGCACATCTGCTCGGCCAGGCCGCCCATTTCGGAAATGCGGCGGCTCAGATATTTCAGTTCATCGTCGTAGGCCGACAGGATATGGGTCGATGCCATCTTCTAATCCTCGAAATTGGTGTCAGGCGGCACAGTCGGCTGATCAGCCGAAACGACCCATGATGTAATCCTGGGTACGCTGGTCGTCCGGGTTGGTGAACATCTTGTCCGTGTCGTTCTCCTCGACCAGCTGGCCGAGATGGAACATGGCGGTGCGCTGGGACACGCGGGCGGCCTGCTGCATCGAATGCGTCACGATGACGATCGTGTAGTTGGCGCGCAGTTCGTGGATGAGTTCCTCGACCTTGGCGGTGGCGATCGGATCGAGCGCCGAACAGGGTTCGTCCATCAGGATGACTTCCGGCGACACGGCGACCGCGCGGGCGATGCACAGACGCTGCTGCTGGCCGCCGGAAAGGCCGGTGCCGGATTCCAGCAGCCGGTCCTTCACTTCGGTCCAAAGGCCGGCGCGCTGAAGGCTGGCCTCGACGATCTGGTCCATGTCGGCCTTGTTCCTGGCCAGCCCGTGGATGCGCGGGCCATAGGCGATGTTCTCGTAGATCGATTTCGGGAACGGGTTCGGCTTCTGGAAGACCATGCCGACGCGGGCGCGCAGCTCGACGACGTCGATCTGCGGATCGTAGATATCGTCCGTATCGAGGGTGATCTTGCCGGTGACGCGGCAGTTCTCGATCGTGTCGTTCATGCGGTTGAGGCAGCGCAGGAAGGTCGACTTGCCGCAGCCGGAGGGACCGATAAGAGCCGTCACGGTGTTTTCACGGACGTTGAGGTTCACATCGAAAAGCGCGCGCTTCTCGCCGTAATACACGGACACGTCCTTCCCGATCATCTTATGCGAAACATCACTCATCTTCTGGTCCAGCGCCTTTTCAACTGCTGCTTCTGACATCATGTTCATCGTGTCTACTCCTTCTACCAGCGACGCTCAAAGCGCCGCCGCAAGAGAATTGCGCCAACATTCATTACGATGAGGAACAGGAGCAGGATGATGATCGCTCCCGAGGTACGCTCGACGAACGCGCGCTCGGCTTCGTTCGCCCACATGTAGATCTGCACCGGCAGCGCCGTCGACGGGTCGAGCGGCGTGGTCGGATAGTTGGCCACGAAGGCGACCATGCCGATCAAAAGCAGCGGTGCGGTTTCGCCGAGCGCGTGGGCGAGCCCGATGATGGTGCCGGTCAGGATGCCCGGCATGGCAAGCGGCAGGACGTGATGGAAGATCGTCTGCATCTTGGAGGCGCCGAGACCCAGAGCTGCCGCGCGGATCGACGGCGGCACGGCTTTCAGCGCCGCGCGCGTGGCGATGATGATCGTCGGCAGCGTCATCAGGGTCAGAACCAGGCCGCCCACCAGGGACGCGGAACGCGGCAGGCCTGCAAAGTTGACGAAGACGGCAAGCCCGAGGAGACCGTAGACGATCGAGGGGACCGCCGCGAGGTTGTTGATGTTCACCTCGATCAGGTCGGTGAACCTGTTCTTCGGTGCGAACTCCTCGAGATAGATCGAGGCCGCGACGCCGATCGGCAGCGACAGGACGAGCACGATCAGCATCATATAGAACGAACCGATGAGGGCGACACCGACGCCGGCGGCCTCCGGACGGCTCGATGCGCCGTTGACGAAGATGCCGGTATTGAAGTGCTTCCCCAGCGCGCCGCTTTCGGCAAGCTGGTTCATCCAGCCGACCTGCTGGTCGGAAACCTTGCGGTTCTCCTGGGCAACGGAAAGGTCGATCTGCCCCTTGAAGGCGGAGTCGAGGTCGCCGGAAGCGAGCAGCGAGACCGTCTGCGTCGTGCCGATGATCGCCGGATTGGCGACGACCATGTCGCGAAGCTGGGTGCGGACACCATCCGAGATCATCTGATTGACGGCGCGGAGCTGAACGCGGTCGTCGGCACCGACACCCAGCACCTTGGCGAGCGCATTGCGGGCGATGACCGGATAGTTCGCCGTCATCAGCTTCTGCGGGTTGGTGGCGCGCTCGTTCTGCGGGTCGATGATCTGCTCGGAGAACTCGACCGGCACGGTGATCATCGTCTGCTGGAAGGCGGTGTAACCCTTGGAGACGACCGACCAGAGAAGAAGCAGCAGGAAGATGATGCCGAAAGCAAGTGCGGCAATGCCATATGCCCTGAAGCGGCGCTCGGAGGCGTAGCGGCGCTTGATGCCGATATCGCGACGGGCGGGCCTGGCCTTGGCGATGCCTGGGACGGGAGAAACTGCATCGGTCATTCGTACTGCTCCCGATATTTGCGCACGATGTAGAGCGCGTAGATGTTGAGGCAAAGCGTGATGACGAAGAGCGTGATGCCAAGCGCGAAGGCAACCAGCGTCTGCGGCGAGGTGAACTCGAGGTCGCCGGTCAGCTGATTGACGATCTTGACGGTCACGGTCGTCATCGGCTCGAAGGGGTTGAGCTGCATGCGGGCGGCAACGCCGGCGGCAAGCACGACGATCATGGTTTCGCCGACGGCACGGGAAGCGGTCATCAGAAGCGCCCCGACGATACCCGGCAGCGCTGCCGGCAGGATGACGCGCTTGATGGTTTCGGAGCGGGTGGCGCCGAGGCCAAGCGAACCGTCACGCAGCGCCCGCGGCACGGCGGTGATGATGTCGTCCGACAGCGAGGAAACGTAGGGGATCAGCATGATGCCCATGACGAAGCCTGCCGTCAGCACGCTCTGGGCCTGGATGAAATTGGCATAATTGCCGGTCACGAGGCCGCTGAGCTGCGAGGAGAGGTCGCGCAGGAAGGGACCGACCGTCGTCAATGCGAAGAAGCCGTAGACGATCGTCGGGATGCCGGCGAGCACTTCGAGCAACGGCTTGGCGACGGAGCGTACCCTAGGCGACGCATACTCGGACATGTAGATGGCCGAGAAGAGGCCGATCGGCACCGCGAAGAGCATGGCGACGAAGCCGATATAGAGCGTGCCGAGCAGCAGCGGGACCAGACCGAACTGGCCTTCCGAACCACCCGAACCGGCGGCGGCGAAACGCGGATCCCAGACCGTACCGAAGAAGAACTCCCAGGCCGGGACATGCGTGAAGAAGCGCGTCGCCTCCGTGAGCATCGAAAGGACGATGCCGATCGTCGTCAGGATCGCGATCGAGGACGCAATGACGAGGCTGACCAGGATGACCTTTTCCACCCGGTTTCTGGCGCGGAAGCGCGGCGCGATCTGACGATAGGCAAATCCGGCGCCGACGAGGGCAGCCGCCAGCACGACAATCGTCATGAGGATGCGGCTGACATTGGTCATTACGTTCAGGTTACCGGCAGCCTCGACCATATAGGGCTGCGGGTCGCCGGCAAGCGGAATGCCCTTGGCGCCAAGTGCAGCGCGCAGTTCGACGGGATTGCTGCCGACACGGTCGATCTCGTCCCGTGTTAATGCGTTCATGCCACGGGCGATCGAGCTGATCATGCCAAAGGCAAGCCCCTGCTCGGCCTCGGACTGGGCCTTCACATCGTCCGGAAAGGAGCCGCGTACGGACGAGCTGATATAGGCAGGGCTGGCAACCAGCCAGACGAAAAGGATAACAATGGCCGGAACGACGGCCCAAACGGCAACGAAGGAGCCGTAATAGCCGGGCCGCGAATGGAGTTTGGACGACAGCCCCCCGGCCAGCGCCATCGCCTGGCGCGCGCCGGCGGCGTAGCCGACGATGCCGATGATAGCCACAATCAACAATATCAATGATGTACTCATCATAATCCCCCGGCGTACCGCCTGCGGCGGCAACCTATCACCGCCCAGCCCCGCTCATCGGAACCGATCGCATTCGCCGTCGCGCAATGCGCAACGATCATCGCATCGATGCGACGATCACAGCCGGCGTTTTCGAACACCCGGCCGAAAGGAACCGGCGCCGCTCAGGACGCGGCGCCGATCCACAGGTCATTACATGGTCTTGCCGGCGGCGAAGTCCTTGCGGACCGCGTCGCGCTGAGCGTCCGGAGCAGCGACGAGGCCGTATTCGACGAGCGGCGAGTCGGGGCCGACCATATCGTCGGAGGTGAAGAACTCGACATATTCCTTGAGGCCCGGAACGACGCCGAGGTGAGCCTTCTTCACATAGAAGAACAGCGGACGGGAGACCGGGTAGGTGCCGTCGGCGATCGAGGCAGCGGTCGGCTTGATGTTGCGGACGGTCGCAACCTTCAGCTTGTCGGCGTTGTTTTCATAGAAGGCGAGGCCGAATACGCCGAGGCCGGTCTTGTTGGCGGCGATACGGGCGAGGGTCTCGGTGTAGTCGCCGTCGATGTCCACGGCAACGCCGTCCTTGCGGACCGCGACGCAAGCCTTGGTCTGGGCGGCCTTGTCGGCGATTTCCTTGGCGATCACTTCAGTCGCACCGGCGTCCTTGCAGCCAGCGGCGAGAACGTTCAGTTCGAAAACTTCGCGCGTGCCGTGCTTTTCGCCGGGAATGTAAGCGGCGATCGGGCCGTTCGGCAGGGTCGGGTTGATTTCGGACCAGTTCTTGTAGGGGTTGTTGACGAGCTTGCCGTCAACAACGACCTGGGCTGCCAGAGCCTTGTAGATGTCCTTGGGCTCGATCTTCGGGTCCGGGTTGCCGATGTCGGTGGCGAAAACGATACCGTCGTAGCCGATGCGGACTTCCTGGATATCGGTGACGCCGGCAGCCTTGCAGGCTTCGAGTTCAGACTTGTTGATCGGGCGCGAAGCGTTTGCGATGTCGATCGTGGCTTCACCGACGCCCTTGCAGAATTCCTTGAGGCCGGCGCCCGTGCCGCCCGATTCGACAACCGGCGTCTTGAAGTTCGGGAAGGTTTCACCGAAGGTTTCGGCAACGATCTTCGCATAGGGAAGAACGGTGGAGGAACCAGCAACCTGGACCTGGTCACGCGCAGCGGCGGCACCGGCAAATGCAACGGAGGCCACGAGGGCTGCTGCAGAAAGTTTCAAGATATTCATGAGGTGTCTCCCGTCAGGGGCTTGTGTGAATGCGGACGTCACCGGCTCTCGCTCTCGCCGGTGCTCGGCCCGCCTGTCTTAGCCGTTGTAGCCCGCTCCTTTTATGTCAACTCGATGAAACATTTGTGACATATCAAACTATTGATATTGCTTGATAAATGTATTGCACTGCTTTGCAGTGACATGATTTCATGTCAAAACCTCACGGTGAACTCGCTTCCCTTGCCGACTTCCGACTTCACGATCAGGCGAGCCCTGTGGCGGGTCAGGATGTGCTTGACGATCGCAAGGCCGAGACCAGTGCCTTTCTTGGAGCGGCTGTCGGCCACGCTGACCCGGTAGAAGCGTTCGGTCAACCGTGGAACGTGCTCTGCCGGAATGCCCGGCCCCTGGTCCACGATGCTGACTTCCACCGGTTCGGAAACGCCGTTCCTGAGGTAGACATCGACGACTTTGCCTTCCTGCCCATACTTGCAGGCATTTTCGATCAGGTTCTCGAAAACCTGGACGAGTTCGTCGCGGTCGCCAAGCACCTCCACCTTGCCTTCGGGCAGATGGGTGCGGATCTCGACGCCGAGATCGTCGGCTAGCGGCAGCAGCGCATCCCGCACATGGCCGATCAGCGGCTTCAGATCGACCGTCTGGTCGGGCGCGATGTGGGACTTGAGCTCCAGGCGGGAGAGCGACATGAGATCGTCGACCAGGCGGCTCATGCGCGTCGCCTGGTCGAACATGATGGCGAGGAAGCGTTCCTGTGCGGCCGGATCGGAGCGCGCCGGCCCCTGCAGGGTCTCGATAAAGCCTCTCAGCGACGCAAGCGGGGTGCGCAATTCATGGCTGGC
Organism: Neorhizobium descurainiae; assembly: GCF_051400715.1. Classification (NCBI taxonomy): domain Bacteria; kingdom Pseudomonadati; phylum Pseudomonadota; class Alphaproteobacteria; order Hyphomicrobiales; family Rhizobiaceae; genus Neorhizobium; species Neorhizobium descurainiae. Next base: position 122,984 of record NZ_JBLFFK010000018.1, read on the forward strand.
ATTGGCGACGAAATCCGAGCGCATGCGGTCGATGCGGCGCAGTTCGGAAATATCCCGGAAGGATAGAAGGTACAGCTTCTCCACCACGGGCACGGGTTGGCCGAGATCGATCGGCGCGATGCGCAGGGTATAGACGCGCTCCGAAGGAAGGCGCTCCGAATGCTCGATCTGGTTCGGCTCGTCGGTGGCGATGGTCTCGCGCACCATGTCGAGAATGCCCGGCGAACGCAGTCTCGCGGAAAGATGCGACCCGGCCGGCAAAATGCCGAAGGCCCTCTCCGCCGCCTTGTTCTGAAACAGCACCGTGGCGTCGCGGCCGAGCACGAAGGCCGGCATGTCCAGCGCGCCGAGCGTCGCGGCCACCTGCGGCAACGGATCGAAGACCGGCTCCTCATCCTCGACGGCCTGCGGTTCCTCGACCGGCGGCGCGGCCGGCTTGCGCGCCACGACCACGAGCACCAGCAGCAGCCAGCCCACGACGACACCCGGCCATCGCATGCCGGCCAGGAACGCGAGCAGGGCGAGCAGCGTCAGAAGCAGCAGCAGAGGCCTTTCACGGCGGATTCCCGCAGCCAGCGTGCCCCAAACCTTCCGCCATTTCTCCTGAACCGACTCCACGACCCGACCCGCAGCCTCAATGAGTTGAACGCGTGCTCATATATCCCTTGCATGACAGATATGCATCGCTCCCGATGAATATCATAAAAATCAAGGTGCACAGGGCTGTAGCGGAATTTCGAACTTGCGTTACATGTGAAGTTCGCCCTGTCGGCGGATTGAAGGGAAAAAGATCATGGCGGATGCGACCGGAAGCCGGGCAGTCACTCTCGACATCAATGGCAAGTTCAAGCGCTTCGATATCGATGATCCGGAATTGCCGGGTTGGATCGAGGACCACGCGCTGGAATCGGGCGGCTACCCCTATGACGACAAGATGGACAAGGAGAAATACGAAAAACAGCTCGAAAAGCTACAGATCGAACTGGTGAAGGTGCAATTCTGGCTGAAGGCGAGCGGCAAGCGGCTGATGGCACTTTTCGAGGGGCGCGACGCGGCCGGCAAAGGCGGCGCGATCTTCGCCACCCATGCCTATCTCAATCCGCGCTCGGCCCGTGTCGTGGCGCTCAACAAGCCGACCGACACCGAAGTGGGGCAATGGTATTTCCAGCGCTATATCTCACATTTCCCCACCTCGGGCGAAATCGTGCTCTTCGACCGTTCCTGGTACAACCGCGCCGGCGTCGAACCGGTCATGGGTTTCTGCACGCCGGAGCAATACAAGGATTTCATGAAGGCCGCTCCGCGCTTCGAGGATACGATCTTCGACGAGGGCATCATCTTCTTCAAGTTCTATCTTGATATCGGCCGCGAGATGCAGCTCAAGCGCTTCCACGACCGCCGGCACGACCCGCTCAAGATCTGGAAGCTGTCGCCCATGGATATCGCCGCGCTCAACAAATGGGACGATTACACCGAAAAGCGCAACGTGATGTTCGAAAAGACCCATAGACAAGAAACGCCGTGGACCATCGTGCGGGCGAACGACAAGCGCCGCGCCCGCATCAACCTCATCCGCCATATCCTTCTCTCGCTCGACTATGAGGGCAAGGACAAGCAGTCGATCGGCGACATCGACGACAAGATCCTCGGCTTGGGGCCGAAGTTCCTGAAATAGGCGCTTATTGGCCCGGCAGGATGCGGACGGAATAGAGCAGCACGGGCCGGTCGGCGCCGTCGATGCCGCTGTTGATGATCAGCTGGCCGGGCCTGTTGGGCGCCAGCGACCGATCGAAGGTCACGCGGAAGAGCGCCTCCAGCTTCTCTTGCGTGGCGGTGAACCGGTGGCGGCTGCAGCTGCCCAGGCTTCCGAATTCGCAGCGCACCGACAGTTGCGCGGAGCGATCCTGGCCCGATTGCAGCGTCAGCGCCACCGTCGAACTCTTGCCGGCCATCTCGCGCAGCACTTCCGGCGGCACGTCGATCGCCACATCGCCACCCTCTCCGGGCGTGGCGGACACGATCCGGACGGCCTCGCCCTCGGCTCCCGTCACGGCTTCCACCCGCGCCTGGCCGCCGGGCTTCATTTCGGCCACGTTCGAGGGCACGAAGATTTCCACCCAGTCGTCGGAAAAGCCGCTCTGCGGATCGAAGGCGACCGGTCCCTGGCCCGACCCCTGCGCGCTCCCCGCCGGCCGGTCCGCCGCCTTCATGGCTTCCTCGATGACGGATTGGACCACGCCGGACCGGTAGAACCACCAGCAGGCGCCGCCGACGACGGCCAGCGTGACCATCCAGGTCAGCAGATGCGAAAGGAAGCCCCGGCGCTTCCGCGGCTTGGCGGCCCGTTCCGGCGGAACATCCAGACCCGTATCGGACGGCGGTGCCGCCCTTTTCTTCGCCTTGGCGGGCTCGGCTGTTCTCGCTTTCGCCTGTGGTCCGGCTTCGACCCGCTCGACCTCGATGCGGTCAGCGCGGGTCGCGCCGAAATCACCGAATCCCTCCATAGCCCCGATCGACCCGGTTTCGGCAGGCGCCACAGGCGGAGCGGGGGCAACCGGGGGTGCAACAGACGAAGCAGACCGCGTCTCCCCGCGAAACATAACCTCCGGGTCCGGCGCGGCCGGCCGAGAAGCGGCTTCCACGACGGACGGCTCGGCCTTCGGCGCACGGACCGGCTCCGGATGAAGTTCGACCACGGATTCCGGCGCCGGCTGAGCCAGGCGCTGAAGCTCCGCCATCTCGATTTCGTGGATCTTCTCTTCCAGCCGTTCGTGCTGCTGCATGATGACCAGCCGGTCGGTAACGCCCTGCTTGCGAAGACCGGCATCCAGCGCCTGACGCGCCGACTGATAAATACGAGCCCTGATCTCCCGGTCCGCCCGGTCCGAGCGATCCAGTGCATTCCTGATGGCCGTTTCCAAACCGCTCACTGCCGGTCCTTCTTCCTACTCATTCCCGATACACGGGCCCGATACGCACGCGTTTACGTTTCGGTAACCTCTCCGATCCGGAACTGCAAGCACCGCCTGTCCGCCGCACCATGGCGAGAAATAAGGTCAGGATATGTCGATGCCCGTTCGCGAACCTCCGGCCGGCCGGCCCGTGGAAGTTTTTCCACTGGCTTTTCGCGGCGGGCGGCATCTGCTAGACAGACTTACGTTTGCGTAAAGGTAAATCGGGAGGGCTCTTTCCTTATGCTTCCAGCAATCCTCAAGGACAGGCTGCGCCTGCCCGCGGTCGCCTCGCCGCTCTTCATCATCTCCCATCCGGAGCTGACGCTGGCGCAATGCAAGGCCGGGGTGGTCGGCGCCTTTCCGGCGCTCAATGCGAGGCCGGAAAGCCAGCTCGACGAATGGCTGGCCTACATCACCGAGGAGCTTGCCGCCTATAATGCCGCAAATCCGGAAAGGCCCGCCGCTCCCTTTGCCGTCAACCAGATCGTGCACATGTCCAACAAGCGGCTGGAGCACGATCTGACGATGTGCGTGAAATACAAGGTGCCGATCGTCATCTCCTCGCTCGGGGCGGTGCCCGAAGTCAATGCGGCCGTGCATTCCTATGGCGGCATCGTGCTGCACGACGTCATCAACAACCGGCACGCCAACTCGGCGATCCGCAAGGGCGCGGACGGGCTGATCGCTGTCGCCGCCGGCGCCGGCGGCCATGCCGGCACGCTTTCCCCCTTCGCACTGGTGCAGGAAATCCGCCAATGGTTCGACGGCCCGCTGCTGCTCGCGGGCGCGATCGCCACGGGTGGCGGCATTCTCGCAGCGGAGGCCATGGGGGCGGACATGGCCTATATCGGCTCGCCCTTCATCGCCACCCGCGAGGCACGCGCCGCGGACGCCTACAAAGAGATGATCGTCGCCTCGAACGCCGCCGATATCGTCTATTCGAACTATTTCACCGGCGTTCACGGCAACTATCTGAAGGGCTCGATCGCCGCGATGGGCATGGACCCCGACGCGCTGCCTGCGGCCGACCCTACCAAGATGGATTTCGACAAGGCCCTGAGCGGCCCGAAGGCCTGGAAGGAAATCTGGGGCGCCGGACAGGGCGTCGGCGCCGTCAAGGCGGTGGTTTCCGTCGCCGAACTGGTCGACCGGCTGGAGGGCGAATACCGGACGGCACGCGCCCGGCTCGCGCTTTGAGCTCGCGCGGAAGACGGATCATTTGAGGAAAATCGCCGGACGGATCAAATCCCGGCTTGAAATCGCCGGTCATTGCTTGTATCAGCCGCATCACTCGCAGCCCGGCCGAGCCGTCCGCTGCCCGTGCCGCTTTAGCTCAGTCGGTAGAGCACATCATTCGTAATTACCGGGTCCTCTCGGGAATGATGTTCGAAGCCAATGGCTTGGCGGATGAAGGAATAAAATAGTAGGGCGATAGTAGGTTGCCCTGCGCTTGGTGAGCCGCCTTAGCTCAGTCGGTAGAGCACATCATTCGTAATGATGGGGTCACGTGTTCGAGTCACGTAGGCGGCACCACTTCCACCTTGGATGAAGGAAAGCGGAAGTGTTGCGATGAGCGGTGGTCCATATGATCCGAGAGCCATCGCCAACCTGATGTTGGACGAGGCCGACCGTTCCGGGATCGACGTCACCAACCTTGCTCTTCAGAAGCTTCTCTACTTCGCCCACTCCATTTTCCTGATCGAGTCGAAGCGCCCCCTCGTCAGCGGCTATTTCGAGGCCTGGCAGTATGGCCCGGTGCATCCGACTGTCTATTCGGCCTTCAAGTCGGCCGGCAGCAACCCCATCGATTTCCGGGCTGACAGACAAGATGTGCTGACCGGCGCGCGAGCACCGCTGTCACTGCCTGACGATCCGAATATCCGCCGTCATATAGCGCGGATCATGGCCTCCTATGGTCAACTCTCACCCGGACGCCTGGTCGATATCTCCCACGCCAAGGACGCCCCTTGGGACTACATTGCGGACAAAGGAAGAACATCGGTTGCTTTGGGATTGCGAATCCCCGATGATATCATTGTTAAGCGATTCAAGTTCCACAAGGTTTCCGTAGGCGCGACTCCGGTCGCGGGAGAGCCCGATGAAGATACGCCGCTTACCTGAAATCGACCTTGCCCGCATCGCGCCGCTGGCGACCGAGCGGAAACGCGGTGCCCTTGAGATTTTCCGTCTCGGCCATCCCACGATCACATACAAGCCGGTGCGAGCACTCTTTGCCGGTATCTTTAATGTCAAGCTTGACTTGCTAACCGCAACTGACCCGATCGCATGGCCGACCTTGGACCGTTTGATCCGAGCAAAGGCGACCTCCAACGATGAGCGGGACGCCAATCTGCTTGTAGCTAAAGGGCTCTATGAGTTCGCCAGTGCCAATGCAATGGGCAGCCGGTATCAAGATTTCTTTTCGCTCTCCCTCAGCGTCGGCGAGAAAGTTGAATACTGGTTGCCAATGGTCACGGCACTGGACGGCGCCCCGCTGATCGTCTTCATCGATCCCCGGCGCGGTAAGCGCTTGACCGCTGACGCACGGCGGTTTGTCTTCTCGATGATGCACGAGCATATCCGGCTAGCCAATCCCGACTTCTCCGAGGCTCGGCTTGGCATTCTCCAATTCGGCGACGTGGTCGAAGACCAGCGGCCCGCCAAGCTCTGGACCGATGCGGGGATTGCCCTCTATGGCTTCGATGAACTCGACCAGATGGTTAGGGAGACCTATGACATCTGGCGTGAAGTCAGCGAGGCCCGTGAAAGCGAGACCCGCCGCAAGTCGGCCGGTGGATACGGCCCCCTGTTCGAATAACGGCCTCACGACCGCTCCAGGCGCTTCCTGACCGCCTTCCGCACGCGAAGCCAATAAGTCTGCTCCGCGCCATCGCTGCGATACCAGGCGCGCTCGTGCCGGGCGAAGGCTTCCTCATGCGGATCAGAAAAGTTTTCGATGATCTCGTCGGCCACGCGGTTGATTTCGGTGGTGGGGATCAGGCGCGGCTTGATGGCATCGGTCCAAATCATCCAGATGACGAGGCCGATGAACATAGCCGCCTGACCACCGAAGAAGGCGACCACGAGCCAGCGGAGGATCTCAAAGAGCAACCCGGCAACCGACATCTAAGAACCAAGGCTTTAGTTTCTTCCGATAAAGATGTTGTAGTTCTTATTTTTAGGAATCCATAGTTCCTATCTATGGATTTGACAAGCTGTATGCCGTCCATCTTGCGGACGCATGGAACTACAACACCTCTTCGGCGCAAACGTTCGCCATCACCGGAAAGCCAAGGGCTGGACGCTTGAGCGCCTGGCCGATGAAGTTGGCGTGACTCAGGAAACCATCGGAAAGATCGAGCGGGGCAAAGCCGCACCACTTTTCGATACGGCCGAGAAGATCGCAGTGGCGTTAGACGTTCCAGCTCCGGTCCTATTCGGTGCGGATGCCGCACCGGGGACAGGCGACCGCGCACGACTTCTCACTGACATCCATCGGACTCTTTCACGAATGAATGAAGATCAACTGGATCGCGCCGCCAAAATGCTGAAGGCGTTCGTGGGGTAGTTCTCCCGAAGTAAGGCCGAACCGAGAGCTTCAGACGCCGCAAATTTAGCCGCACGCATATAGGGCACGTAGCGGGCCGTCAGACACCATCAAGCGCACGCCAGGCTTTGCCCCACCTACGCACCCAGCGTGCTTCCAGCGCCCTCCGAAGCCCCTTAGAGGGCCTGCCGGGGCGGCAGGTAAGCGCCCCCGCAGGCCGCCCGCAGGTTTGAACAGGTATGGCAGGTTTTGCACGGCCTACCGGGCCAAATAAAACCCGGCAAACCGGCCCAAACCTGCCGCCCCGCTTCTCTTCTAAAAGGGGACATCGCCGGCTGGCTCCGGCTCAGCCTTTCGCTGCCCAACCTCAAGCACAAAATAATGCTTGATGCCGGAACTGTCCGTCTCGGTCTTGAGCATCATGCCGCCCGCGATGCGCCCGACATGCTTGCGCAGGAATTTCCCGGCGCTTCTGGTGTTGAATACCCTGCCGTTGGTGTTAGCGATCAGCTCGCCGATAATGGCCTGCGCGCCTGCATGCCCTTCCTCCTGCGCCATGTGCGCGACTTCGCTCAAGCTCTTTTTCATCGAGCCAAAAACGTCGCGCCAGAGCCGCAGGAAATCGACCAAGACCGCCTTATGCGGATCGTCAGCCATGACCAGTTCACGGGTCAGCGCCGGGTCCGGCTGGTCGAGCCAGACTAGCGCCTCTCGGATTAGCCCCCATTGCTCGAACGACCCGATCTTCTTGAGCGGCATCGGCCTACCTTGCGCAATGTAGGCCCGAAGCACCGTGAGCGCGGCCACGACAAGTCGGGCGCGCAACTCGACCGTTTCGGCAATCGCATCGAAGCTGTACTCGATCTGGTCGGGCCGCTCTTGACCGGTATCTATACGGCAAAAGAGCGTGCGTCGCGTCACGTCGCCGGCGAGCTCGAGATTGTTGCCGGTGGCGATGACAAGGCTGCCGGTGGGCACATTGCGCACCTCGGATTGACCGAGAATGCGCGGCCTCACCTTCTCCTGGGTAAGCATCGTGCAGAGGAAATCACCCTCAATAGGTCGGTCGCAATTATCGATGACGATCACCGGGTCGCCAGCCATCAGCACGGAGGAGAGCCGCTTTTCGTTCTCCTCGTCGGACTTGCCTTGCGACATCATTGCCGGTTTGTGGCCCGTGGCGATAATGCAGACGATTTCGGAGAGCAGCGACTTGCCGGAACCGGCTGTCGGCGCATCAACGGCGAAGAGCGGCGCGGAGGGAAACATGCGGCGCACCAGCGCCGTCATGACGGCGGCGAGAGCGACGCTGCGATGAGGCTCACCATCGAAGCGGAATTCGCGGAATGGCTGCTTGAGAAGATCGAGTGCCACACGGGCTTCCTCTTGCGTCGGATGATCGGGAACTCGTTCAAATTCCGTTCGTCCCGGATCGTAGAGCAGGCCCGTGTCTGCATCGTAGCCTTTGTCCTGAAGCACGGAGCCGTCCGGACGAAGCGTAGGTGCCTGGATGACTCCTTTTAAAAAGCGAAGGTTCCAGTTCCCGACGCGCGCGAGATAGGCCGTGGCGGCATCGGTTGGCGGGTCGACCGGGACGAGCTTTTTCTTCTGCTTCTTCGCCCATCGTGCATGGCGGGCGAACTGCTCGCGAAGCCAGGGGCTTGTCACGATTTGCAGCACGAGGGAGCCGGTCTCTCGTTTGATCCCCTCGCTCTCGGCGCTTGTCATGATCCGGGCGACACGCACCAGAGATTCAAACCGCTGAAAGATTTCGACGCCATTGTCGATCAAGGCTTGTTCTGCCCGATCAACCGCCTGCGGAAGCTCGCCGGGGCGAACGACGATGGCGTTGAGGTCAACGCCATCTCCATCATCCCCGAGGCCAATCCATTTCCGCAGAGTCTTTTCCATAGGCTCGATGCCGAGGAATTCGCAGAGCGCTGGAAGTCCCCAGGTCTCCTCGCCGGCATCGAACTTCGCACGGCTCGCCGCAGACTTGCCGCGCTTATCTGCTTCCTCATCTCCCGAGAGAAAAGCGACATGCTTCACCCAGGAATCGATTTCATCGTCGGTGAATCCGGCACGGATCAGCGTACCCGCCAGCGCGAGACATATGTTGTCGCGATTGCCGGACCCGCGCGGATAGCGGTTCAAGACGATAGCCAGGAAGGCGACGCAACCGGCATAGCGCTCAAGTTCTTCTCCATCCGCCTCCGGAATGCGGCGCGGGTCATCATTCCAGCGCAACAGTTCCTCGTTCGGGTGAACCGAAGGCGGAACCATGGTTTGTAGGCCGTCGCCGCGCAGTTCGAGAACAGTCGCCTTGTCGGTATCGAACAGGTTCTGCGCAGTGGCTGGAAGCTGGAAGCGGGTGTTCTTTCCCAGCTTGCCCTTGGCAAAACGATGACTGTTGGGCGAACCCTTGCGCCCGAAACTCGGTAGATGGGCGAGAACAAGGTTGGCAATGCGCGCCGCCTCGGGCCAATCGAAATCGATGTCGAGCAATCCGTTCGAGCGGCTGCCGAGAGCGATGCCGATATTGCTGACCCCACCATAGGCACGGCGCAAATCCTCGTCGCTTCTTTCCGTAAGGTTTCCCCACTTGCCTTTCGGCGCCTTCTCACGAGCTGGAAGCACGAGCGGCTCCCAGCCAAGCGACTTGTAGAAGACAGCGGCATCACCGGGCGAGGCGAATTGCTGATCGGAGTGTAGGATGAAGTCAGACATGGTAAGCACCTCCCGTCATGCGGAAAGTATTCATCCAGTCCTGCACCTCGGACTTGCGGTAAAGAACCCGGCCGCCGATCTTGTACCATGGCAAGCCGTTCCAGCGGCCTGGAAGACGCGCTTTTTCGAATAGGGACGTGCTGAGCTTGGTCAGCCGTGCGACCTCTTTTGTGCAGAGCCATTCGTCGGACTGCACACGTGTTTGCGTATTGGGATTTGCCATCGCGGCCACTCCATCACCGGGCACGCGCGAGCAAAGGCGAGCGTGCCAAAACTGAAATTCGGGGTGAGTGACGTCGGCGCTGGCTTCGGCCCGCTCGGAGGTGGGCAACTCCCGTTCGCTTATGAGACCTCCGCGTTGAACTGGTCTCGCCGGCCTGGTTCCGGACTGCTACCGGCCCAGCGGATTGTCAGTCCGCGTCATGGGTCTATCGCTCGCCGCATAAGGCGAGGAAAGCGTTCCAAGCATAGGGAAGATATGCGTCAGGAAGGATTAAGACAAGAAGTGATTGCGATGGTGAAACGCATTGCAAGCGGGTCCAATGCTGGGGCGCGATGCGCCGCTGCAAGAAGGACCGGTATCAAGGCAGCGTGGCAATATCCCATTCGGCAAGTTCGTCGCAGATGCGCCGGACGGCTTCGTCTTCGCGCGCTTCTCTGACATGATCGTACTCAACCGAATTCAGGCCGTTCCGCCCCCGATAAGCATCATAAAGAAGGTGCGCCGCAGACTGGATATCGCAAGCGTGTTCCAGCCCGATGACCTCCCGTGCGGCCAATGCGGCCAACTGTTTCATTGATCGAATGGTACCAAAGGCCTCGTCGCGATGTGACCCGAACGCGCTCATCTCGAAGTCGCACGCATCCCGTTGCCTCTGCCGCACCATGAACAGGAGCGCCTGTTCCATCCTGGCAGTGTCCGGCCGGAATGCGCCAATAAGCGCCGTCATCGCCATATCGAGGCGTTCCAAGTCTGAGGCATCGGTGTCGCTGGAAGGATGCGCTTTTATGATTGCCAACAGCACGCGCTCCAGCACCGTTTCGGCATAGACGGTCATGGTGTCAGCCCTCTGCATTGACCAACTCCAATATCCGCTGTGCAACCTGTTCCACCGGCCCTCGCAACCGTTCAGCGTTGACAACGATGTAACCGCCCGTCACATCGCCGGTGGCGCGATGGTTCAGCAGCCGCTTGAGCGCGTAATAGGGAACATCGAGGCTTTCGGCGATGGTAATGAATGTGCGCCGCAGATCGTGTAGGGTGAAGCTGACGCCAGAACCGGCGCTGACGCGAAGCAGAAACTTCTTGGTCTCTACAAGATGACCGTCCTTGCCCGGCCCAGGGAACACATAGGGCGAAGCATCGGCCCGCGCAAACCGCTCTGCCAAAAGCTCCACGAGAAATGTCGAGAGCGGCAGGTTCAAGGGATCGCCGTTCTTCGTCTTCGGCAGATGCAGGGTGCGCGCATTCAGGTCCACATTGTCCCAGCGCAACGCCATCAGTTCGCCCCGGCGCATGCCCGTGAATAGCGCCATGAGCAGGAAATCGCGGGAGTGTTCCGGCTCGGCCATGACCGCTTTCCACCATGACGGCAGGTCAAGTGCGGTCACCAGGGTTTGCCGCCTTTGCTCGCGGTGCCATGCCCGCGCCTGCGTCAAAATCTGCACAGGGTTCGGCGGGAACTCGTCATGGGTCGCGGCGGCGAAGTTGTAGACCGAGCGCAGATGCCGCATCACATTGTTGGCCGTGGTCTTGCCGATCTCGGCGGAAAGCTCCTGATGCCGCTTCAGCACCATCTGCCGGGTGATTTCGTTGATCGGCTTCTTGCGCCATGCCTTGAGGTATAGCTTGGCTGTTCGCGTGTAGTTCTGCACAGTGTAGGCCGATAGCTGCGGCCGGGCGGCGAAGAAGGTGTCGAAAGCATCCGCCAGCGTCAGCTTGACCACCGCCTCCCTGCGCTTCTCCGCATTCGGGTCCAGACCTTCCGCCATTTCGGCGAGCAGCGCCATGGCCTTTTTGCGGGCGATTTCCGGCGCGAAGACATCTGCACGGCCGATAGTCACACGCCGGGTCCGGCGGTTCACCTGTCCCTCGGCATAATAGACCTTGGATTGAGTGCCGACGCGAAGGCCGAAGCCAGTCAGCAGGGTATCACGATAAAATATTTGGCCGCTGTCGGCATGTGGAAGATCATCGATCGCGCGGCGGGTGAGACGTAAATTCGGCATTGAGACCTCCTGTTGGCCTCAACTCGAAATAACCTGAATTATCTTAAAATACAAGCAATATCAGATAGTTAGAAAATAAATCTTAGGACAGGAAAGAGGATGACACCCGGTCCAACGCCTGCGCACGCGCGATGGGGCAAACATGAGCAACGCCAGTTTCAGTTTAGCCATTCACGATAGCAAAAAACTGGCCATGTTCACTTGTCCATGTCCCGAATTGCCTGATCAACCATCCGCTCGAGGCGCATCACCTGCCGAACAATCCGCTTTGATCCAAAGGCATCAGCGGCCCGCCTAGCGTACTTGGAGAAATTCCGCGCACCAACTGGCGCAAAGCGCTTACGGAGCCGCTTGGTATAGATTTTGTCAGCGTGCCCATCGGCCATTGCTTGTTCACCGATCCGCTTCGTGGTCTTAATTGCTCGACGCGCCTTGCGCCACTGCCTCGCCAATGAGGTCGGACGAATTATCGCTCCGTCTTTCGACACATTGAATCCAAGGTATTGAAAGATGTCTTCGCTGCCAGGCCCGAACAGCGCGCGTTCCGTTTTCTCATCCTTGATTTCGAGCTTGTGCGCGGTAATGACAGACTTAAGCGCGTCAGTGATTTCCTTCTCGCTGTCCGGCCTGCAAACGATCAGAATGTCATCGGAGTAGCGCTGATAGAGCGCTCCGATTTTGCCGCAGGCATTCACCATGGCTGCATCGACATCCATCATGTAAAGGTTCGAAAAGGCGCTGCTGATCGGAGTACCCTGCGGGATTCCGAACTTGTTCGGGTTGGTAGTGATCGCAATTCCGGCCTTGTGAAGTTCCGTGATAGTCGCAATCGGCTCGCGAGTGTCCTCTTTGATCCGTTTTGAGAACACCGGATGCGTCTCAAGCGACTTGCGTTCAACCCTGCTAAACCTCGTGACGTGGCGAAAAACGGAGTACCAATCGGGCGGCAGTTCATCGACTCCAAGCAGGTGCTTTAGTCGATTCTTGAGGATGGCATGGTCCAGATTGTCAAAAAAGCCGGTGATGTCGAAGCACAACACAACGCAAGGCTCAAGCTTCTGGGCGAAGCGATAGGCATCGGCAGAAAAATCGTAGTTTGACCGCCCCAATTTTCGATAAGCGATAACATTGCCTGTCAAGGCAGCATTTTCATAGTGCCGATCAAGCAACGCTCCAACATCATGCGCATATTTCGACAGAATACAGGCATCGCGGTGGGACGCGAACATAATATCGCGATCCTTGTATACGGTCTTGCCGTCCTTCTTCTTATACTGTTTGACCCGTTTAACGTAGTGGACGAGCGGGAGCCATGAGTGTTTGGCAACGAATTTTGGATCACAAACGGTGGTGGCATACGCGGCACCAACTGGCGCATCAAAGTGGCGATAGCCTCGTGTTTTGAACCAATCGTATCCCAAACATTTCCCCATTTTGCAGTGATCGGGGGGCTAGCTCCAACCCTGAACCTCGGCTCGCGCCGAACGCCCCCCAATCGCACGCCTCTATCCGTCGGCTTCTTCCCATTGTCTCAAACAGGCTCGCCCCCAACGCGGGTTTCAAAAACGCATGGCGGTATAGTGTAATCGTAGGAGTGCGAACCATGTTCACAGTCTCATGGAATGACCTTGCCGGCCTGACGATGACAATCGTCGTGGCCTGCGCGGCAGTCATGTTTCCAGTTGACCGTCCAAACGACCGTGCCAACTGGCCAATTCCAGAGGCCATTCAGAGATGGGAGTAACAGCATTGGTTTGCAAGGGATAGTGGTAGCGACCGCATGACAAATTCACCACGTGTCATCCGGCCGCCTTACGCTCGCAAAAGGCGCACCACATTGCTCGGGCGCTTTTCTTCAAATGAGCTCATTTGAAGGAGACGCTTGGCCTCTGATGCACTAAGCCGAGACAGTACCTGCGGGGGATGAAAGCCTTCCTTCCAGACGCGCAATTGCTCGATACCGATCGGTTGTACGCTTTGAATCTGGGAAAGCCGAATACCAATGGCTTCTCGTGTTCCTTCAAAATAGCTATCGAACTCCAGGCGATTAATCGCAATGCGATCGGAATAGGTCTCCCATACCGCTTGGGGCGTCCCCCGAAAGATGGTATCTATGATTGCAATTCCGACAATGGCCGCTACAGGTCGTGTTGCGTAGATCCACAGACGTGCCCCTACCTCTACCGGAGGGATGCGGCGGCGAAGCTCAACAGTTTTCTTCCCGGAAAGAATTGCCTCTGTAAAAGCGGGGCGAATTGAGATGATTGCTTCATCGAATTTTGCCACTGGACCATCCACAAGTAAGAATCGAGTCAATTTTCTCACTTGAAAGCGAGACGGCGGAAATAAGATTCGTGGGGCCGACCGCATCGAAACGCTTCAACATGTCGAACATTACCGGCGTAGGAAACGCCATAAGATTGTCGAATGTCGTCAAGAGCACGTCGTCAGTTGCCGAAAACCCATCGGCGTTGTTGATCACCAACCGTTTGTCGGATTTAGGGTTCAGCTGGGATTTTGGCACCACAATCGAATTGACGATTCGCGCCACGGCTACGGCAGCTCCTCTCCCGTTGCCTTTCCCCTTTGATTCGTAAAAGATAATAGGAGCGCCTGCCCGCATTTTGTTGGCTGTTCGCGGCGAGTTGACGTAGCCTCGTAGAGAGAGGAAAGCAGCATCGCGATTAGCGATAAAGGCCAAATTGGGTTGGATCGCCGTCCCTAGCAACTCATCGGCATATGTTCTCGTAATAGGAACGATGACGCCATCTCGGCCCGGCCAAACCAATAGCGTGGGACTAAGTAGGTCTTCCAGAACGGCCGCAGTGATCCGTGTTGTCGCCCCCTTGGGAGTTTGAATATCGATTTCGTTACCTGCTGACGTGATAGGCAATGTATCCGGCAAGACGAGCCCGGTCCGCCGCCGCACCTGTTGAGCTACCACAGGCCATGTGCTCACAGAACATGGCCTACCGACCGCGATTTTCGAGAAGGTTGGCGAATTTGCATGTCGTTGAAATCCGCGTGCAGCAGCCAAATTGTTCACGATCGACTGTCCCGCAAGATGGATTAATTCGATCGCGACAGGCGCACTCCTGCTTGAGGTGCGCACGAGCGTGCTCAGCAGATGGTCCGCGAAAAGTTCGGCGTCATGGTGCTCGTGCCGAACATGCACGATCATCCGCGCGGCAGGATCGACGCCTTTAGGAACCTGAATCACCCCGGCCGCGACAACACGTCCATCACATCGGATCGCCTCGCGCTGGATAAACTCCACCGAGGACTCCAGTTTTGTAAATTCCGAAATGATTGAAGTGGGTAGGCCCATTTCTGTGAGATATGTTGATAGCTGCGCAGTATCTATCGGGCCAAGTTCAAAGTCTTCGCCATGCAACGCGACTGAAGGTGAGCTAAAAGGTTCTGGCAACAGGTCCAGAACTTCTTCGACTGTTGCTATGTCGATTCCAAACGTAGACAGAAGTTCGTTGCGTGCATTCAAAATAGGGCCGTCACGAGTTATAAACGCCGAAGCGTGAGAAATCGCCGCTTGAGCAAGATGCTTCGCGTCGCTTTTGGCTTGGTCGGTGCCAACGCCTTTGGCGTTTCGTTGCACGAATACGATGTCGTAGATTCGATCGGCAACCTGCTCTAGCGCAGACGCATCGGGTTTCGGTAGCCGTGGAAGTTGCAAAGCCATCTGAAGGATGGGATCGGTAGAAAGGCCATTCGACGTTCTCCGAAGTTCGGAAACGAACTCATCCGCGATTGCTAGACGAATCGTATGGCCCAATGCTTCGCCAAACAGGCGGCGAGCAAATTCAGATTGATCTCTCTGCCTCACAAGATCGAAGTAAACATTCAAATCGAATGCGAAAACTGGAACCTCGCCGGGATTACGATGACGGATTCCAAAGTCAGTTTGCAGGCTCGCTTGAGCCGCCGCAAAAGAGAAAAGACTGGCGGTGTCGAGTTGACGCGAATGTACGATGATCTTGCGTCCGCGTGCTTTGCCACCGGCGTGCTCAAGCACGGGTTCGAAGCCGTTCTTGGTATAGAAAGCGAGAGCATTCGTAAGATCGGAAGCTATATCCGCTCGAATAGAAAGAAAACCGATACGTTCAAGCTCCGAGACAAGTGCTTTCAAAAGGGATGAGGCCACCCCCACCTTTCGAAAGGCGCTGGCAACCGCGATCTGTTGGACCTTTGCATTGGGGAATACTCCGCTGTGCAAAAGATACCCCGCGAAATTGCGAGAGCCGCGATCATCGACAATGGCTGCAATCAACCGGCCACGCCCGATTGCATCTTCAAAAGCTTTGGCTGGAAGAAAGCCGAGAGCACTATCTTTCTCGGAATCGGCGAGCGCTCGAATTTCAGGCAGAAGCGATGTCAACGCCACGGCATCCCGCTCTATGACCACCGCTGGACGTTTCACCGCTCGATCCCCAACTCGGCCGCTGTGAAGGCATCGGAAGCGGCACGCTGGTAAAGCGCATCGAGTTCCGAACCGAGAGCAAGCAGGGCCGCAATTCGTTGGATGATCTGTCGGAACCACTTGCGCTCATCATCCGTCAACGCTCGACCCTCGCGGCGATCAGCCTGACGGTAACCGAGCCATTTCTTGAGCACGGGATAGCCACCAAGCTGGTAATGCCACACGGCCTCCGGCACGTTGGCGAAAAAGGCGTCATCGTTAATATAGAGGTCGCCAGTCTTCTCGCCCCAAACACTTTCGCCCCAAGCTTCATCGGGTGCATCGTCTATGCCAAAAGGATGGGGCCTCCACCGCCCCTTGCCTCCACCCCAATAGGTAATGGTGATTTTGAGGTCATCAGGGCTGAGATGCCCACCGTCACTTCGCCGCATAGGACCGATGCCCGCCGCTCGCTCCCGACCAATGATCGCTTCGATAACATCGCGAGCATCGCCATCAGCGTCGAGAAGACGCGTTACCTGCTCGCCCTTAACCACAAGCGCTTCCAAAAGTTCAGCATCCTTCGGAATAGGCACATGCGCCCAATCGGCGGATAGAGCGCTTCTGTGTTCTGCCTGATAAGCAGGTGCGTGCATGACGGCGAAAGCGGCCCGGAAGAGATGACCTACGAATGAACGAGCAACCTCGCTGTCTCTTGAGAAAGTCAGAGGGCGGACCGACGCTCCTCCGGTGGCAAACTGCTGCTCAGTTAAAGCAAAATGAATTCCGAGAGCTCGCCACGACGCATCTGTGAGATTCGCGTAAGCTTCTCCCGATAGAGCATCCTTGACTTGGCGAGGGAATACTACAGACCCACGTTCATGAACATGAAGATTTGCCAATGTTTTAGAGAATATTGGCCGTGCTTCACTTGCTTTTCGAGGCTCCGGCACCGTCAAGAGAAATTCGTTATCTAACCGATTTACTCCTAATTCTGGGCGTGATCTGTTTAGTAATCTTGCTTCTGTCTCGTAATAAATAAATCGCTGATCGAAAGGAAAAACCAGAAACTCAGTCACTTTATTTTTGTCATATCCAATCTTATTCAGATCGGTCCAAACCTGCTCGGGATCGTATCCGGCAATTGCACTTCTTCCATCAGCATCTTTTTCCGGCGCCAGGCTGGGAACCAGCTTCATCGCTTCAGAAAAGCTCTTCGCACCGACGTATACTTCAAAGCGGCGCTCCAGTACCGACTTGCTCACGTCTATGACGGAGCCGTCGATTCCTCGATTGTGGTTTACGCCCTGATAATAAACCGGAAACAGATCATCAAGCGCCGGCCATGCTTCGAACCCACCCTCAACCATTGTTGGCGAAAGACGCCAACGATTCTCACGATTGGGGACAACAGGTTCGTAAACCGGCGAGGAATTGCTCATGCCTGTGGGCAATGCCGCTATAAGCTCTGCACGCTTCCTACTAGCCTGCCCCCAAAAATCGCGATAGCGAACTGTCGTTTTGGTCGGGTCGGCCTGTGCGCCTTTACGTTTCATAAGCGTGACGATGGCCGTTCCTGGCTGAATACCACGGGGATCCATATCCGTGGTGAAAGCGCTTTGGTCTGCCGAGCCCGCGTTGGGCAGCCCGGCCGGGATAAGCTTACCCGTTCGGTATTTGTCCCCATTCAGGTTGTCGATCCAGATATCATGGAAGTTCGACAACAACGATCTCCGCATAATCGGATGGGAACGGCCGGTCAGGTAAGAAGAATTCGAAATGAAAGATACAATCCCATATTCGGCCGCCTCACCAATGCGCTCTTCAGCCATGCGGAAGAAACGAATGTACAGATCATCAAGTAGCTGCTTGCGCACACCATATTCGAGATAAAGCGCGCTTTGGCCGCGTTGTTTTTTCTTCGTATTTCCGAATTCGTCTCGCTTTACCTGCTTCGTCTTGGCATCGATATGGTCTACAAGTTCGATACCCTTATAGCGAGCAACCAGCTGTGCTTCTTCCGATTGCGCGACGCCCGCGAACCGATCGTATGGCGGATTGCCGATGATAACGATGATCTTGGCTTTCCGCTTGACTTCTTGAGAGGCGTCGAACTCCTCGCGCATCTCTGGGAAGCTTAGCTTCACGTCGCCTGTATCGTGCCAGCCAGATAGAGCATTGGTCAGGAAGACCGACAGGCGCTTGTCGGCTGCGGGCTTAGCCCCTAGGTCGGATCGACATTCAGGATTCCCAAATCATCTAATCGGTGATTCATAGGCTACACGGAGGCCTATGAATGG
>NZ_JBLFFK010000019.1:0-132582 GCF_051400715.1 Neorhizobium descurainiae
TCTGGACCGCAACAAGCCAAATCATCCTCGAAAAGGTCGAGCGCTTATGCAAAGCTATTTGCGGGACAGAACACTAGTCCCTACCGCGTCAGATCTTGTGCCGATACCAAGCTTCCAGAGCAGTGTTAGATTTCAGCCGTCTCAACCTCGGCGGAGTTCTTGTCATGGTTAAACTATTCATTTTGGCGCTGTCGCTCGTGCTGGTTGGCCTCTGGGGTTCTGTCGGCGTCTTGATGTACTCGTTGTTGATGTGATGGGCTTCCTGATCGAGGCTTATGGGAATTAAGTTCTTCGCATAGCCGAAACAAGATTTTTCGATTATTGTAACTCCCGGCGATGGAGGTTGCCACGGGAGGAACAGATGAACGACCCCCTATTCGGCTTTCTGTTGGCGGCTGAACTTTCAGCCCTTTTCTGGACGGGGCTGATTGTCGCCGTCTTTTAAGGCCGCTGGCTGTCTTTTTTTCTCAAGATCAGCCCAATTTAAGGCTTGATCGGCGCCAGCGGGAGGGCGAGCGTCCCGCCGGCGTCTCCGGGTCTTGCCTTTCCTCTCATGCCGTGCGTTCTTCAGGGCCGGCATGGATTAACTTGGCGATGAGGATGGCCTATATTGACCAGATGATCATGTTTTGCGCCGGTCTCTGGATGGCAGCGGTAGGCTTTGGCTATGTGCGATTCAACACCACCCAAGTTCCGTGGCTCGCCAAGCTGACAGGGCACTTTCGGTGGATGGGGCCGCTGTTGATCGTAATCGCTATCATTCTGGTGTTTGCGCCAAGATAGCTTCAGAATACTTGTGAGGCTCTATCCAGTCGGCTAACGATCATGTCCTGACGGAGTAACGGCTATGCAGAGCACCAAGAAATCACTGTCTGTCACCGTGCGCGCCGATGACCAGGGCCATTGGGTCGAATGGACCAATGGCGACCAAACCGGGTCGCTCGGCCCTTATCAAACCTCGAAAATGGCCGAGGACGTGAGGACCGCCAAGGAGCGAGAGTTCTCCGAAAACAAGCGGCATATCACGGACGTATAAGAAACGAGCCCCCGCCATTCTGACGGGCCGAAAGGCCCCTGATAAGCGCGAGCCATATCACTCGGGGTTCAGGAAACGAGACCCCGTGAGGAAGTAATACACGTATGCACACTGAACGGCAAAAACGGAACCGGAACGTAGAGTTTGATTCTATTCTCACTCCGACTAACACGGGAATACTTCGGCTGGTTGTCATTTGCAGCTTTCACCGCTTTTCTTCTGTTTCGTTACCTCGGCTTCGCGTCGAGGTATCGCCCGGTTGGCTTCTGACGCGGCCCTGGCTCCCCCAACCTGGCACCTTAGCTTTTGCGGCTTGACTACGTCGAGGGCCCTGGGTGAATGGGATTGCCGGGCCGTTTTTGAATTTTTCTACGCCTTTCGAGCCACTTGCCAGCACCCGCAGGCGCTCTAATTTCCAGTTTGACGGAGGAAGTAAATGCCCAACGCGATCTGGAACGAGCCCATCCTGGTCGGCGACGACCTCATTTTTTCTGCGAGGCAGGCAGAAAAATACCTGACCAGCATGCAAATGACCGGCGAGCGCATCGACGTCGCACGGGCAGCAATCCTGGGCGCGCTGGACGGGCGGGTCTCAGCAGACCGAGCGCGGGAAACATTTGTGGCGGCGGTAACGGCTTATCGGAACTGACCGGCGGGGTCGCCTTTGTGCGGTATGGCCGATCACGTCGTGCCTCGATGCCCTTGTCAATCGGAACAAAGCCCCCTTCGCCGCTGTTGTTGGCTGAACCAGGAGGCGACCCCAATGAAACTTGCAATCATTGCCACGACTGCAGCCCTTGCGATCTCATCCAATACCACCTTCGCCCAGCAAGGTCCCGACGCTCCGCCAAGCCCTCCCCCGCAGGCCGGGCAGGATCGCCGCCTTGATCCGCCAACCCCGCCAATCGATCCTCCCGAACGTACTGACGAGATGACAAAGAGCGACTGGCGAATGCATCCGCCGGTGCGAGAGCGAGGAGCACGTTTTCGGATCGAAACCGGCCGAACCACCATCGACCTCCGCTGCCCTGATGGGGAACCGGCGAAAGACTGCGCGGACCTCCTTCTGCAGGTGCTGGACCGATTGCAGGGCGCACCCTCGGACGACAGAGGCCGGCGCGGCGATGACCGGGAACGTCCACGCGATTGGTGAGCGGCCAAATGGCCCCGGATCGAATTCTTTCGAAAAGATGAACGGCGGCTTCAGCCAACATTCAGGGCGAAGCGCTTTAAATGCCTCCATCAACAGGAGGCATGCACATGCGAAAGTTCATCATCGCGACCGCCCTGTTCGCGGGCTCCCTATTCGGCACGGGTGCGAACGCAATGCCGGTCGGCAGTATCAATACGCCGGCAGCATCTCCCATTGTGAGTGTGGATTGGGCATGCGGTCGAGGCTGGCACCTGAACCGGTGGGGAGAATGCCGCCCGAACCGTTGGCGTCCGCCCCCCAGGCGTCACTATGGGTGGGACCGCCCGAGAGGTTGGCATTACGATCATCCGCGCCATCATCATCGGCGCGACCACGCCTGGCGAGAACGCCGGTGGCGGGATTGGTGACCACCACTCAACGGAACTTCTCAGCCGTCGCCACGCAGTTGATCAGCGCGGCGAGTTCCTTGCGGGAGGCAAACGAGGTCTCCGGGCTGACCGAGATGAAGGCCTTGATGCCGCGCACCGTCGCGACCGAGTTCTTCTCCAGTTGACCGACAATGCGGGCGGCTTCGGCGTCAAGACCATCGGCCGGTACCGTGACGCCGATCAGGCCGAGCACCTTGGCTTCCGCAGCCGGGATCACATCGCGGGTAAAGACCATGCGGGCGAGAGCGGCGCGCGAGATGCGGTCGGCGAGTGCGTTCAGGACCAAGGTCGGGGCAATGTCGTGGTTCATTTCCGGCACCTGGAAGGTGGCGGCCTCGGTGGCGATCGCTACATCTGCCAGAGCCGCGATGGCGCAGCCGACGCCGGCGGCCTTGCCGCTGACGGCAGCGATGAACGGCACGGGGATTTCGCGCAGCGCTTCATAAAAATCGAGCACCGGATCGGAGATCGCGTTGCGCAGGTCGAGTGCGGTGGCGCGCGTGCCCGGCGCCGGCATGGCGGCACTGCGGCCGATGCAGAAATCAGGCCCGTTCGCCTTCATCAGCACGACGCGGGTCTCCGGCAACGGCGACTTCAGCGCCGCGGTTATGGCTTCCGCCATCTCGGACGTCAGCGCATTGCCCTTGTCGGGACGGTTGAGGACGATCTCGAGGACGTTCCCCTTCGTGGAAATCAGGACTTCGGACATTTCTTCCTCCTCATTGGGCTTTCCCCTCGTTTTCACCGGTTGGCCTTTTCCTGCCGGATCGCCTGCCAGATGCGGAACGGCGTCACCGGCATTTCGATATGAGTGACGCCGAGATCGGCCAACGCGTCGGTGATAGCATTGACCGTCACGCCGAGCGACGGAGTCGTTCCACCTTCCCCGCCGGGGCGGAAGCCGAGCGGATGGCTTTTCGCAGGTACTTCGCTGATATGGGTGTCGAAGCTCGGGAAATCCGAGGCGCGCGCCACCTGATAATCCATGAAGGTGGCCGACAGGTTCTGGCCGGTCTCACGATCGTAATGCGACCATTCGAACAGCGCCTGGCCAGCGCCCTGCACGATGCCGCCATGGGTCTGGCCGTCGACGATCATCGGGTTCAGCGCCTTGCCGACGTCGTCCACGGTCGAATAGCGCGGAATTTCGTAAAAGCCGGTTTCCGGATCGATCTCGATCTCGCAGACCGCGGCACCGTAAGGATAGGCAAGCCCGTGGGTCGTCTCGTCGGCAATCGCGGCAAGCACGCCCTGCAGCTCTTCCGGCAGGCCGAGATCCGTCTCGGAGGCGGCGGCCGCTTCGAACAGGCTCATGACGCCATTCGACCCGCGGGCACGGAAATGGCCTTCGGCATAGTCGATCGCGTCGGGCGAGACATTCAGCATGAAGGCGGCGATCTTCCTGCCGCGTTCGATGATATCGGCGGTCGCCTTGTGCATGACGATCGAGGAGAAACGCAGCGACCGTCCGGAATGCGACCCGCCTCCGGCTAAGACGAAATCGGTGTCGCTGGCGCGGATCTGCACGACCTCGTGGGAAATGCCGAGGAAGGAGCCGACGAGTTGAGCAAAGGCCGTCTCATGTCCCTGCCCCGTGTTCTGGGTGCCGATCACCACGTCCACGATTCCGGAGGTCGGGTCGATGGTGATCTCGGCGCGCTCGCGCGGCACGCCGCTGGTGCCCTCGATATAGTTGGACATGCCGATGCCGCGATATTTGCCGCGGCTGCGGGCTTCGGCGCGGCGGGCCTCGAACCCTTTCCAGTCGGCCATTGCGAGCACCTTGTCCATGCAGCCGATATAGTCGCCGTTATCGTAGGAGACACCGAACGGATTGGCATAGGGACAGTCCTCTTGCGGGATCATGTTGATCCGGCGCAACTCCACCCGGTCGAAACCGAACTTACGGGCCGCAAGGTCGATCATCCGCTCTATGATGTACATGGCCTCCGGCCGGCCGGCGCTGCGATAGGGGATGGTCGGCACGGTGTTGGTCATCGCCGCACGGAATTCCACATGCGCCACCGGCACGCGGTAGAGGCTGGTCATCAGCTGGATGCCCTTGTTGAGCGCGGTGTACGAGACCGTATGGGCGCCGATATTGCTGGTATTGACCGAGTGGAAAGCCAGGAACCTGCCGTTCTCGTCGAGCGCCAGGCGGGCCTTGACATGCAGGTCGCGGCCCTGGAAGTCGGACAGGAAGGCTTCGATGCGCTCGGCCTGGTGCTTCACCGGCCGCCCGGTGAGCTTGGCGGCATAGGCCAAAAGCACGAATTCCGGATAGGTGGCATTGCGGGTGCCGAAATTGCCGCCGACGTCGCGAGGAGCGACGACGCGCACGAAAGCCATATCGACGCCGAGCGAGGCGGCGATCTGCTCGCGCATCATCACGACGCCATGGCCGCCGGAGGCGTGGATGGTGAATTTGCGGGTCTCGGGATCATATTCGGCGGATGAAGAGCGCGGCTCCATATGGACGCCCGTCACACGCTGCGCCCAGCTTTCGAACTCGATGACATGCGCGGCCCGGGCGAAGGCTTCGGCCGTGCCGGTCTTGTCGCCCGCCTCGCCGTCCATCGCCCGGTTGCCCGGCACGTGGACCCAAAGCTGCGGTGCGCCCTCCTCCAGCGCATCGATGCCGCGCACGACGGAAGGCAGCTCCTCCCATTCGATCATCACGGCTTCGGCCGCATCCTTGGCAAGATTGGTGGATTCGGCCACCACCATCACAACCGCCTCGCCGACGAAACGGGCCTTGTCGGTCGGCAGGGCCTGGTGGTGGGTGCGGGCGCGCTCGGAACCGTCACGGTTCTTGATGCGGATGTCGGAGCCGAATTGCGAACTGCCGATCGCATGCGGAATCGGCGAAATTCCGGCAGCGACGATGTCCTCGCCGGTGAGCACTGCCAACACGCCCGGCATTTCCAGCGCCGCGGACGTGTCGATGCTTCTGATGAGCGCATGCGCATGCGGCGAACGGACGAAAGCGGCATAGGCCGTGTTTTCGTATTTCAGATCGTCGGCGTATTCACCCCGGCCGGTGATCAACCGGAGGTCTTCCTTGCGCCGGACTTCTTCACCGATCATGCCATTCCTCCCTTGCGCGTCGGCCCTATATGCCGACCGACGGCGTTCCACCTGCAGTTTTCGTGCTGCCTTGCCGGTGGCGCGCAAGTTCATTCATAATAGACATACTCGATCCGTCAATGTTGAAATTTTATGACCGTAAGAAAAAAGGCCCGGCAGAGCCGGGCCAAGCTTCCCTGGGAGGGGAATTTATCAAGCCGCTTCCGGTCCCTGATTGAGCACATAACCCGGGCCGCGTTTCAGGAAGGCGGTCCACAGACGGAGCGTGCGTTCCGGCTGGTCGACCTCGATCGAATGGGCCGCATCGAAGATGAAGGCGCGCTGCGAGGCCGGGATATGGCGTTTGAGATGCGCGCCCGCCTCTGCGGGCACCACCTTGTCCTCCGTGCCCAGCAGGATCAGCGTTACCGCCTCGATCGAGGGAAGGCGCGCACTGAGGGCCTCGTCAACCTGAATATTGGCGGCGAGCCGCTCATAGGTCTTGCCGTTGTTCGCCATGACCTCCGGCGTCTTCGGCCTGGAGGTGATCTTCTGCGGATAGGCGTAAAGCGCCTTGAAGCGGGCCTCCGGATCTGCCGGCAGGCCGCCCTTGCCGCCGAAGCGGAAGCCGGCCGGCACGCCCAGGATCAGGTGGTCGACCATCCTCGGGTTTTCGGCAGCGAGCCACAGCGCCGTCCAGCTTCCGAAGGAGGAGCCGATCACGTCGAAGCGCGGCCCGACAATCTTCTCGGCGAATTCGGCGACCATGACCGCCCAGTCCTGCACGCTCTTCAGGCCTTCATTGCCTTTTGTGCCGTCGAAGCCCGGGCAGATCGGCGCAAAGACCGCGTGGTCGCGGGTGAGCGCCTTCAGCGGTTCGGTGAGCATGACGCCGCCGGCGGCGTGCAGGTAGAGGACCGGCGTCCCGGTGCCGCCCGCATGGTAATCGAGCTTGCCGCGGCTGAGCTCGATCGTCTTGATTTCAAAAGCCATGGATCAAATTCCATCCTTGTTTTCATGCAATTCCTGACGAAAACCGCTACACACTTTCCCGGAATTGCTCTCAGAGACCGGCAACATGCGGGGCGACGCGGTCGCGGAACAGTTCCATCCCACGGCGGACGACGCTTCCCGGCATGTTGCCGACCTTGATCGTCAGGTTCAGCAGACCGCAGCCGAGCTCCTGATTGAGACGCGTGATCTGCTTGACGACCGATTGTGGGCTGCCGCAGATGATCGAGCCCGCCTCGATCTGTTCGTCGACCGTGCGGCTGCGCAGCGTCGCCAGGCGCTTCTGGAAGTTTTCGCCGACATCGCTGCCGGTATAGTAGCGGCTTTGCTGCAGCACGAGCTGCTGGGCGGAGCGTTGCGGGCGCATCAGCGTCTGATGGAAATAGGTCTGGGCCGCGGCCATATGTTCCCTCGCTTCCTCGTCCGTATCGGCAATGCAGATCTGCTGGCCGACGAGGATATCGTCCGGCGTCGGGTCCCAGCCGTAACCGCGCGCGACGTTTTTGAAATGGTCGATCGCCTTCCTGGCGGCACCGAGGTCCTGGATGAGCGTGATGCCCATGATGGCGCGCATCTTGGCGACGAATTCGGCGGATTCCTCGTTGCTGGCCGACATCAGAATGCGCGGATGCGGCTTCTGGATCGGCTTCGGCCAGATGGAGACGGCCGGGAACTGGTAGTGCTCGCCTTCCCAGCCGAAAGGTTCGTCCTCGGTCCAGGCCTTGATGATGAGCTCGGTCGCCTCGCGCAGGCGGCTGCGGGATTCGCTTGGCGGGATGTTGTAGGCGATATATTCGTGGGGGATGCCGCGCAGGAAACCGGCGATCAGACGACCGCCCGACATGACGTCGATCATCGCGTATTCCTCGGCGACCCGGATCGGGTTCAGGAGCGGCAGAAGATTGCCGACGATCGCGATCTTGGCCTTGCTTGTCTGGCGGGCGAGCGCGCCGGCGATGAGGTTCGGGTTCGCCATCAGGCCGTAGGGGCTGTAATGATGTTCGTTGCAGCCCACCCAGTCGAAGCCGTAGTTCTCGGCATCGGCCATTTCATCGACATACTCGTTATAGAGCGCCTGGATGCGGCGGCTGTCGATGCCATGCGTGCTGACAGGCCATTCATGCGGCAGCTTGTCGTAATCCGGATAGGGCATGAGGTGGAAGAAGTTGAACTTCATGGAAAACTCCGCAAAGACCGACACCCTGTGACGGGCGAGCCGGTCCGGTGGTGATCACTGGAATGGAGATCAGTTGGCGACGACGAGGCGCGGCGCGACGTCCTCGACACGGGAAGCCATCGCCATCTCCGCGAAGCCGACGACCTGCGAGGCGACGATCTCCAGCGCCTGAACCACGTCGCGCCTGGCAGGTTGGCCGTCGACGAAAGGCTTGTCATTGGATTTGATGGTCGCAGCATAGGGGGTAGGCCAGCCGCGCAAGGCATGCACCATCATGCGCAGGCCCATCAGGCCCGAGCCAAGCGCCTGGTCGCCGGCAGCACAGACGATGCAGCCCACGGCACGACCATCGAAATAGGGGCGCGCGTCCTCACGCATGTCTTCGGTATAGTCGATGGCATTCTTGATCATGCCCGACATGCCGCCGTGATAGCTGGGCGTCGCGATGACGATGCCGTCGGCACGGCGAAGCGCCTGAATGAGGCGGCGCGTCGCCGGCGTGCGATGCGCCACGCCGGGATCGAAAAGCGGCAGTTCAAGCGCCGCGCCGCAGATGATGTCGGTCTCCGCGCCGGTCCTTCCGGCTGCGGCGAGACAATAACGAAGCGCAAGCTCGGAGCTCGAGCCGGGGCGCTGCGTGCCGCCGATGCCGACGATATAGGGCTTTCTCGTCTGGGTCATGCTCATCTCCTCCCACGGCCGAAGCCGGCCTCCTTCAAGCCTATAGGCATTTTTGTATACCTTTTTTATTGAAGTCAAGCATAGTATGTCATTATCAGACTACATTTGCCAAATTGGTATACACTTTTTGGAGATTGCTTCTATGGACGGCTGCCTTATTTTCCCACATCATCAGCAGGGCAAAATTGCAGGTAGTGGTTTGAAGAACGATGTCACCAGGGATGGCGCAACACAAAGTGCGGTCGAGACGGCCTATCGCCGCATTCGACACCTGATTCTCACCGGCGAAATGCGTTCCGGAGACAAGCTGCTCGAAAACCAGCTCGCGACCACGATTGGCGTTTCCCGCACCCCGGTCCGCGAGGCGCTGAACAGGCTGAATGCAGAGGGCCTCGTCGTGCTGGAACGCTATCGCCGCGGCGTCGTCGCAGATTTCTCGCTCGACGACGCGGTCGAGATTTTCCGCCTGCGGGCCATTCTCGAAGGCCATGCGGCCGGCCGCGCCGCGACGCGGATTTCCGATGCCGACCTCCAGCGCCTGCGGGAACTGGAACAGGTGATGGAAAAGCAGTTCGAGGAGCTCGGCTGGAACGAACATCTCGAGGGCTTCGACCAGCTCAATACCGAATTCCATGCGGTGATCGCCGCGGCGGCGGAAAGCCCGCGGCTCGAAAAGATCCTCGCCTCGTCGCTCGAACTGCCGGCCGCGATCTTCAACCGCTATTCCGAACCGGTCGAGGTGCGCACACGGCGTACCCACGCCCAGCACCGGGAAATCCTCGCCGCACTGAAGGCCCGCAACCCGGAATGGGCGCAGGCCGCCATGAACGCCCACCTCTTCTCGCTGCTGCCTTCTGCCTCGGGCTCACTGGAGCATGAGGACGCCGGCGCGGATTGAGGACGCCTCTTTGGCCCTCACCGCAACAATGTCTTGGCGATGATCTCCAGTTGGATCTCGTTGCTGCCGCCGAAGATGCTCTGCGAGCGCGAGTTGAAATAGACGGCCGCGGCCACCTTCCGCTCCTCGTCGATTTCGCCTTCCTCCGGCAGGTCGTGCAGCGGGCGACGCTCTTCCCAGCGCAGCGCATCGGGGCCAAGGATCGAAGCGGCAAGCTCGGCAATCGACTGACGGATGCGGCTCCTCTCGATCTTCATCGTGGACGAGGGCACCGAGCCCGGATTGCCGCCCGCCTGCACCTTGGACATGACCGCGAGCTCCAGCATGTCGTTGGCATCGACATCCGTGGCGATCTCGGCAAACCGCGCCAAGAACAGCGGATCGTCGATCATCCTGCGTCCGTCCGGCAGGGGTTCGGATGCAAGACGATGGAGCCGTGTCAGCATGGCGCGCAGCACGCCGCCTGCAAAGGCGCCGCCCCGCTCGAATTCGAGCAGGTATTTGGCGATGTCCCAGCCATCACCCTCCTCGCCGATACGGTCTGATACCGGTACCTTCACGTCGTCGAAGAAGACCTGGTTGAATTCATGCGTGCCGCAGATGGAGCGGATCGGCCGGATCGTGATACCCGGCGATTTGAGGTCGACCAGGAGAAAGGTGATGCCCTCCTGCTTCTTGCCCGTGTCGGCGGTGCGCACCAGCGCGAATATGCGGGTGGCGTGATGCGCCAGCGTCGACCAGATCTTCGAGCCGTTGACGACATAATAGTCGCCTTCGAGCATCGCCTTCGTCTTCAGCGAGGCAAGGTCGGAGCCAGCGCCCGGTTCGGAATAACCCTGCGCCCAGACATCCTCGCCGGAGAGGATGCGCGGCAGATAGAAAGCCTTCTGCCCATCCGTACCATAACGCATCAGGACGGGCGCGATCATCTTGATCGAGGCGCCGCGGAAATGCGGCTCGCCGGCCCGTTCGCATTCCTGGTCGAAAATGTAGCGCTCGGCGAGCGTCCAACCCGTGCCGCCATATTGTTTCGGCCAGGAGGGTGCGACCCAGCCTTTCTCGTTAAGCTTCGCCTGCCATTTCAACCCGACATCGGGATCGGCGAGAAAACTCGGATTGAGCCGCTCGGCACGCTTCAGGCCCTCGTCCAGATGGGCATTCAGGAAGGCCCTTACCTCCTCGCGGAAGCGGACCTCGTCTTCGGTCATCAGCAGATCCATGACGGTGCCCCTTCTCAGGCCGATTCGCGCAGCAGGCTGCCGGAAAGCACGGCGGGATCGCGGATGATCTCGCCATAACGCTTCAGATGGTCGGCGGTCGTGCCGAACGTGTTTTCGATGGCGTAGAGCCGGCGGAACCAGGCGCCGATCGGCATTTCCCCCGAAAAACCCATGGCGCCGTGAAGCTGGATCGCCTCCTGCGCCACAGAGCGGGAGACCTTGCCGATCTTGGCGCGGGCGCCTGAGACGCCGCGGATGCGCATAGAGCGCGACGCATCGACGGAAAGCGTGGCGAGAAGAGCCGAGGCACGCGCCTCCTGGCATTTGACCGCCATCTCGGCCATGCGGTGCTGCAGCGCCTGGAAGGCGGCGAGCGGCTTGCCGAACTGCACCCGCTCCTTGGTGTAGGAGACGGTGGCGTCGAGCAACGCATCCATGATGCCGACCGCTTCGAAGGCGAGCGATGCATTGGCGCGGTCGTAGGCCGCCTCGATTTCGCAAAGCGTATCGCCGCCGTTAAGTAGCGCCGAGGCCGGCACGGAGACGCTGTTCAGCATGAGGTCGCTGGCGCGGCTGCCATCGACCAGCTTGACGGTCTCGCGGGCGAGGCCCGCAGCATCCGCAGGCACCGCGAACAGCCGGATTTCCCCGCCCAGTTTGGCCGAGACAAGAAAGACATCCGCAAACGGACCGCCGAGCACCAGCGGCTTTTCACCGGACAGCGAATAGCCGTCTGCCGTCTTCACGACCGTGGCGGAAACATTGTCGAGGTCGAAACCGGACCGCCGTTCCATGTGCGCCAGCGCCGGGCGCGACGTACCGGCGGTCAGTCCGCCGAGGATCTCGGCCTTCTGCTTTTCCGTGCCGAGCCTTTCGACGAGACTGCCGGCAAGGATGACGGAGGCGAGATAGGGCTCCACCACCAGCGCCCGACCGATCGCTTCCATGATCAGCGAGATTTCCACCGCACCGCCGCCAAGCCCGCCGTTTTCTTCGGCAAAAGGCAGCGCCAGCCAGCCCAGATCGGCCATGTCGGTCCAGATGGCGGTATCGAAGCCATCGTTGGAGGCGAGAATCCTGTTCCGCGTCTCGAAGTCATAGCGGTCCTTCAAAAACCGCTCCGCACTCTCCTTCAAGAGGAGCTGCTCGTCCGAATAGTTCAGGTCCATGGTTGGCCTCGTGGTTAGATGGAGCGAGGCGGTGCGCGGAGCCCCTTTCCCTTGCGGGAGGGTTGGGGGACTTCGCTCCGCGTCAGGCCCCCTCCCGACGGGAGGGTTAGGGAAGCCGCCTCGTTTCATCCTCATGCGATCGCCCGCTTAAAAGTGAGCGCTCATTCCTCGCGCTTGTAGCTCCCGTGCCCCGGCCGGTAGGTCTTGGTATCGAGGAACTGCGAAAGCCCCTTTTCTCTTCCCTTTTCCGGATCGACGAACGTGGTCTGGTCGGCCTTGGCGGTCAGATATTCGGCCGACTCCTCCCAGGTCATCTCGCGCACATACTTGTAGGCCATGCGGGCCTGGCGGAGCACTGTCGGGTTCTTTTCGAGGAGAACGCGGGCGATCTCGACGGTGCGTTCGCGTAAGCGTTCGGCCGGCACGGCCTCGTTCACCAGGCCGAGCTGCTCGGCCATCTTGCCGCCGAACTTCTCGCCGGTCATCACGTAATACATGGCCTTGCGGTCGTTCATCAGCGTCGAGATCGCCTTGGAGACGACGCCGCCGGGGATGACGCCCCAGTTGATTTCCGACAGGCCGAAGACGGCGTCTTCCGACGCGATGGCGAGATCGCAGCAGATCAGCGGCGTGAAGGCTCCGCCGAAGCACCAGCCGTTGACCATGGCGATCGTCGGCTTGGCGTAATGCATCAGGAGGCGCCACTGCCAGGCGCGGGTGGAGCGGTAGGCGCGCATGCGCCTGACATCCGAGACACCATCGGTGGCGCGGAAGAAGTCCTTCAGATCCATGCCGGCGGAGAAGGCCTCGCCCTCACCGGTCAGGATGATGACGCCGGCGCGGTCGTCGACCTCCAGCTCGTCGAGCACACGGATCATGTCTTCCGCGAGGCCGACGCTCATCGCATTGCGCTTGTCCGGACGGTTCAGCTTCACCCAGGCGATGCCGTCCTCGAATTCGACCTTGACGTTTTCGCCGCCGAGATCGCTTGCTTCGATGGCCATGATGTTGCTCCTTACGACTGGCTGGTGAATTTGGTGACGAGATAGGCTTCCATGCCTTCCGAACCGCCTTCGGAGCCGTAGCCGCTCTCTTTGACGCCGCCGAAAGGTGTCTCGGTCATGGAAATCGCATTGTTGTTGATGCCGACCATGCCGGCCTCGATCGCATCGCTGACCATCGCGGCGGTCTTCGCCGACTGGGTGAAGGCATAGGAGGCAAGACCGTAAGGCAAACGGTTCGCCTCACCGATCACCTCGTCGAAGGAAGAGAAGCGGGCCGTGACGGCGATCGGGCCGAAAGGCTCCTCGTTCATGATGATCGCGTCCTGCGGCACGTCGGCGAGAACGGTGGGCTGGAAGAAAAAGCCGCGATTGCTGCCCCGTTCGCCGCCGGTCATCAGCTTGGCGCCACGGCTGACCGCATCCGCCACCATGCGCTCCATCGCCGGCACGCGGCGGCTGTTGGCAAGCGGTCCCATCTGGTTTTCCGGGTCGAGGCCGTCGCCCACCTTCAGCGTCGCCGCCGCCTTGGCGAATCCGTCTACGAACTTGTCATGGACGCTGTCGTGTACGTAGAAGCGAGTGGGCGAGATGCAGACCTGGCCGGCATTGCGGTATTTCGCATGGACCATGACGCGAATGGCGTGGTCGATATCGGCATCCTCGAAGATCAGCACCGGCGCATGGCCGCCGAGTTCCATCGTGGCGCGCTTGACGCCTGCCTGGGCGGCGAGCACGGCGAGCTGCTTGCCGACATTGGTGGAGCCGGTAAAGGTGATCTTGCGGATTCCATCCGCGGCGATGAGGTGTTGGGAAACCTTCGCCGGCCTGCCGTGCACGACGTTCAGAACGCCGTTGGGCAGGCCCGCGTCCTGCAGCGCGCGGGCGATTTCCAGCACCGTCGAAGGCGTCTCCTCGGAAGGCTTGATAACCATGGTGCAGCCGGTGGCGAGTGCCGCCGAGATCTTGCGGGCCGGGATGACGCCCGGGAAGTTCCAGGGCGTGAAGCCGGCAACGGGGCCGACCGGCTCCCTGGTCACGAACCAGCGGGCGCCCGGCAGGCGGGACGGGATGACGCGCCCATAGGTGCGGCGGCCCTCGTCGGCGGTCCAGTCGAGGATATCGGCGGAGATATGGACTTCCGGGATAGCCTCGCCGATCGGCTTGCCCTGGTCGAGCACCATGCGCCGGCCGATGTCGGCAGCACGCTCGCGCAGGATGTCGGCCGCCTTGCGGATGATTTTCGCGCGGTCATAGGCGGTCGTCATGCGCCAGGTCTTGAAGGCGCGGGAGGCGGCGGCGACCGCCCTTTCCAGGTCTTCCGCCGTCGCATGCGGCAGAACACCGATCGGCTCGCCGGTCGCGGGGTTGATGACGTCTTCGGTGACGCGGCCTTCCGGGCCGATCCATTCACCATCGATGAAGAGCTTCAGTTCACCGTAGGATCGGGTCTGCATCACGGTTTCCTCCCTCGTGACGGCTTTGAAATGTTGAAAGCGAGAGCTTAAGTCCTCGCTCCTTTTCTTGGAGGTCAGCGGCCTCTCCACCGTCATCCTCGGGCCTGTCCCGAGGATGACGTCAGAAACTGACGACGCTTCTCCATAATTTCGGCAAAGGCCTAAGCCTCACCGCACCACGAATAGCGCGTCGAGGGCCAGAACCCCGTCCCCCTCGCCATAGACAACCAGCGGGTTGATATCGACTTCGACGATCTCCGGCGCCCCGCGCATCAGCGCGCCGAGCTTCACCACCACGTCGGCGATCGCCTCCACGTCACGGGCCGGCTGGCCACGGAAGGGGCCAAGCAGCTTGGCGGCCTTGAGCTTCCTGATCTCCTCGATCGCCCGTTCGCGGCTGATATCGGCCGGCAGCAGGCGGGCATCCGCCAGCGCTTCGATCCAGACGCCGCCAAGGCCGACGAGCACGGTTGGGCCCCACTGGTCGCGCTTGGCGCCGACCACCATTTCGAGGCCCTGCCGCGCCATGCCTTCGATCAGCACACCATCCAGCGCAAGGCCCGGCTTGTGCCTTGCAATATCGGCATACATCTTCTCATGGGCGGCGCGCACGGCCGCTTCGTCGGCCAGGTTGACGATGACGCCGCCGACATCGCTCTTGTGGGCAAGCTCCGCTGCCTGCGCCTTCATCACCACCGGATAGCCGATCTCGCCGGCGATCTTCACGGCCTCGTCGGCGGATTTGGCGAGCGCGCCCCTGGGCGTCCGGATGCCGAGTTCGGAGAGGATGCGTTTGCCTTCGTATTCGACGACCAGACCGGAAGCCGGAACCTGCCTCAGGCGCGCGCCTTGCAGGGCGCGGTCGCGCGTGGCGGCCAACGCCGCCGCATACTTCATCACCACGGCCATGGCGCGCATGGCGCGTTCCGGCGAGCGGAAGAACGGGATGCCGCTGTCGCGCACCGCCTTCATGAAGGTCGGGTCAAGCGGATAGTCGTCGCCGATGATATTGAGGATGACCGGTTTTTCGGCGGTCGCGGCGACGGGAATGATCGCGTCCGACTTCTTGATCTGCATCGGCGGCGAACCGCCGGCATGCGAGAGAAAGACGATGCCGACATTCGGGTCCTTCAGCATCGCCGCCGTGGACGTGCCGAAAATGCCGGGATTGGCGAAACCGGTGGTGCCGATGTCGAACGGGTTGTCGACATGCACATAGGGCGGCACGAGCGAAGTGAGCTCGGCATGCACGTCTTCCGACAGCGTCGCGATCGGCAGGCCGACCCTTTCGCAGAAATCGAAGCAGAGGCCGCGGATCGCGCCCGAATTGGTGACGATGCCGGCCTCACCCGGCGGCGGCAAGGGGTAACGGGCCAGGATCGCCGCGACGTCGAAGAGTTCGTCGGTCGTGTCGACCAGCGCGACCGCTTCGTTGCGGACGGCTGCCTGCATGGTGGCATGGTCGCCAGCAAGCGCACCGGTATGGGACTGCGCCGCGGCCTTGCCGCGCTCGCTGGAGCCCGGATGCAGCATGACGATCGGCTTGCCGAGCTCGCGGGCGCGCCGCGCGACGGAAAGGAACTTTTGCGGGTTCTTGACCTGCTCCACATAGACCGCGACGACCGCGTTACGGGGGTCTTCGATCAGCCAGGCGATCAGGTCTTCGGCGGCGAGCACCGCCTCGTTGCCGGTCGCGACGACATAGGAAACCGCGATCTCGCGGGCATGCATGGCGAAGCGGATATTCGCCGCAGTGGCACCACTTTGGGCGACGATCGCCACACGCGAGCGCTCGCCGACACCACGCAGGTCGACCGGCTCGAAGGTGAGCGGAATGCCGTCGACATAGTTCGTATAGCCCATGCAGTTCGGTCCGAGCATCGCGATGCCTGCATTGCGGCAGATCTCGGCAAGCTCGTCCTGCTGCTGGCGGCCCTCCTCGCCGGCTTCGGCGAAGCCCGACGAATAGACGATGACGCCAGCCACTTCGCGCTCGATGCAGGCAATGACCGATTCCTTGATCGCCGCCTGGGGCACGATGAGGATCACCACGTCGACGCCCTTCGGCAGGTCGCCGATCGTCTTCACACAAGGCCGGCCGTTGATCTCGTCGCGCGAACGGCTGACGAGGTGCAGATCGCCCGAATACTTGAAGAGCTCGAGGTTTGCCAGCACGCCACCGCCGATCGAGGCGCGATCGGGCGAGGCGCCCACGATCGCGATGGATCGTGGACGCAAGAGACGATCGAGGTCGAACGTCTTGGGAGAAGTGGTCGTCATCGTGTCAGCCATGGCGGATCACTTTTAGTCGCGGCGATAGGCGCCGAGGCCCGGGCGGAAGGATTTTTCGTCAAGGAACTGGCTCATGCCGACATTGCGGCCGTTTTCCGGATCGCGCAGCTCGGTCTGGTCGGACTTGGCCATGAGATATTCGCCGGCCTGTTCCCAGCTCATGTCGCGGGTAAAGCGGCAAGCGGTCTTGGCCTGGCGCAGCACGAATGGGTTCTTGCCGATCAGCGTCTGGGCGAGCTTGCGGGTCGCCTCCTTCAGCTCTTCCGGCGCCACCGCCTTGTTGACCAGTTTCATCTCGGCGGCCTGCTTGCCGTTAAAGGTCTCGCCGGTCATGATGTAATACATGGCATCGCGGAAGCTCATCGTTTCCAGCACCGACTTGGTGACGATGCCCGCCGGGATGATCCCCCAGTTGATTTCCGAAAGGCCGAAAATCGCTTCTTCGGATGCAATGGCGAGGTCGCAGCCGACCAGGAACTGGAAGGCCCCGCCGAAGCACCAGCCATTGACCATGGAAATGGTCGGCTTCGGATAATACATCATCCGGCGCCACTGCCAGGCGGCGTTGGCCCGGAACAGGCGCTCGCGCTGGATCGGCGGCACCTTGTCGGTGGCGCGGAAATATTCCTTCAAGTCCATGCCGGCCGAGAAGGATTCGCCCGCCCCGGTCACCACCATCACCTTGCAGCGGTCGTCCTCTTCCAGCGCGTCCATGATCGCGTTCATTTCCCAGACGATGCCAGGATTGATGGCGTTGCGCTGCTTCGGGCGATTGAGGGTCACCCAGGCGATGCCCTCGTCGAATTCGACGGTGACATATTCGCCCCATTTGCCCGGACTGGTGGATTCGGTCTGATTTTCCATGACAATTCTCCCTGCTTGTCGATTGAATATCAGGGACCCGAATATGTGTCAACAAGCTGTTAGCCGCGCCCCAGGAAAGGCATCTCCACCGGCAGGATTATGCTTTCGTAGAGGTTAACGTCGTCCGGCAGGGTGGCCATCAATACGACGATCCGCGCCACGTCGAGCGGCATCATCGTGGCGGGGCGGACCTGATCGGTGACGCCCGGAACGAGCGAGCTGACGGTCGAGCCCGGATGCACCATGGAGACGGCGATACCGTGTTCGCGGCCATCGACGGCGAGCGAACGGGTGAAACCTTCGAGCGCGAACTTGCTGGCCGTATAGGCGGCGGTATGCGGGCGCGGCACTTTCGAAGACAGACTGCCCATGTTGATGATGCGGCCACGCTTCTGTTCCATCATCATGGTGAAGGCGGCTCGGCTGCAATAGAAGACCGAGTGAAGATTGGCGCCGATCACCTCGTGCCAGCGCTCGTTGGTCAGCTTTTCGATCGCCGTATGATCGGCGATGCCGGCATTGTTGATGAGGATGTCGAGCCGGCCGTATCGCTCCTTCACGCGATCGAAAAGTTCCGAGACCTGAGCCTCGTCGGTGACGTCGGTCGGCACGACGAGCGTACGGCCGCCCTCTGCCTCGATCTCCGCCGACAGCTTTTCAAGCTTATCCGCGCTGCGGGCGGCGAGCACGGTGACGGCGCCCTCGGCGGCGATCGCCTTGGCGATGCCCCAGCCTATCCCGGAACTCGCGCCGGTGACGACGGCAATGCGGTCCTTGATCGAAATCATCTTGAAATTCCCCTTCCCGATGAACCGCGCTCAATTGCGCGAAATTCCCTCATAAAGCGCTTCAAGGCCGCGCCGGTCGCTCACTCCAAGCTTGCGATAGGCGCGCTGACGGTAGGTGACGATGCTCGACAGCGCGAGCCCGACCTTTTCGGAAATCTCCCGGTGCGTGCGCCCGAGCAGCAGGCCGGCGGAAACCTCCGCCTCGCGGCCCGAGAGCGCATAGCCCGCCTGCAAGAGCCGTCCGGCAATCTCCTGTTGCGGCGGATGCAAGGGCGCCGTCTGCGGCCGTCCCTGCAGGCGCACGTGCTTGACAAGCATCGCCATCAGAAGCGGAGCCATGGTTTCGACACGCTCCACGGCCGAAATCGGAAACGGTCCGCTCTCACGCGTCCGGTAAAGACTCGCGAAAATCCGCGGCGTATCGGCATGGTAAAGCGTCAGCCGCTCCAGAACATGGGCGCGTTCGTAACAGTCGCGGCGGTATTCCGGATCGCTAATGCCGTTCCAGGCCTGCCGCACCACCTGCACCTTGCGATGACCCGAGTTGCTATGATCGGGACTGCCGTTCAGCATCTGCCGCGTCACCCGGTCGCGCTGCCAGTAGCGGCGGGCGTAATCGAGCGAGGCGCGCTCGGCAAAGCCGGGGATCGTCGAATGGTAGCCGCAGGCGAAGAGGTAGCTCAGCGACCCGTCTTCCTCCACCTGGAAGGCGGAACAGAAATCGGTGCCGGCGATGCCGCGCAGCGTTTCCAGGAATTTCTCCGGAAAGCCGGGTTCGCCGACTTCGTCCATCAGCACGGCCATCGGGGCCAGGGTGTCCATATCAAGCGCCGGCATTGACGCCTCCTGCCATCTTCATAAATTTGCGACGTGGAGATCCGATCGGAGGACGTCCCCTCTCAAGGTGGACATGGGAGAAACGGCAAAGGCCTACCATCACGGTCAATGCAACAAGCCTGGATATGGAGGAACGACCATGGTTGACGCACCGAAGCTTCGCAAGCTCTATCACTTTTCCTACCCCTGCCGCGACGGCGAAGAGACCCGCAAGTTCTACGAGGACCTGCTCGGCCTGCCGCTGGTCAACTGCATGACCTCCGACCGCGTGCCGTCCACGGGCGAGGAAAAGCCCTACGCGCATTTCTTCTTCGAAATGGGCGACGGCTCCTATATGGCCTTTTTCGACCTCGGCGAAAACATCATGCCGCTCCCCTCGCCGAACACGCCGGACTGGGTCCAGCACTTCGCCATGGAGGTCGACTCGGTCGAGGAAGTGCTGAAGTTCAAGAAACGGCTGCAGGACGCCGGCGTGAAGACGACCGACGTCATCGATCACGAGTTCATCAACTCGATCTACTTCTTCGATCCGAATGGCCTGCGTCTGGAAATCACCGCCCGCACGGAAGAGCCCGGCTACCTCGCGAAGGCCGCGTCCGAAGCCCATGACAGCATGAAGGCATGGGTCAAGAAGAAGGCTGCGCTCATCGCCAAGAAGTCGGCGGCGGCTTGAGACTATTGTCCTGCGGCGGTGCCGCAGTCTTAACCCTCCCCCTTGTGGGGAAGGTGGCCGGCCGGCGGGAGGGGTTTCGATGCGACGTGGTGTCCCCTCCCCAACCCCTCCCCACA
Source organism: Neorhizobium descurainiae (assembly GCF_051400715.1). Taxonomy (NCBI): domain Bacteria; kingdom Pseudomonadati; phylum Pseudomonadota; class Alphaproteobacteria; order Hyphomicrobiales; family Rhizobiaceae; genus Neorhizobium; species Neorhizobium descurainiae. Next base: position 19,868 of record NZ_JBLFFK010000019.1, read on the forward strand.
AGGGGGAGGGGCTTAACCTGCCGCACCGTCTCATATTCTCATAACGGTTTGCCTTCGATAGCGACAAACCAGCACCATCGTTCCAATCTGGACGGTGGTGCTTTTGTTTAAAGCACACTGTCAAATCCTCCTGATGGTAGGGAACCCGCTCCCCACGGGTCCCTGTCCCTTACGTCAACAACCCCTGCCGGCGGCTCCAATCCATCACCCGGTCGATGCAGATATTCAAAAGCTCCGGCTGGCCGAGATAATAATGGGTCGCGTGCGGGATCGTCAGATATTCCTTGTTGGGCGTCGCGAGTGCGGCGCGGATGGTCGGATTGTGGGTCGCCGGAACCGCCTCGTCCGCATTGTTCTCGATTTGCAGCACCGGCGAGCGCTTGATCAGCGCCGCGTTCACCGACCCCTTGGCGTTCGAAAGGTCATAACTCCACTGGCTGAGCCAGGAACGCAACGTCGTGAAGCGGGCAAGCCCGACCGGCCCGACATTGACCGTTCGCGGATCGCCCATGTAGCTCTTGCCGATCGGCCGGTCGTTCGGGTCGATCGTGCCGTCGAACCAGCGCACGTCACACATGGTGCGGTGAACGACGAAGGCGCGTTCCTGCTCCGGGCCGCCGCGACGCTTCAGTTCGGCGAGCGTGTCGAGCGCCCACTGGGTGATCTTGCGGTTGCGGGCGACCTGTGCGGCGCGAAAGCGCTCGACGAACTCCTTCGTATAGGGCGGCTGGTGCGGACAGTCCGGCGAATAGATATCGAATTCCGGATCGCGGATATCCGGGTTCATCTCGTCGATGACCGAGGGGTCGAGCCATTCGGTGAGCGTTTCGGCCCGCGACAGATGCGCGGCGATGAAGATGACGCCGTCGGCGGGTTTCAACCCGGCTTCCACGAGGTTCACCTCGTCGCCGGCCGGCGTGTGGGTGATTGTCGGGTTTTCCGCCTGCGCCTGATAGAAAAGCGACAGCGAACCGCCGCCCGACCAGCCGACCAGCACGACCTTCTCGTAGCCGAGTTCGCCGCGGGCGTGATCGAGCCACTTGCCGAGATCGATCGCCACCTTTTCCATGATGAGGGCGGTGTCGTTCTTCGGATAGCGGCTTGCGGCGCAGAGCACGTGCAGGCCCGCGTCCGCCAGCGCCGTCGGCATCGGCAGGAGCTGCAGCGTCGAAGTGGGATGCATGAAGACGTAAACGGTCTTCGACGGGACGTTGGCCGGGCGCAGCAACTGTCCTTCGAGATTCACCTTGCCGGAATTGCCGGCAAAGCCGTAGGTCTCGGTATATCTCGCCGTCTCCGGGAACGAGACGATCAGCGGGATTCGCTGCCATTCCGCCTTGGTGTTCATGATTTCCTACCCGTTATGCTTCGCCCGCCCGCCCGGCCGGCCGGCAAGCCGGCGAGCGGGCTCTTTTTGCGTGTGCTCTGGTTCCGTCTTCAGAAGACGGTTTCCGGTGATTTGTTGCCAACCACGACCGGCACCGAACTGGCGTCATAGGTGAAAAGCCATTCGTAGCGCTGCTTGACCTTGTCTTCCTGCCATTCGGCATTGACGTAATCCTCGGCAAGCTTCGGGTCCTTCAGCGCCGGATTGTGGAAGCGGCTTAGATTTCCCTCGGCACCACGGACAATCTTGCCGGTCCGCTCGACGCGAGCCGCCTCGTAACCGGCGAAGGCCGCTTCATGATTGCCGCCGTTCTCGGCCAGCGCACGGGCCAGAATGAAACCGTCCTCGATTGCCATGACCGCGCCCTGCGCCAGGAACGGCAGGGTTGGATGGCAGGCGTCGCCGAGCAGGGTCACCCGGCCCTTCGTCCACTTGTCCATCGGCGGACGCAGCATCAGCGCCCATTTGTAAGGCACGTCGATCGCCTTGATCAGCGTGTGGATGTCCTCATGCCAGCCTTCGTAGTCGGCAAGGCATTCTTCCGTCGTGCCAGCGACCGACCAGGATTCCACCTGCCAATTTGAGCGCTCGACCACAGAGACGTAGTTCATCAGCTTGCCGCCGCGCAGCAGGTACTGGATGACATGGCCGCCGGGGCCTATCCAGTTGGTGGCGACCGGGCGCAGCATGCGCTGCGGCAGGCGCTCGACCGGAATGACGCCCCGCCAGGCGACGATGCCGGTGAATTTCGGATCGTCACGGCCGAACAGCGTCTCGCGGATCTTCGAATGCACGCCATCGGCCCCGACCGCGATATCCGACGTGGCACTCGTACCGTCGGCGAACGAGATCGTCACGCCCTTATCGTCCTGGGCAATCCCCACGCACTTCTTTGAAAGCTTGATGGCATCCGGCTTGATCCTGCGAACGCCCGCCGCGAGCGTCTGGTGCAGGTCGTTGCGATGGATGGTGATGTAAGGAAAGCCGTAGCGTTCGATGGATAGCGGGCCGAGGTCGAACAATTTCCAGGTCTGCCCGGTATTCCACAGCCGGATCTCCTTGCCGTCCGCCTGGGCGGCAATCTCCATGATCTCGCGCTCAAGGCCCAAAGCGAAGAGGATTCGCGTGCCGTTGGCGCTGACCTGGACGCCGGCGCCGACCTCCTTCAACTCAACCGCCTGCTCATAAACGTCGACGTCGAAGCCTTGGCGGAGCAACGACAGAGCCGCCGTCAAACCACCAATCCCACCTCCCACGACTGATATCTTCATTTTCTTATCCTTTGAAATCCTGACGGATAATCTCTTCGCACCGCATCCGCCTGTCAACCATTTTTGATAAAGTATAATTGACTTTGTTTAAAACCAATTTCATATCTGGCCACGGGAAGCTGTTGAAAACGTCTTCGCCATAGGCCCATGCAACGGGAGGTTTCAATCCACAGATCAAAAACTTGAAAGCAAGTCCGGAAATTACACCTCAGATGTCTGGTTTCCTGATATTATTGGGATAAGATCGGAAACACGGCTCAGGTGTGGTATCTGGTCGAAAAAAGGCAGCGGAATTCGATTGACTGACAAGAGGGGTCCTCTTGTATATAGTCAAATCTGGTTGCCCATAGACGAATTCAGCCGGCAGGTTCGAGGTGCGGGGCGAACGGTATGCGCAATGGCGGTTTGGCCGATGCTGAAGCGGAGCCAGGCCGGTTACACAGTCAGGTTTTCAGGGAGGAAACCATGGTCATCAAAAGTCCGCAGGATTTCGGCGCGGGCATCTTGTTCATCCTCTTCGGCGCAATCGGCCTCTATATCGGTTCGGATCTCACATTCGGTTCCGCGCGCAACATGGGACCGGGTTATTTCCCGATGATCATCTGCGGTCTGATCGTGCTCATCGGCCTGATTGTCACGGCGAAATCGCTCTCGCTCGAAGGGCCGGCGATCGAGCGTATCCAGTTCCGCCCGATCCTTTTCATCCTGCTGGCGATCGCAGCCTTCGGTCTTTTGATTGCGCAGGTCGGCGCGGTGATCTCCTCGATCCTGCTGATCCTGTTCGCAGCTTACGCACGGCGCGGGGTTAACTTCATCGAGACGATCGTCTTTGCGGTCTGCACCGCCGCATTCGTCGTCATCATCTTCGTCTATGCGCTCGGGCAGCCGATGCCGGTCTGGTGGGGCAGGTAACCAATGGAAGTCTTCGAACATCTCGCAACCGGCTTCATGGCCGCAGGTACGCTGGAGAACCTGCTCTTCTGTCTGATCGGCACGGTGCTCGGCACGCTGATCGGTGTCCTCCCTGGCATCGGTCCTATTCCTGCCCTCGCCATCCTTCTGCCGATCACCTTCGGTCTCGACCCGCTCTCCTCGCTCATCATGCTGGCCGGCATCTATTACGGCGCCCAATATGGCGGCTCGACCACCTCGATCCTGGTCAACATGCCGGGCGAAGCTTCCTCGGTGGTAACCTGCATCGAAGGCCACCAGATGGCCCGGCGCGGGCGCGCTGGCGCGGCGCTCGCGATCGCTGCCCTCGGCTCGTTCTTCGCCGGCTGCGTCGGCACGGTCTTCATCGCCGCCTTCGGCCCGCCGCTGTCGGCGATCGCCCAGCAGTTCAACTCGCCGGACTATTTCGCGCTTATGCTGCTCGGCCTCGTCATGGCGATCGTGCTGGCGCACGGCTCGGTGCTCAAGGCCGTCGCCATGGTGCTCATGGGGCTACTTCTCGGCCTCGTCGGCACCGACATCAACACAGGCCTCACCCGCTACACCTTCGGGCTCTCCGGCCTCTGGGAAGGCATCGACTTCCTGCCGCTGGTCCTCGGCCTCTTCGGCATCGTGGAAATCATCCGCAACCTCGAAAACCCGCCCCCGCCGCGCGAGACGATCAGCACGCGGCTGCGCGATCTCTGGCCCAACAGACAGGAGATAAAGGAGTCCATTCCGGCGGCGCTGCGCGGCACCGGTCTCGGCTCGATCCTCGGCATCCTGCCCGGCGGCGGCGCGGTTCTTGCCTCCTTCGCCAGCTATACGCTGGAGAAGAAGATCACCAAGACACCCCGCAAGTTCGGCAACGGCGCCGTCGAAGGCGTGGCCGGGCCGGAGGCTGCCAACAATGCGGCAGCGCAAACCTCGTTCATTCCGCTTCTGACGCTCGGCATTCCGTCGAACCCGATCATGGCGATCATGATGGGCGCGATGATCATCCAGGGCATCCAGCCGGGTGCGGCCGTCATGACCACCCGTCCGGACCTCTTCTGGGGCATGGTCGCCTCCATGTGGATCGGCAACCTGATGCTGGTCATCATCAACCTGCCGATGATCGGCATCTGGGTGAAGCTGCTGTCGGTTCCCTACCGACTGCTCTACCCGGCGATCCTGCTGTTTTGCGCGATCGGTGTCTATTCGACCAGCACGGAGCCGTTCATGATGGTCCTGATGATCGTCTTCACGATCTTCGGCTATATCCTGCACAAGCTCGGCTGCGAACCGGCGCCCATGGTGCTCGGCTTCATCCTCGGTCCGCTGATGGAGGAGAACTTGCGGCGCTCGCTGGTCATCTCGCGCGGCGATCCGATGATCTTCATAGACCGTCCGATCTCCGCGACGCTGCTCGTCGCAACGCTGCTGATGATCGGGCTGATCGTCTTCCCGCAATTCCGCAAGACGCGCGAGGAGGCGTTCCAGGAAGAATAATAGACATTCGCAACATTTTGGAGGAGGAGCCAAATGACTGCACAATTTCTGAAACTGACACGACGCACCTTCATCGCGGCGGCCGCCACGGCCGCCGTTCTGCCGGGGGTCGCATCCGCCCAATCGGGCTATCCCGGCGATACGGTCACGTTCGTATGCGCATTCCCGGCCGGCAGCGGCGCGGACGTTCTCGTCCGTTATTTCTCCGAGAAGATCGCGGCGGTCGCCAAGCAGACGGTGATCGTCGAAAACAAGCCGGGCGCCAACGGCAATATCGCAGCCGAATACGTAAGCCGCGCCAAGCCGGACGGTTACACGGTCTATGTCCATTCCGGCACGTCGACCGCCGCCAACATGTCGCTTTTCAAGAAGCCGCCGATCGACGTGACCAAGGCGCTGCGCGGCGTCCAGTTCATCAACAAGCAGCCGTTCATGATCGCGGTTGCGGCCGACTCGCCGATCAAGGACATCAGCGAGCTCACCCAGCATCTGAAGGCCAAGGGCGGCGAAGCCACCTACGGTTCGACCGCGACCTCGGGCAAGGTGCTTGCCGAGGTCTATCTGCAGCTCGCCGGCGTCTCGGCGACGGAAGTCGCCTATAAGACGGGGCCGGATTCGCTCAACGACATCGTCAGCGGCCAGCTCGATTTCGCGGCCCTCGACCCGGTCTTCGCGCTCAGCCAGCAGCGTGAGGGACGGCTGAGGCTGCTCGCCGTCGGCTCGCCGCAACGCATGAAGTCGACACCGGACATTCCGGCGCTCAGGGAATACGGCCTCAATGTCGATCAGCTCGGATGGTGGGGTGTCTTCGTGCCGGCAAAAACCCCGGACGACATCGTCATGAAGCTGAATGCCATGTTCCAGGAAGTGCTCGACAATCCGGAGACCGAGGCCTTCCTGAACAAGTTCGGCGGCGACGTCTATACGGGCACGCCGAAGGAGGTCGACGAGCTTCTTTTAAAGACCGTCGAGGAATGGCGCGGATACGTGGCGCTCGCGAAAATCCCGCAGAACTGAAACTGCCGGGCCACGTACCGCGACACATTTTGGCATCAAGGGAGGATTGAATGCCGATCAACACCGATATCACGCGCCGAAATCTCATGGCGCTCACGGCCGCAACCGTATTGGCTCCTGCCGGCGCCTTCGCGCAGAATGCCTATCCGAACGGCCAGATCACCTTCATCTGCGCGTTCCCGCCCGGCAGCGGCGCCGACGTGCTCGTCCGTTACTTCGCCGACAAGTTCGCCAAGGTTTCAGCCCAGACCGTCATCGTCGAAAACAAGCCCGGTGCGGCGGGCAATATCGCCGCGCAATACACCGCCCGCGCCAAGCCGGACGGCTATACGATCTATGTCCATTCCGGCACGTCGACGGCTGCCAACATGTCGCTCTTTAAGGCGCCGCCGATCGACGTGGTGAAGGAATTGCAGGCGACTTCCTTCATCAACAAGCAGGCCTTCATGTTCCTCGTGGCCTATGACAGCCCGATCAAGGACCTGAAGGAACTGACGGCAATGCTGAAGCAGAAGGGCTCGGACGCCAGCTACGCCACGGCCGCGACGTCCGGCAAGGTGCTGGGTGAGGTCTACAAGCAGATCGCCGGCGTCGAGCCGGTCGAGGTCAACTTCAAGGACGCCAACGATTCGCTCAACGACATGCTGAGCGGCGCCATCGACTACGGCGTCCACGACCCGGTCTTCGCGCTCTCGCAGGCCAAGGAAAAGCGGTTGCGCATCCTGGCCTCCGGTTCGCCGGTCCGGCTGAAGTCGATCCCGGACGTGCCCACCGCCAAGGAGCAGGGCTACGACATAGACCAGCTCGGCTGGTGGGGCTCCTTCGTTCCGAAGGCAACGCCGCGGCCGGTCGTTGACAGGATCAACGCGCTCTTCAACGAGATCCTGGCTCAGCCGGATACCGTCGCCTTCCTCGGCAAGTTTGGAGGAGACGTCTATGTGGGCACGCCGGACGAGGGCCAGGAGCTTCTCGCCAAGACGGTCGAGGAGTGGAAGACCTACGTGGCTTTGGCCAAGATTCCGCAGAATTAATCAACAGAATAGAAAGACCCTATCGCCATAGTGCGCCGGGGCCTTTCGCAGGGACCCTTATTCACCGCCATAGGAGACGAAAAGTGAGAAAATGGCTTAAGAAGATAGCGCAAGCCACCGCCGCCATGGCGATGCTGGCGGTCGCGCAGGTTGCACATGTCACTCCAGCCCAAGCTGCTTATCCGGACCAGACGATCACCTTCGTCTGCGCCTTCCCGGCAGGCAGCGGCGCCGACGTTCTCGTCCGCTATTTCGCGGACAAGGTCGCAAAGGTCTCGGGTGCCACGATCATTGTCGAGAACAAGCCGGGCGCGCTCAGCAATATCGCTGCGGAATACACCGCCCGCTCCAAGCCGGACGGCTACACGATCTTCGTTCACTCCGGCAACTCGATCGCCGGCAACATGTGGATCATGAAGAAGCCGCCGATCAACGTCGTCACCGACCTGATGACGATCGCCACCGTCAACAAGCAGGCCTTCATGATCGCTGTCGCGCCGGACAGCCCCTACAAGGACATGAAGGAACTGACCGCTGCCATGAAGGAAAAGGGCGACGGCGGCTCTTATGCCGTAAACGCCACGTCCGGCAAGGTTCTGGCCGAGGTCTACAAGCAGATCGCCGGCCTCGACACGGTTGCCGTCCAGTACAAGACCGCAGCGGACTCGCTGAACGACATCACCAGCGGCGCGATGGACTGGGGTTCATATGACCCGGTCTTCGCCCTGTCGCAGCAGCGTCAAGGCCGCCTGCGTCTTCTTGGCGTCGGCGCCGCCGAACGCATGAAGGGCGCTCCGGAAATTCCGACGCTGAAGGAACAGGGCTTTGACATCGACCAGCTCGGCTGGTGGGGTGCCATGGTTGCCAAGGGCACGCCGGACGACATCGTCACCAAGATCAACGGCTGGTTCAACACGGTTCTGGCCCAGCCCGACACCGTCAAGTTCCTGGCCGACCAGGGTGGCGACGCCTACATCACCACGCCGGCCGAAGCCCAGGCCCTGATGGCCAAGACCGTCGATGAGTGGAAGGAATACGTCCGGATTGCCCAGATCCCGCAGCAGTGAGCCGTGGCTCCTGGAAGCCAAACAGGAAAGCCGGCGGAAACGCCGGCTTTCTTCGTTTTTTACCCCATATCTAATCCCTGTACGACGGATCGATCCTGTCGAGCTTGCGCAGCATCGCCGGCCATTCCTTGAGGCCGGGTTTTGCCGGCGACATCTCGTACATATGCGCGGTCAGCTCGGCGATCTTCTCTTCCGGAACGGTGAGGCCCCGCGGCTGGGCAGCCATGGCGGCAAGCTGGGCTCGGGCGGCCTTTTCCAACCAGAAGGTCCACACGAAGGCCTCTCCGACCGTCTCCCCGGTGGTGAGCGTGCCATGGTTCTTGAGGATCATGTTCTTGTGCGGTCCAAGGTCGCGGATCAGCCGCTCCTGCTCGTCCATGTTGAGCGCCAGACCTTCGTAGCCGTGATAGCCGATGCGGTTATAGAAGAACATCGAATGCTGCGAGAGCGGCAGAAGACCGCAATCGAGCATGGAAAGCGCCATGCCGGCTTCGGTGTGGAGATGCATGACGCAGTTGAGTTCATGCCGGGCCTTGTGGACGGCGTGATGGATGACGAAGCCCGCGCCGTTCACCGGATAGTCCGACTTGCCGATGATCTTCGCTTCGTGGTCGATCTTCACGAGATTGCTCGCCTTGATCTCGTCGAAGGCAAGCCCGAACGGGTTGATCAGGAAATGGTCGTCGGTGCCGGGTACGCGGGCCGAGATATGCGTGTAGATGAGGTCGTCCCAGCCATAAAGCGCGGCCAGCCGATAGGCCGCGGCGAGATCGACGCGCACGGCCCATTCCTCATCGGTGATCGAGGACCGGTCGAATTCGGTGACGACCTCTTGATTGCCGTCCTGCCCCGCAAGACCGATAACATGACGCTGGAATGCCATTTCACACCTCCCTATAGTTCAAAAGCCCAGATTGCGACCGGGACCACCGGCGTCGGCAGCGGTGCTCCGACAAAATAAGCCTCGACGTTCTCGACCAGCAAAAGGGCCATGGCGAGGCGGGTATCGGCGGTGGCGCTACCCTGATGCGGGGTCATGATGACGTTCGGCAGGGTGCGCAGCTTTTCCGGCACCTTCGGCTCGTTGGCGAAGACGTCAAGTGCCGCAAAGCCGAGCTTGCCGGTTTCGAGCACTTCGATCAGCGCCGCCTCGTCAACGATCGAGCCGCGGGAGACATTGACCAGCGTGCCATCGGGGCCGAGCGCCTCGAGCACCTCCCGGTTGACGATGTTGCGCGTATCCTCGCCGCCGCGGCTGGCAATCACCAGGAAGTCACTCCCGGCCGCCATGGCGATGAGATCCGGCATGTAGCGGTAAGATACCGGCTTCCGACGAGGCCCGTGATAGGAAACGCACATGCCGAAAGCGGCCGCACGCTCGGCGATCGCCGCACCGATATTGCCGAGCCCAACAATGCCGATCGCCTTGTTCTTCAGCGAACGGCTGAGCGGCACCTTCGCCGCGATCGTGGTCCACCGGCCATCACGGACATATTGATTCTGCGTGACGATATCGCGGGCCGACGCCAGCATCAGCGCCATGGCAAGGTCTGCAACGTCTTCCGTCAGCAGGCCCGGCGTGTTGCAAATGCCGATACCCCGCGCCTTCGCGCTCGGCACATGGATCGCATCGACCCCAATCCCGTAACAGGCGATCAGCCTCAGGTCCGGAAATTTCTCGAGCACATCCGCGCTGGCGCCGACGCCGGGATCGGTGACCAGCACCTCGACATCGGTCATCGGCTTGCCAGCAAGTACCTCCTCGATGGCCATGCGTTTTCCGCCCATGCCTTCCAACGTCGCGACGACCGACGCCGGCAGTACCGCGGTGAGGATGACGATGCGGATGGTGTTCTGCCTTGATGTCACGGAAACGACGCCCTCCCCGGATCGAATTCCCGGGCGCGAGTTTATACGGCTCCCTGTCATCGCGATAGGGATTTCTGTCGATGATGAACGATATTTGCTATGGACGCATCAGCCGTGAATGAACTTCCACGGGCTTACCTCATTCTCTATCGACAGCGGCACCTCGATCAGCCACGGCCCGCCGCGGGAAATCGCGGTCTCGATCGCCTTGCGCAGGTCCTGCGGCGCGGTGACGCGGGCGAAATCCACATGGAAGGCGGCGGCGAGCTTTCCGAAATCGGGATTCTTCAGTTCCGCACCGATCAGCCGGCCACCGAAACTCTGCTGCTGATCGCGCTTGACATTGCCGAAGGCGGAATTGTTGAAAACGACGGCAATGACGTCGATGCCATACTGGGCGGCGGTCGCGAGTTCCTGACAGCCGAACATGAAGCCGCCGTCACCGGCGATCGACACGACCGGCACGTCCGGACGCGCCACCTTGACCCCGAGCGCGGTTGGGAACCCGAAGCCGAGCGTTCCTTCGAACCCGGTCGAGATGAACGTGCGCGGCTCATAGACCGGGTAGCAATACCAGGAGGCAAAACCCGCCTGGCAGACTTCCTCCACCAGGATGCCGTTATCGGGAAGCGCGGAACGGACCGCCTGCAGATAGCCGTAATGCGGGCTGATCTCCTTGATGGCCTCGGCCGTTTCTGCCCTGGCATTGCGGACCGCAGCCATCCAATCGGGTGCGGGGATGGGCGGCCCGATTTGCCCGAGCAGTGCGGCGAGCGAGGTTTTGGCGCGGCCGAGAACACCGAGCGCGTTCGGCGTCCGCGTCAGCTCCGCCGCGTCGATTTCCAACCGGACAACCGGCACCTCCGGTCGCGCCTGCCAACGCCAGCTTGGCACTTCGAGCCGTGTGCCGATGCCGATGACGCAATCCACCATCGGCCAGAGGCTGCGTGCCTCGGCGATTGTCAGCCCCAGCTGATGACGGTTGGAGACGATGCCGCGCCCGGATCGGAAGCCTACGACCGGCGCATGCAGCAATTCGGCAAGCCGCAACACCTCGTCGCGTGCCTCGAAGCCTGCGGGACCCACGAAGATCATCGGCCGCTCGGCCTTTTCGATCACCCGCGCGACTTCGCCGATCGCCACATCCGCCACCGGGTCCGGATGGTTTTCGAGCGGCGGAGCAATCTCGAATTCACCTTCCGCCGTGAACTGTTCCCAGGGCATCTCGACGGTGGCAGGTCCCGGTTTCAGCGAGCGCATCTCGCGAAAAGCGTGGGCGATCGCGGCGGAAACTTCCCCTGCCCCGTCGGCGCGCTCCGCCGACTTGGCGATACCGGCGAGTACGGCGCGCTGGTCGCGCATTTCGTGCAGGTGCCCGCGCCCCTTGCCGAGAAAGGCGGTCGGCACCTGGCCCGTCAGGCACAGCACTGGCTCGTTGCAGCCCCAGGCGGTCAAGAGTGCCGCGCCGGTGTTCAGCACGCCTGGTCCCGGCACGACCGAATAGACGCCGGGTTTGCCGGAAGCGCGCGCATAACCGAGGGCCATGTAGGCGCAGGTCTGCTCGTGCCGCGGCGTGATCACCCGCATGCCGTCGCGTTGCAATGCGTCGAACAACCCGTAGAGCTGGGCTCCCGGAATGCCGAAGACGGTGTCCACGCCATGCACGCGCAACGAAGCGGTAATGGCGTCGCCGCCGGTGATGCTCATGTGGGATGTTCTCCGATTGAATATGGTCGCAGTTGTAGAGGGGTTGAGGCGATGCGTGGCGTCCCTTCCCCTTCTGGACAGGGGCTGGGAAGGGAAAGGATGACTTGCCCCGGAGACCCTCTCCCGCCTGCCGGCCACCTCTCCATAATGGGGAGGGTCGGAAATGCCGCACCGTCCCGATATCCCATCAGCGATCGCTCGATCTCTTGGGTCCCTACAAACTCTTACGCGGCGTCGGGTCGAGATTGAACAGCCTTGCCGCATTGAGGCCCAGGATATTGCGCTTGGCCTGTTCGGAGAGGAACGGCAGGTCGTAGATTTCCTGCGGCAGATCGAAATCGAAATGCGGCCAGTCGGAGGCAAAGAGAAGCTGCGTCTCGGCGTTGATCATTTCGAGCGTCAGCTCCAGCGCCTTCATATTGACCGTTTCCATCGGCTGGGTCGTGTACCAGCAGCTTTCGCGCATGTATTCGCTCGGAAGCTTCTTAAGCTGCGGCGCTTCGGACGGCCGCATCAGATACTGGTCGTCCAACCGCTGCATCAGGAAGGGCACCCAGGCAAGCCCGCTTTCCACCCAGATGCTTTTCAGCTTCGGGAACCGTTCCGGAATACCGTTCAGGATCCAGTTGGTCATATGCACCATGTTGCACCAGACGAAGCCGAGCGCATGCATGCCCAGAAAGCGGTTGATCGTTGAAAGCGATTGGTCCTGCCAGTGATAGGCGGCGTGGAATGCGATCGGCAGGTTGCGCTCCTCGAGCATCGCATAGACGCGCATGTAATCATTGTGATGCACCGGCTTGTGACGGGTCGAGGGCACACAGAAGCCGATGACGCCGGGCTGATCGGCGAATTCCTCGATGGTGCGCTCCGCTTCCTTGGGCACGTTGAACGGCAGATAGGCGAGCGTCTTCAGCCGGTCGTCCTTGGTCAGCACCTTGTCGATCAGCCAGCGGTTATAGGCGCGGCCGAGATAGACTTCCATTTCCGGCTGCGGATGCAGGCCAAGCGTCAGCATCGGCGTCGGGAAAAGCACCATGTAATCGACGCCGAGCGCCTGCATCGCCCGTCGTGACAGGGTCACGTCCCGATGTATGCCATCATCCACCTTTTCGCGGATGCCCGCCTGGTGGGGAATGCGGCCGCCGACATCCTGGTATTTCAGCCCCATGTCGCCATTGAGACCGTAGGAGGCGGTGCCCATCTTCTCGTCGTGGAAGAGCATCGCCTGGTGGCGGATGACCGGGTCCTCGATATATTCGACCAGCTCATGCCAGGAGATGGTCTCGGTGTGGTGGGCATCCACATCGCAGATCAGCCAGTCCTGGAAGCCGCGGCGCTTCGCCGCCTTCTCGGCATGCGCGAGGATGTCGCGCGTATCGGTGAAGACGTCGATCTGCTGCACCGGCAATTCGCGGGCGTGATCCTTGTTCAAAACATCCATGTTCGCTCTCCTCCAGCGACAGGTTAACTTGCGGGCTTAGTCTTCGTCGGGCCGGCGCCGATACCAGAGCGCCAGTTCCATCGGCCCGAGATGCAAAGCCCTCAGGATTTCCGAGACGGCCGATAATGCCTCCGTCGCGGTCACCGTCTCGTCACGGGTGCCGGTGAGGGGCCTGAACGTGCGCTCCTCGCCGTCGCTTTTTGCGACATAGAGCCGGATCGCGGCGGTCATCATCCGCGCCACGGCCTCATCGGAGACGCGTGAAGCCTCGCCGCCTTCGAGCAGTTCGCCAGCGGCTTTCTCGATCTCGATTGCAGCATCCTCGATCCAGCCATAGGGATCGTTGCGCAGTATGTCCTGACGGACATTTGGATCAGAGGACGACATAGACCTGCCCCTCCCGGATCGCCAGTTCGGCACGGCGCAGGCGATAGCGCCCGGCGGCATTCCTGCCGGTCTCGATGTTGAACTCCCAGCCGTGCCAGGGACAGGCGACATGCATGCTCTCTTCGTTATATTGCAGCGTGCGCACTTCGCAGTTCTCGTCGATGGGCTCGACCACTTGCGGATAGATGCGGCCCTGACAGATCGGCCCCTGCCGATGCGGACAGAGATTGTGCCAGGCGTGCAGCGCGCCCTTCACCCGGAAGATGCCGATCTCCTTGTCGCCGCAGGCCACAACCTTGCGTTCACCATCGGCGATCTCCTCCTCCGAACAGACCAGATATTCCGCCAAGGTTCTCCTCCTTCCCCGGACGTTTATTTCAATATTATTGAAACTATTCAGTTATATTGTATAGTCGCGATCGACCACGTCAAGCGGAGAGATCATGGACGCGTCGGCAAAACAGGATACAGCAGGCAAGGGGGCGGGAATCCAGTCGCTGGAGAAGGGCTTGCGCGTGCTGACGACGATACAGCACGCGGGGCGGCCGATGCGGCTGAACGACATCGCGGCCGCAGCCGGCATGACGCCGAGCATGGCGCATGGCTATCTCGTCAGCCTCGTGCGCACCGGCTTTGTGGCGCAGGACCGGCTCTCCGGCCTCTACGATCTCGGCGATGCGGCGCTGCAGCTCGGGCTTGCCGCGCTTTCGCGCACGGATTTCCTCAGTCTTGCACGAACGACGATCTGCGAACTCGCCGCGGCGCTCGGCGAAACGGTGACGCTTGCGGTCTGGAACGGCGATGCGCCGGTCGTGGTCGACAAGATCGAGGGCCGCTCGGACAGCGTCTACGAGATCAAGGTCGGCTCGCTGGTGCGCCTGTGGCCCACGGCGACCGGCCGCGTCTTCATGGCCAATCTGCCGCAGGGCGAGTGGAGGCATCATCTGAGCGCCATGATGCGGCAGGGTGGCGAAAGCGAAGCCTCGGTCGAGCACTTTGTCGCCAACCTGGCGGACGTGCGTGAAAAAGGTTATGCCGCGACGCTGCCGACGACGGTTCCGGATTTCTCCGCCATAGCAGTTCCGGTCTTCGACCATCGCGGGCATCTGAAGGCGGTCGTCACCGTGCTCGGCCGTCAGGACGGCTTCGATATCGCTCCCTCCGGCCTGCCCCTCACCGCCACACTTAGCGCGGCAAAGGCTCTGTCGCTGCGGCTTGGCGCCTCAGTAAGTTGAGGGTTTCCCGCAAGGGCGGCTTGTGCCGCCGCGCTTTCTCGGCTACCCCGCTCATATAACCGTTTTAAACATTAGGGATCACCGCAACGTGATGGCTGAAGACGTGAAGTCCGAGGACGCAGGCACAGGCGAGTGGGTCATGCACTATCCCCGCGCCATCTATTTCCTGAATCAGGCAAACCATGCGGTGCGCACCCGGCTGGAAGCAGCTCTTGCCCCCATGCAGATGACCGGCATCCAATATACGGTGCTCAGCGTGATCGGCAGCCGCGACGGGCTTTCGTCGGCCGAGCTCTCCCGCCGCTTCTTCGTCACGCCGCAGACGATGAACGAGCTGATCGGCGGGCTGCAGCGCCGCAATCTGATCACCCGCAAGGAGGATCCGGCCAACCGCCGCATCCTGCGCATGAGCCTCACCAGCGAGGGCAAGCGGATGATCAAGGCTTGCGACGCCGCTGCGGATATCGTCGAGCGCGATGTCTTCTCGTTCCTGCCACAAGAAAGCTACGAGCAATTCCGCGAGCTCTGCCGGCTGATCGCGCGGAACCTGCGCGATCGCGACGAGCCCGCAAAGGCGGAATAGTCAGAGCCGCTACCCGTTCGTGCAAACGTCACGGCAATGAGATATTCGCACAATTTAAAGTTGAATTTCGTCACAACCCGCAAGCTTTTGACGCCACTTTCTTACGAAACGTTAATTTGACGGCAGGGGATGAGCCGCCCTTAGTTTCTGCAGCCGCCATGATGGCGGTCAGAGGCTCGCGTCCGCGCCCAAGCACGGACAACGCGAGCCTCGTCCAGGAGACGAGCCCCGTCTAGCGGAACAGGCTGTCCACATAATCGCGGCCGAGGCCCACTTTCTCGTAATGATCGCGACAGAGCGCGATGTAGTTGTGGACATCGAAGAAACCGTCGGGTTCGCCCTTGTCGTCGAGCCAGATCAGCGGCCCCTTCACCTGGAAGAAGACCTTCATCGGCTGATCGCTTTCATAGGCCACCAGCGTGTGCCCTTCGCCGGGCGTTTCATAGACGAAGTCGCCGGCCGTCGCCGTCCAGTCGTGCTCCAGATAGCCCCATTTGCCTGAAATCGTGTAGGCGAAGACCTCATGCGGGTGATAGTGGCGGTTCACCAGTCCCGCCTTCTTCGCCATCAGGATATCACACCACTTGTTCTGGGTAGGCGAAATCCACAGGGGCCGCGATGACACCGTTTCGGTGAAGGGCACGTAGTAACGCTCGTCCTCGGTCGGCGCGTTGTTGATATAGACCTCCGGCAGCGCGTCCGGCTGAAAGACCTTGTCTATGGGTGTCAAGTCCTTCCAGAATTCCGTCGTTGCAAGTTCGGGCATGGTTTCCTCCTTTTTTCAAGCTGGATTTCAGACGCTCATTCCGCCATCGACCATCAGCGTCGTGCCGGTCACGAAGCTCGACTGATCCGAGGCGAGATAGAGCACCGAACGGGCGATTTCCTCCGGTGTGCCGTGACGGCCGAGCGGGATCATGGCGTTGAAGAATTCCGTGCCGTCGCCGCCGATCGCCTCGCCGAGGCCCTTTTCGACCTGGAATTGGAAAGCATTGTCGATCGGGCCCGGATGGATGGTGTTGGCCCGGATCCTGCGCGGCGCCAGTTCCTTGGCGAGGCAACGCATCAGGCCGACCTGCGCGTGCTTGGCGGTGATATAGGCATAGACGCCGGCATCGCCGCGCATGCCGGCGACCGACGAGGTGATGACGATCGACCCGCCGTCATTCATCTTCGGCACGGCATGCTTGGCGGCCAGAAACGCGCCCTTCACATGCACTTCGAGGACGCGGTCGAAAACATCCTCGGGATATTCGTGGATCGGCGCGACCATCCCGAAATTGCCGGCATTGGAGAAAAGCACGTCGACCGGTCCGAAGCGTTCGACCGTCCTTGCGACATAGGCCTGCGCATCCGCCGCATCAGAGACGTCGGCGGCGATCAGCTCCACATTGCCTATCGGCAAGCCTTCCGCCGCCTGCTGCAGCGCCTGCATGGAAAGATCGACAAGCGCGACATTGGCCCCTTCTTCCAGGAACAGCTTCGCGGTCGCAAGGCCAAGGCTCCCCGCTCCGCCGGTGATGATGCAGGTCCTGTTGTCGAGAAGCGGCATTTTTTCCCCTGATGCCATGTCAATACGACCTCACCGCTTACAGCGGATGGGTAAATCCTCCCCTGGAGGGTGGCCCGGCAGGGCGGGAGGGGTTGCTGCGAAGCCCCCCGTCGCTTCGCTCCTCCTCCAGGGGCGGATTGGGCGCAAGCCTCGTCGGCAGCAATCCTCAGATCGGATAGTGAATGTGCCCGTCCTGGATGGTGATCCAGCGCAGTTCGGTGAACTCGGCGATGCCGGCCTTGCCGCCGAAGCGGCCGTAGCCGGATTCCTTGACGCCGCCGAAAGGCATCTGCGCCTCGTCATGCACGGTCGGACCGTTGATGTGGCAAATGCCCGATTCGATGCGTCTGGCAACACCCATGGCGCGGTTGACATCCTTGCCGAATACGGCGGCGGAAAGCCCGTATTCCGTATCGTTCGCCACCCGCACGGCCTCGTCCAGCGAGCCGACGCGGATAATCGAGGCGACCGGGCCGAAACTCTCTTCCCCGTAGATGCGCATCGCCGGCGTCACGCGGTCGAGCAGCGTGGCTTCCACGATCGTTCCCTCGACGCCGCCGCCGGCGGCGAGCACGGCACCCTTGGAGACGGCATCGCGCACCAGCGCGTCGATCCTTTGAGCCGCGCGGGCATCGACGACGGAACCGAGGGGCGTATTGCCCTTGCGCGGATCGCCGGCCTTCAACGTCTTCACCTTCTCGGTCATGGCCTGGACGAAGCGGTCGGCGATCTTCTCGTCGACGATCAGCCGTTCGGTCGACATGCAGATCTGGCCCTGGTTCATGTAGGCGCCGAAAGCTGCCGCCGCGACGGCCTCGTCGATGTCGGCATCGTCGAGCACGATCAGCGGCGCCTTGCCGCCAAGTTCCAGCAGTGCCGGCTTCAAATGCCGGCCGGCGGTTTCGGCGATGATGCGGCCGACGCGGGTCGAGCCGGTGAAGTTGACGCGGCGCACGGCAGGATGGGCGATCAGCGCCTCGACGATCTCGCTCGCATCCTCCGGGGCATTGGAAATGGCGTTCAGCACACCTTCCGGAAGCCCGGCCTCGTGCAGCGCGTCGACGATCAGCCGATGGGTGCGCGGGCAGATTTCCGAGGTTTTCATGACGACCGTATTGCCGCAGGCGAGCGGCATGGCGACGGACCGCACACCAAGGATGACCGGTGCATTCCACGGCGCCATGGAGACAATGACGCCGACCGGCTGGCGCACGGCCATGGCGAGGCTGCCGGGCCGGTTGGAAGGAATGACCTCGCCTGAAATCTGCGTCGTCATGGAGGCCGCCTCGCGCAGCATGTCGGCGGCGAGCATGACGTTGAACATCGCCCAGCCGGCGGTGGCACCGGTCTCCGACGCCATGGCATCGACGAAATCGGGGGCTTTTTCCTGCAGTTTGTCGGCCGCCGCCATCAGGATCTTGCGGCGCTCGCCAGGGCCGGTCGCAGACCAGCCGGGAAAGGCCTTGGCCGCGGCATTGGCGGCCTGGCGGGCGTCCTCGACGGAAGCGGCCGCAACGGTCGAGGCCACTTCTCCGGAAATCGGGTTCAGCCGCTCGAACCGGCGGCCGTCGGCGGCTTCGACTTCGGCATTGTTGATCTTCAGGCCCAGCATGTTCATGGGGTTCTCCTTCAGTTTGAATTAATGCGCAGCGCCCAGGAAGGCGCGCTGCACGGCAGCGTCGCCCATCAGGGCTTGCGCGGTGTTCTCTCCGCTGATACGGCCGGCCTCGGCGAGATAACCGCGCTCGGCAATCGACAGGCTCATCTTGACGTTCTGCTCGACGATCAGCAGCGCCAGCCCGCGCTCGCGGATGCGCCCGAGGCTCCTGAACAGCTCTGCGACCACGACCGGCGCCAAGCCCAAGCTCGGCTCGTCCAGCATCAAGAGGTCCGGCTTCGACATCAGCGCGCGGCCGATCGCCACCATCTGCTGCTCGCCGCCCGACATGGTGTTGACATATTGCGCCCGGCGCTCCTTCAGCTTCGGGAAGAGGTCGTAGACGAATTCCCGGTTCTCGCCGGCATGCGCCCGCGCGCGCCTGGCATAGGCGCCGAGCGCCAGGTTCTCCTCGACGCTGAGGTCGCCGAAGACGCCTCTGCCCTCCGGCACCAGCGCGATGCCCGCCTCCAGCACTTCATGCGCCGGCATGCCGGTGATCACCCTGCTCCCGAAGGAAACGATCGCGCCACTGTCCGGCCGCGTCAGGCCGGCGATGGATTTCAAGAGCGAGGATTTACCGGCCCCGTTGGCGCCGAGAATGACGACGGTCTCACCCTTTCCGACCCGGATCGACACCCGGTTCAGCGCCACGTGGCGGCCGTAATGCAGCGAAAGATCGGCCACTTCAAGCACGGGCGTCTCCGAGATAGGCGTTGATGACCTCGCGGTCCGCAAGCGCTTCGGCTGTCGGACCGTCGGCGATCCTGCGTCCGGCATTCATGACGACGCAGCGGCCGCACAACGCCCGGATCGCATCCATCACATGCTCGACAAGCAGGATCGTCACGCCGCGCTTCTGGATCGAGCGGATGAGCTCGATACCTGTCTTCAGCTCGGTCGGGTTGAGGCCGGCGAGCCATTCGTCGAGCAAGAGCAGTTCCGGCTCGGCGGCGAGCGCGCGGGCGAGTTCCATGCGTTTCTGGTCGATATAGGTGAGGTCCTGCGCGCTCTGGTCCGCCCGGTGGGCAAGACCCACCTCATCGAGCCGCAACAGGGCCTCCCTTCTTGCCGCCTCGCCCCAGAGTTTCCGTCTTCCGAAGGCAAGCGCGGCAATGACGTTTTCCGCCACCGTCAGCGACGGCAAGCCGCGCACCAGCTGGAAGGTGCGCCCGACGCCTTTCAAGGCGATGCGGTTGGGGGCAAGGCCGGAGATCGTCTGATTGGCCAACGCGATCGTGCCGCCCGTCGGCGGGAGATGCCCCGAGATCATGTTCATCACCGTCGTTTTGCCCGATCCGTTCGGTCCAAGCAGCCCGACCACCTCGCCGCGATCGACGGAAAAGGAGACCGCGTTGACGGCCGTCAATCCGCCGAAGCGCTTGGTGAGGCCGTTGATCGCAAGAAGCTCGCTCATTCGGCCACCGCCGGCAGATTCTTGATCTCGGTCCTGCGCCAGCGCCTCCAGCTCTCTTCTGCGAAGGCGAGCACGCCGCGCGGCAGGATGAAGACGATGGCGATGAAGATGAGGCCGAGAATGATGGAATAGTGGTTCGGGAAATTGGCCGAGAGCCATTCGAACAGCAGGAAGAGCGGCACCGCCCCAAGCAGCGGACCGGTGAGGCGGTGGGCGCCGCCAAGCAGCGCCATGATCAGCGTCAGGAACGAGATCGTCGGATTAAAGGCGATGACCGGTTCCACATAGGTCCAGCGCGGCGCCTGGATCGCGCCGACCAGCGTGATGATGACGCAGGAGACGGCGAAGAGCGCCAGTTTCACCCTTGCGATGTTGATGCCGCAATGGGCGGCCACGACCTCGTCGTCACCGATCACCTTTAGCGCAAGCCCGATGCGGCTGCGGCCGACCCACCAGGAGATCAGGAAGGTAATGGCCGCAAGTCCGAGAAGCTGCCAGTAGATGCCCTGTGGCGTGACCGGCAGGAAGATGTAGCGGCCGAGCGTACCGGTCACGTTGACCTCGTACCAGGTGACGAGCTGGCGCACGAGCTCGGCCAGGCCGAAGGTGAAGATGACGAAATAGACGCCGGCGAGCCGCAGCGTCGAAAGCCCGACGACGACGGCGACCGCAAGTCCGATCGCGCCGGCCGTGACGAGCAGCAGCGGATAGGGGATCGTCTCGCTGAAGACCGCAACCGTGTAGGCGCCGATCCCGAAGAAGGCGACGGTGGCAAGCGACACATAGCGCGTCGGGCCGGAAAACAACGCCCAGGCAGTGGCGAGCGTCACATAGCCGAGCATGCCGATGCCGAGCGTCACGCCGTAGGAGTCCGCGACCAGGGGCACGCAGGCGAGCGCTGCGACGACGACGACAAAGAGCGCCGGAGGGAGAATTCGGCTCATCGCGCCACCCTTCCGAACAGGCCGGCCGGGCGCCAGAGGAGCACCGCAAGGAAGATCGCGTAGGTCGCGGCAAGCGTCAGGCCCGGATCGACATAGGTCGCCACGAAGGTTTCCACGAGGCCGAGGATGAGACCGGCCGACAACGCGCCGATGAGATTGCCGACCCCGCCCATGATCACCACGATCAGCGCCTTCATGGTGAAGACGACACCGGTGGTGGCCGTAAATGTCTGATACATGGAGATGACCACGCCACCGACGGCCGCAAGCCCGCCGCCGAGCGCGAAGGCGAGCCGCGCGGCGCGGTTGACGTCGATGCCGACCAGCGGCGCGGCAGCCGGATTGACCGCGACGGCGCGCAGCGCCGTGCCCCAAAGGGTGCGGGTGAGAAGCAGATAGAGGCCGCCGCCGAAGACGACGGCGAGCACCAGCGCCAGCCCACGATTGGCCGCCAGCACCGTGCCGAAGATCGTCACCGGATCGTTCAAATAGCTGTAGCTGATGAAATTGGCGCCGAAGGTCACCAGCATGAGGCCCTGAATGACGAAGAGCAGGCCGAAAGTCGCGAGAATCGAGTCGATTTCGAGACTCGCCTTGTCGCGGGCACGTCTAACCAGAGGGCTCATCATGACGCCATAGACGGCGTAGCCGAGCGCAAACCCGGCCGGCACGGCGATCAGAAGACCGGCGACCGGGTTCAGGCCGAGCGTCGAGAACATCACATAGGCGAGAAAGGCGGCTGCGATGATTATCTCGCCATAGGCGAGATTCATGATGCGGGAAATGCCGTACTGGAGCGTCAGCCCCATGGCGACGAGCGCATAAGTTCCGCCGAGCACCAGCCCGGATAACAGGGCCGCGACAAGCATCGGGCCTCCTCCTTCACAATTCATGCCATGGATGAAGCCGCGACCGATGGTCCGCCCGCGGCTTCTGAAGGTCAACCCAAACTACTTCTTCTTCCATTCCCCTCGCGGCAGCACGACCTTGCTGGCGCCGGGGCGGTCGGTAGGCATGACGCCGACGAACTGGCCGTTCTGCCACTGGCCGGTCCACCAGAGCTGGCGCAGTTGGTTGTCCTCGAACTTCGTTTCGCCTAGCACCGTCTGGAACGTGCCGGAGGCGAGTTCGGCGGAGACGGCCGCCTTGTCGAGCCCCTTGCGCTTGATCGCTTCCTGCAGCATCTGCAGGCTCGCATAGGTGATGACGCTGCCCCAATAATCCGGGGCGACCCCTGTCACCGCCTCGTGGCGCTTGCGGTAATCGGCGTTCATCTTATTGTTCAGGTCGATGCCGCCGAGGCTCATGATGCCGGTGGCGTTCTCGCCGTTGTTCTTGCCGTAGACGGGAAACCCGGTGCCGACGCCGAGATAGAGAACCTTCGGGCTGAAATTGGCGACCTGCGCCTGCTGGGTGAGCGCAAAGGTTTCCGGCGGATAGGAGAAGGCGACGAAAGCATCCGCGCCGCTCGCCTTGGCCTCGTTGATCATCGGCGAGAAGTCGGACGTGCCGCCCGGATAGGTCTTGTCATAGGCCACCTCGATGCCGGCCTCCTTGAAGGCGGGGCGGGCGGCGGTGACGAGATCGATGCCGAAACCGTCGGCGACCGAGATCATCGCCACCTTGCCGTTGACCATGCCGGCCTTCTTGGCGTCGGCAAGGATCGCGGCGAGCGCCTTGGCATAGTCGTGGCCGCCGCCGAGCATCCAGAAACTCTTCTTCCAGCGCTTGACGAAATCCGGCGCCTTGTCGGTGACGGCCGAAACCGCAAGCTGCGGATAGCCGTAGCGGTCGAAGAGCGGTGCGACGGCCAGGTTGAAACCCGTGCCCCAGGGCACGAGGATGAAATCGACCTTGTCCTGGGTGGCAAGGCGCTCGACGGCGCGCACCACTTCTTCCGCCGACGAGCGGTCGTCATATTCGATCACTTCGATCGGCAATTTCTTGCCGTCCGGCAGTTCCAGCCCCCCGGCATCGTTCACGTCCTTCACCCAGAGCTGATAGTTCGGCAACGTGGTGATACCTGCGCCGCCGGCATTGCCGCCGGTCTTGGAAATGGCATAGCCGATCTTGACGGATTTGCGCTCCTGTGCGGCCGCTATGCCGGCAAAACCGGTCATCAGGCTGGCTGCGGCCACCGTTGTGGCCAGCGCCATCGTTCGCAGGACGCGCCTGCGCTCAAAGCGTTTCATGATTGTCCTCCCGACAGGGCCTGCTCCCGCAGGCCGTTTCAGCCGGCTTTCTTACCGCGACGTATTTGCCTTCCTCCATCGCGTGCAATTTGCCGACCATTGCAGGATAAGCCCGCAACCATCCCGTTGAAATAGACTTTTACAGGAGATACTTGTACTTTTCAGAGAAGGAGCACCACAAGATATGTCGATTTCCGTCTCAGCACAGAATGCTGCGCCGCACGTCGTCTCGCGACCGCCGGCTCAGATCGAAGCGCGACTTTTCCGCGGCGCACTTTCCCATTCAGAATGGACGTTTCGCGGCAAACGCAACCGCATCTTCCTGATCGCTTCGGGTGCAGGTCATATACGGCTCGATAAGCTGGAAGTGCCGCTTTCCGGTCCCGCCATCGTCTGGGCGCCGGCCGGCGAAACGGGCTCGATCCTCTTCGAAGCGGGATCGGAAGGCGCCTCGCTGGCTGTCCCCGACGTGGCGCTCGGCTCGGCCATGCCAACCGGCGCCGTCTTCGCGCAGGTACGCGAGGCGATCGCAAGGCCGATCCTCGGCAATCGTCTGCCTTCCCCCGATGCGCGGCGCATGCTGGGCACGATCGCGACGATCGAGCAGGAACTGAAGGCCGATCAGCCGGGCGCGCAGGAGGTCATCCGCCATCACTTAGCCCTGCTTTTGCTCGCCATCTGGCGGCTCGCCGATCCGGTCAACGAACAACCGCGGCCCTCCCCGCGCGCTATCGTGCGTGGCTTCGTACATCTCGTCGAACTTCATATCCGCGACCACTGGACGATCCCGGATTATGCCGCTGCGCTGGGCGTGACGGCCGACCGGCTGAACACGGCGATCCGCCGCGCCACCGGCCGCTCGCCGATGGAGCTGATCCACACACGGCTGATGACCGAGGCCGCCATGCTGCTGGACGGCTCGGCACTGCAGGTGGCCGAGATCGCCGAGGCGCTCGGCTTCAAGGATGCGGCTTACTTCAGCCGCTTTTTCAAGCGTATCGCCGGTGTCTCTCCCCGCGCTCATCGCGAGGGCGTGGCGCTCAAGAAGATCCGCCCGGAGACGAGCTATGCGGCCTGGCCATGAGGCTGCACGGCTCGGGATCTACGGCCGCTTCAGGCAAGATCGGTGCGCGCGAAATCCTCTCCCTTGTAGAGCAAGGACATGCCACGGTTCTTGGCGCAGGCATAGGAAAGGCAATCGGCCAGATTGAGCTGCGCAGGATGGCCCCTGCCCTTGCCGTAGTCGCGGAAGGCTCGCACCGCCAACCTGCCGTCGGCTTCGTCGATAGGGACGATATCGATAGCGGCGCGTTCAAGGAAACCCTCCACTGCCGCCTCTGCCTCGATCGGATCGACACGCATCTTGCTGATCAGGCGCATTGTCGCCTCCACGACAACCAACGGGCTCGTACAACGCCCAGCGGCACGATAGAGCTGTTCCAGAAAATGCTCCGCATCATCTTCCTTCGATAAAATCGCTATGACGACCGAACTATCGACGAACACTAGTGGCCCCACATCTCGTCGATCTCTTCCTTCGTCATATCCCGGCCACCGGGCTTGCCTTTGGCAGCCAGTTCATCCGCCAGAGCCTTAATTCGCGCAAAATAGGCCTCTTTCTCCTCTTCGCGCAGCTGAGCTTCGAGAGCCTCGATCACCGCTTCCGTCATGGTGATGTTGCGCTTTTCCGCCAACCGGCGGGCGAGTTCATGGGCGCGTGGATCGCGTATCTGCAGGTTCATGGCCGTTTCTCCACTCTGTCATGACAGATAGCACATCTGTCATGACAATGCGAGCGGCATGGATCAGTTGCAGCGGTCGGCCTGGTTCAGCGCGGCAGAGACGCCGGAAAGCGAGAAGACGTAGCTCGTCTGCGTGCCGCGCCTGGATGTCGCCTGGAGGGTCATCTGGCTTCCCGCCTTCATCGCGGCGATCAGTTCCGCGTCGCTGCTTTCCTGCTGCGTCCAGCCGGAATTGCCCTGCGGTACAAGAACGAAATTCTGGTCACCGATCGTCACCGTCATCTGCGATCCGTTCCTCAAATCATAACCCATGATCGCCTGAGGATAATAACCGGAACCGGAAGGCTTCGGTGCGACAAGGAAATAGTTGTCGCCGTGATCGACATTCGCCGGGCGCATCTGCTTGGGCGCTGTCAGCACGTAGCAGGTAGTCCCTCCATTCGCTTGATAGGAATAAAGACCCCAGTCGTTGAACGTCTGCACCATGCGCGGGCTCGGCTGAGCAAAAGCCGGTACGGAAAGGGCGGAAAGGGCAAGCGTGGCGAGGACGAAAGGCTTGATGGACAATCTTGTCTCCATGGTCGGAACTGCGAGGGAGCTGCGGCGCGAAGGCCGCCGCGGAAAATAGCCCATTGGAAAATCCATCGGTTATCAGAATGTTAATCACGCGTTTTCGATGCGCCGGAACGGGGCAGCCGCACGGCTGGAATCCGGCCGGAACGTGATCCGCGTCATCGGCTTTGCCACTAGGATTCAAGGGAAACCGCCGGCTCCGCAGGACCGAGGTCACAGACCGGTCACAATCATGTCAGGAGGCCGTAAATACCCCGCAGTCGCGGCGCGCGGGTGATCCGGCGCGCTATTGCGCCGCCTGCAGCCGCGGGCCGTCACTTTCGGCAACCAGCCGCACCGGCACGGACTTCGCCGCCGGCACCTTGCTCTTCTCGGCATGCTGGGACAGCGGGATCAACACGTTGCATTCCGGATAATAGGCGCCGCAGCAACCTTCCGGAATATCGTAAGGCACCGCCCGCAAGCCGGAAACGGACCGGGTGACGTTGTCGGCCGCAATGGTTTCGAGCATCACGTTTGCGCCTTCCGCAACACCCAGCCGCGCCATGTCGGCCGGATTCAGGAAGATCACCATGCGCGTGCCTTCGACGCCTCGGAACCGGTCGCGATAGCCATAGACCGTCGTGTTGAACTGGTCGTTGCTCCTCAACGTGATGAGCCGCAGCACGTCGTCACGCGTGCCACTGTCGAAGCTGGCGGACAGCGCCTGCGGCACCTTGAAATTCGCCTTGCCGGTTTTCGTCTTCCACTCGCGCCTGTTGGCCGGAAGCGGCTTTTCAAAGCCGCCCGGCGTCCACATGCGCCGGTTGAAGTCCATGAAGATGTCCGGCCAGGTCGCCTCGATGGCGCCGCGCACCTTGGAATAGTCCGCGACCCATTCCCCCCAGGGAACGCGCGGGTTTTCCGGCAGCGCAGCCCTGGCGATCCCGGCGATGATTGCCGGCTCCGAAAGCAGGTGCGCGCTGATCGGTCGCGCGCGGCCCTGCGAGGCGTGGAAACAGGCCGTCGAATCCTCCATCGTCACGGTTTGCGGACCGGACGCCTGCATGTCCACCTCCAGCCGTCCGAGACAGGGCAGGAGATAGGCGACGTCGCCGTTGAAGAGATGGCTGCGATTGAGCTTGGTCGCCACCTCGACGGTCAGCCGCATCTTCGGCCAGGCGTCTTCCATCGGCCCCGTCTCCGGCACGGCACGCAGGAAGTTGCCGCCAAGACCGATGAAGGCGCGCACTTCGCCGTTGAGGATGCCGCGGCAGGCGTCGATCGTCGACAGGCCCTCCTCGCGCGGCGGCTCGAAACCGTAGAGCTCGGCCAATCTGTCGAGTGGCACGAGGTCCGGCTTTTCCGAAATGCCGACGGTGCGCTGCCCCTGCACGTTGGAGTGGCCGCGAACGGGGCAGATGCCGGCGCCAGGCCTGCCGATATTGCCGCGCAGCAGCAGCAGGTTGACGAGCGACTGCACCGTCGTCACCCCGAGCTTGTGCTGGGTCAATCCCATCCCGTAGACGCCCATGACCGCATTGGCGCGCGCATAGATCCCGGCCGCCTCCTCCATCTCCGCCCGCTTCAGGCCGGATTCCTTTTCAAGCACGCCCCAGGACTGCTCCTCGCAGAAGACCCGGAAATTTACAAAGCCATGGCAATGCTCCGCGAGGAATGCGTGATCGAGAATGCCGCCCGAAGCCGCCTCGCGTTCGAAGAGCGATTTGCACAGGCCGGTGAGCGCGGCGATGTCGCCGCCGGCCTTCACCTGATAGTAACGATGGCTGATCTTCGTCTCGCCGCCTGTCAGCATCTCGACCGGATTTTGCGGATTGGTGAAGCGCTCCAGCCCCCTCTCCTTCAACGGATTGAAGGTGACGATCACGCAGCCGCGTTTGGCTGCCTCCTGGAGTTGGTGCAGCATGCGCGGGCTGTTCGAACCGGTATTCTGGCCGAAGAAGAAGATCGCATCCGCATGCTCGAAATCGTCCAGCCGAACCGAACCCACCGGCTGACCGATCACCTCCGGAAGCGCCACCGAGGTCGTCTCGTGACACATGTTGGAACTGTCCGGCAGGTTGTTGTTGCCGTAAAGCCGGGCGAGAAGCTGATACATGTAGGACGCCTCGAGCGAAGCGCGGCCCGACGCGTAGAAAACCACCTTCTTCGGGTCTTCGGCGCGGATCGCCTTCAGCTCCCGGCCGATCTCCTCGAAGGCGACCTCCCAGGAAACCGGTTCGTAGATGTCGAGCAGGTGATCGTAGCGCATCGGATATGTCAGCCGTCCGATCGCCTCGAGGTTATAGTCGTCCCAGGTCCGCAGCTCGGTCACGGTATGGGTGGCGAAGAATTCCGGCAGGGCCTGCTTTCCGGTCAACTCCCAAAAGGTCGCCTTGGCGCCATTCTCGCAGAATTCCGCCACATGCGGATGCGCGGGCTTGGCCCAGGCGCAGCTCACGCAGGCAAAGCCCTTCGGCTTGTTCTGATGCGCCAGCGCGTCGATCGTCGCAAGCCGCGCGCGGCTGCGCACCGCATTGCGGAGCAGCGAATGCACCGAGCCCCAGCCGCCGGCCGGGCCTTCGTAATGTCTGATACGGATATGGGAAGCCATGGCAGGTTTCCGTCTTGAGACCAGCCGGACGGATTTCCGGCACGTTGATACTCATAATCACCCTCCTGCCCGATCGTTCCCGACCGTGACTGCGGGTTTTTTCTCCTGCCCGGTTGACTCCGGCTTTCAATTTGTACACTTGTATAAATTATAAGGACGATCGACTTCCGGAACGATATGCGCCCCAGCCTGCGGGAAACCCTTCTCAGAAACGCCGTGACGCTGTTTTCCCGCAGCGGCTACAATGCCGTGTCGCTTCGCGACATCGCCAAGGCGTCGGGCGCCAATGTCGGCAGCCTCACCTATCATTTCGGTTCCAAGGCCAATCTGCTCAGGGAAATCTACGAGCGCCACACGAAGCCGATGAACGCGCGCCGTCTCGAACTGCTCGGCGAAGCTCGCCGGATCAGCAGTCCCGACGAGCGGCTGATGGCCGTTCTCAGGGCCTATGTCGTGCCCGCCTTCACCTCCTCGATCGAAGGTGACGGCGGAGGCGCCGAATTCACCCGGATGCGTGCCGTCCTTTCGGCTGAGGGCAATGCGGATGCGCGCGAAATCATCGCCGATGCCTTCGACGAGACAAGCCGGCTCTTCATTGAGGCCCTCGCCGACTGCATGCCCGGCGCGCCGCTGGAAGGGGTCGTCTGGCGCAGCCAGTTCCTGCTCGGTGCCCTCTATTATGCCCTCGTCAACCCCGAGCGCGTGACGCGCCTTTCCGGCGGCGTCGCGAATGGAGAGGACCAGGAGACCGCCGTCAACCAGATCGTCGAGGCAAGTTATGCGAGCTTCCGGAGCCTTCCGGCCGGGCTTGCCGCGCCTGCAGCATCCATGAAGAAAGGTAGAAATTGATGACCGCTGCCCTCCATGCGAACGAAACGCGGCGCAAGCCGGATTTCATTCTGCCTGCCGGCAGTTGCGATGCCCATTGCCACGTCTTCGGGCCCGGCGCCGTCTTCCCTTATGCGCCGGATCGCCGCTACACGCCTGAGGACGCCCCCAAGGAAGCGCTGGCCGCGCTTCACGAGAGGCTTGGCGTCGATCGCGCGGTCGTCGTGCAGGCGAGTTGCCACGGGACCGACAACCGCGCGATGCTCGATGCGATCGCCTGGCGGCCGGATCGCTATCGCGGCGTCGCCATCGTCGACGACAGCTTCGACGAGCGTGCCTACCAGCAGCTCGACGATGGCGGCGTGCGGGGCGTACGCTTCAATTTCGTCCGCCATCTCGGCGGCGCACCGGACATGGGCATCTTCGAGCGCGTGATCGACCGGATCAAGGGGCGCGGCTGGCACGTCGTCCTGCATCTGGACGCCACCGACATCGTGCCGCTCTCCGACATGATCCGCCGCCTGCCCGTGCCCTTCATCATCGACCACATGGGTCGGATCGACACTAGGCTCGGCACGCAGCAGCCGGCTTTCCAGGCGCTGCTGGAGCTCGCCAGGCGGGAGAACTGCTGGGTCAAGGTCTGCGGCTCGGAGCGCATCTCAAGCTTTCCCTTCGATGCGGCGGTGCCGTTCGCGCGGGCGCTGGTCGAAGCCAGCCCCGAGCGGACCATCTGGGGCACCGACTTCCCGCATCCCAATCTCAAGGAGCCGGTCGACGAGGCGGATCTTGCAGATCTCGTCGCGCGCTTTGCCATCAACACGGAGGAGCGGCAGAGGCTGCTCGTCGACAACCCCGCACGGCTTTACGGTTTTGCCGCCTGAGCGGTCTCAAGGAGGAGGAAAGAATGATCTATACCGTCGCGCAAAATCCCGGTGGGCTGTTCCGGCAGACCACCAAATTCATGAAATGGCTGGCTCCCGCGCTCGCACTCATGCTTGCGGCCCCCGCCGTTGGATCGGCGCAGGAGGATTATCCCTCGCGCGACATCACCCTCGTCCTGCCGTTCGGCCCGGGCGGGATCGCCGACATCACGGCGCGCCTTGTCGCCGATTCGCTCGGCAAGAAGCTCGGCAAACAGATCGTCATCATGAACCAGCCCGGTGCCGGCGGCGCCACCGCTGCGCGTGCGGCTCTGAACGCCGAGGCCGACGGCTACACGCTCGCGCTCCTCTCGAACGGAACGGCGATCAGCGTGCCGTTGTTCAAGAACCTGCAGTTCGATCCGGTCACGGATTTCGTGCCGGTATCGAGCCTTGCCTATTTCGACTTCGTCTTCGTCACCAGGGGCAACGGCAAATACAAGACCCTCAAGGACGTGCTGGACGCCGCCCGCGCCAATCCGGGCGCTTTGAATGTCGGCACGATCAATGTCGGAAGCAGCCAGAATCTCGCCGCCGAGCTCTTCAAATCGACATCCGGAGTGGATTTCACCATCGTGCCCTACAAGGCGACCCCCGATCTTCAGGTCGCGCTGCTCGGCGACGAGCTCGACGTGATCATCGACAGCCAGACGGCATTGAAAGCGGCACTCCAGCAGGACAAGGCAATTGCCGTCGCATCCTCCGGCCCCGTTCGCTCCAGCCTGCTGCCGGACGTGCCGACGGCCCAGGAACAGGGCGTGCAGGGCTTCGACGTGACCTCCTGGAATGCGATCTTCGCACCCGCCGGCACGCCGCCGGACGTGGTGAAGAAACTTCACACCGCCCTCGTGGAAATCCTGGCCGACCCGGCTCTGCAGAAACGGTTTGCCGAGCTTGGCGTGGAAGCACGCTCCAGCACGCCGGAAGAGATCGGCAACCGCCTGAAGGATGACATCAAGAAATGGTCGGCCGTGATCGAGAAGGCCGGAATTCCGAAGCAGTGAGCTTCGGAATTTTCCACAAGCATTCTTCATAATCTAAAAACAGAACTCCCTTGCCATCGAAGCATCGGCGGCAAGGGAGTTTGTTTTGTTTCCATAACCATAAAATCCTGTATTCGCCGGCCAGTCACATTGTGACATTGTCGCGTCATCGACTGGAGTTAGGGGCTCCAGCACAACGCAGCACGATGAGGAACGCCCGTGCGGATCGAGATTGTACAGCCTCTACAAAATTGGGCGGAAGATTTCGCCAGTCTCAGGACGATCATCATGCGGGCAGCGCCGGCGGGCGCCCAGGTTCATCATATCGGCTCGACCGCCGTTCCGGGTCTGCCCGCAAAGGATATCATTGATATCCAGCTCACCGTCGACGATCTGGAGCAGGTTGATGTCGCCGCCTTTGAACAGGAACGTTTTCGACGCAGTTCGGCGATGAACGATCATTGCCCGCCGGGTGTCGAACTGCCGGAATGTGAACTGCGGAAAATCCTTTTTCGCAGCATGAGCGGGCGTTCGGCAAATGTCCATGTTCGCGAAAAGGGACGTTTCAATCAGCGTTACCCTCTCCTCTGCCGTGATTTCCTGCGTACCCACCCGGTAGCGGCGAATGCCTATGGGCTCATCAAGGAAAGGTTGGCAGAACGCTTTCCCATGGACGAGGACGCCTATTACGATATCAAGGATCCGGTCTTCGACATCATCGTGGAAGGTGCAAACGAATGGGCGAAAGCGATCGGCTGGTCGGAACCGCCCAGCGACTAAAACCCATTCGCCGGACCAATTCCCTCTGGATCGGGCGGCCTGTTGCCGATCCGAAGGTCCTTAGTGCCGCGCGCCCTTCTCGACACCGAGATGTTGGCCGAGAATTGCCTCATTCGCCAGCAGTTCGGCGCTCGTGCCCTGGAAGACCACCGCACCGCGGTCGAGGATCACCGCATCGTCGGAAAGCGGCAGCACCTTGCGCGCCTTCTGCTCGATAATGATCGCCGAGATGCCCTCACCCTCAACAATCCGGCGGATCGCCGCCAACAGTTCGTCAACGATGATCGGCGCAAGTCCTTCCAGCGGCTCGTCGAGCAACAGCAGCTTCGGATTGACCATCAGCGCCCGGCCGACCGCCAGCATCTGCTGCTCGCCGCCGGAGAGCTGGTTGCCGAGGTTGCCGCGCCGTTCCTTCAGCCGCGGAAACATGCCGTAGACGCGCTCCAGATTCCACACGCCAGGCCTCGCAATCGCGGTGAGGTTTTCCTCCACCGTCAGCGATTTGAAGATGTTGCGCTCCTGCGGAACCCAGCCGATGCCCGCCGCGGCGCGCCGGTCGGCCCTGAGCTTCGTCACGTCGCGGCCCATCAGATGGATCGCGCCGGAGTGATGCGTCGTGACGCCCGCAAGTGTATTGACGAAGGTCGTCTTGCCCGTGCCGTTGCGGCCGAGCAGCGCCAGCGTGCGGCCCTGCGGGATGGTCAGGCTGATGCCGGACAGCACGCTGGCCTCGCCGTAACCCGCCACCAGCTTTTCGGTGACCAGAACCGGGGTACTCATGCGTTTTCTCCGAGATAGACGGCCTTGACGCGCGGATCGGCGGAGACTTCCGCAACCGTGCCTTCGACGAAAAGCGCACCGGCCACCAGAACCGAGATGCGGTTCGCGAACGAGAAGACCAGATCCATGTCGTGCTCGATCAGGAGCACGGTCACGTCGGACGGAAGGTCCGAGACGATCGCCAGCACCTCGTGCCGCTCGTCCTCCGGCACGCCGGCGGCCGGCTCGTCGAGCAGCAGCACGCGCGGGCGCGCGGCGAAGGCAAGCGCGATCTCCAAGAGGCGCTGCTTTCCATAAGGCAGGATGACGGTCCGTTCACCCATGACCGATGCCAGGCCGAAGCGAGCAAGCAGCGCCGCCGCCTCGTCCACCACCTTGCCGTAACCGGCGATCGACTTCCAGAGATTATGGCCGACGCCCTCGCGCTCGGCGATTGCCAGCGAGACGGTTTCGAGCGGCGTGAAGTCGTTGAAGAGCTGGTTGATCTGGAAGGTGCGGGTGAGCCCCCGCTTGACGCGCCTGAAGGAGGCAAGCGAGGTAATATCCTCGCCTTCGAGGAAGACCTGACCCTCCGACGGCGGCAGAACGCCGGTCAGAAGATTGATCAGCGTCGTCTTGCCGGCCCCGTTCGGGCCGATCAGGGCATGGCGGGCGCCGCGCTCTACCTTGAGGCTGACGTCATTGGTGGCAAGGAAGGCGCCGAAGCGGCGCTTCAGATTGCGGGTTTCGAGAACGATATCGCTCATTGCCTGCTTTCCTTCTGGGGGCCGTCCTCCTTCTTCGAGAAGCGTTCCGGCAGATATTCCACCCAGCGCGCCAGCCGCTCGCGGCCGATCAGGACCAGGATGACCAGCAGAAGGCCGATATAGAACATCCAGTATTGCGGCGTGATGACCGAGAGCCAGTCCTTCACCAGCGTGAAGAGAACGGCCCCGAAGATGCCGCCGTAGAGATAGCCCGTGCCGCCGATGACGAGCACGAGCAGCACGTCGGCGGAGCGGTGGAAGGCAAGCACGTCCGGCGAGACGAAAGCGGTCGTCTGGGTGAGCAGCGCGCCCGCCATGCCGGCGAAGACCGCCGCGATCGTGTAGGCAATGACGATGCGCCTGCGGGCCGGTACGGCGATCATGCCGGCACGCATGGAGTTCCCCTTGATCGCCTTCAAGGATAGGCCAAAGGGCGAAAAGGCGATGCGGCGCATGATCATCGTGCCGAGGAAGAGCACGGCCAGACAGTAAAGATAACCGGTCTTGCCGAAGAGATCGAACTCGAAGAGACCAAGGATCGCGCCCGGCGAAAAACCGCTCAATCCGTCGGCGCCGCCCGTCAGCCAGGCCATCTGGTTCGCGACTTCCGCCATCATCAGGCCGATGCCGAGCGTCGTCATCAGACGGGTCAGGTCCGTGCCGCGCAGGATGAGGAAACTTGTGAGCAAGCCAAGCGCGCCGGCCGCAATGCCCGCGACGATCAGGCCGGTCACGGGTTCTGCGACATAGTGCAAGGCCATCAGGCCCGCTATATAGGCACCGAGCCCGAAGAAGGCGGTGTGCCCGAGCGAGACGATGCCGGCGAACCCGAGCACCAGGTCGAGCGACACGGCAAACAGCGCCAGGATGGCGATCTCGGTGAGGATCAGCATTTTCGACGGCAGCACAAAATAGGCGGCGATCGCGGCGATCCAGATGATGATCTCGTAGAAGCGGATACGGCTCCTGCGCTTCATCAGCTTGGCGGCGCGGCTTGTCGCGCTGGCGGTGGAGGAGTTTGCCGTCACGGTGGTTTCCTGTTGAACAACGCTCATCGGCCGCCCCTCGCGAACAGGCCGTTCGGGCGAACGATCAGCATGATGATCATCAGCGCGTAGATGACGAAGGGACCTATGGCCGGAACGTAATATTTGCCCGCCACGTCGGCGATGCCGAGCAGCAGGGCGGCGAGAAACGGTCCGGAAACGGTCGAGGTGCCGCCGACGGACACGACGATCAGAAAGTAGATCATGAATTTCAGCGGGAAGTTCGGATCAAGCCCGAGGATTTCCGCGCCCATCGCGCCGCCGAGCCCGGCAAGACCCGAACCGAAGGCAAAGGTGAGCGCGAAGACGACGGGCACGTTGATGCCGAGGCCCATGGCGACGCGGCGATCATCGACGGCGGCGCGCAGCCGGCTTCCGAAACGCGTCTTCGACAAGATGAGCTGCAGCGCAACCGCCAGCACCGCGCAGAGGACGATGGTGAAGAGGCGGTAGCGGCCGATGCCGACGCCGAAAACATCCATGCGGCCGGAAAGCTCCGGCGGCAGGTTGATGAGCTGTTGCTGGCCACCCATGAAGTAGTCGGTGGCGGCAATTGCCATGAAGACCAGGCCGATCGAGAAGAGCACCTGATCCAGATGCGGTGCCTGGTAGAGCCACCGATAAAGCGTGCGCTCCAAAATGAGGCCGATGATCGCCGCAACGATGAAGGCGGCAGGCAGGCACCAGTAAAAGGAGACGCCGTAGCGGTTCATCATGATGACGGTCACATAACCACCGGCCATGGCGAAGGCACCGTGAGCCAGGTTGATGAAGTTCATCAGGCCGAGCGTCACCGTCAGGCCGCAGGCGAGGATGAACAGCAACATGCCGTAAGCGACGCCATCAAACAGAATGGTCAGCATATGAATCTTCTTTGTGAGACTTCCTCAGCTCGCAACCGCGCCGCTTCCAGCGAACGGCAGGGTCCTTCCCGTTGAAAGACCACAATCGAGGGCAAGCATGCAAGGCATTTTCGCGCGACCAGGCGACGGAGAGGAAGCCCCCCGTCGCCGGCCGTTCACCATTACTTGGCTTCGGCCTTTTCCGGATCCTTGAGCGCCTCGAAGGTCGCAAATTCGACGTTGTGCAACTCGCCGTCCAATTCCTTGACCTCGCGCATATAGATGTTCTGGATGATGTCGCGGGTTTCCGGATCGATGGAGACCGGACCGCGCGGGCTCGTCCAGGCAAGGCCCTTGACGGCCGCCATGAAGGCCGGTCCGCTCGCGTCGCCCTTGGTCTTTTCGAGAGCGGCATAGATCAGCGCCATGCCGTCGTAACCGCCGACCGACATGAAGTTCGGGCGCATGCCGTTGTTGGCCTTCTTGAAGGCTTCGACATAGGCCTTGTTTTCCGGGCTGTCATGCGCGGTCGCATAGAAATGGCCGGTGATGGTGCCGAGCGCCGGCTTGCCCATCGAGTTCAGGATGTCGTCGTCGGTGACGTCGCCGGTGGCGATCAGCTTGATGCCGGCATCCGCCAGGCCGCGGTCGGCAAACTGCTTCATGAACAAAGAGCCGGCCCCGGAGGGCAGGAAGACGAAGACCGCATCCGGCTTGGCGTCGCGAACACGCTGCAGGAAGGGCGCGAAATCGGGATTGGCGAGCGGTACGCGGACGGCTTCGGTGATCTCGCCGCCCTTGGCCTTGAACTCCTTGCTGAACCACTTCTCGGCGTCGATGCCCGGTCCATAGTCGGAAACGAGGGTGACGACCTTCTTGATGCCGTTCTGGGCCGCCCAGGTACCGACCGGCAGCGAATATTGCGGCAGGGTGCCCGAGGTGCGGGTGATGTATTCGGATGCCTTGGTGATCGAGGCCGTGCCGGCAGCCATCACGACCGAGGGGATCTTCGCCTGGGTCGCGACCGGCGCAACCGCCATGGCGAGCGGCGTCAGACCAAAACCGGCGAGCACCTTGGCGCCGTCATTGACGACGAGCTCCTGCGCGATGCGGCGGGTCTGGTCGGCCGTGCCGGCATCATCGCGGATGATAAGTTCGATCTTCTTGCCGGCAACCGTGTCGCCCTTGGCGGCGATGAAGGCCTTGGCGCCCGCCGAAACCTGACGGCCGGTCGATGCGAAGGGACCGGTCATCGGCAGGATGAGACCGACCTTGATGACTTCCTGCGCCGCCGCCGGAACGGCGGCGAGGCAGCCGAGTGCTACGCCTGCGGCTGCCATGAACGTTCTTCTATTGAGCATTTTTCCCTCCTCCTCTTGAGTGCGGAACCTTTTTATCGATGCCTTGCCGGCGAGCCTGGTTGCAACCGCATTCGCAGGCCCGTCGCGATCCGCCGCCTATATCCATGACTGGACGCGGGGCAGTCAACGGGTCGAAATGGTTTGGCGTCCCATTATTTTCATTTTTTGTTAACCTCCGTGACCACCGCCCTCCTCCGAACCTTAGAGATTCCGGAAACAGCATTCTCTCCGGCGCGGCATTTCACGCTTCACATTAAACCGGACGAGTACCGGATGTTTATCAGATCGACTGCCGCCGTTATAAGTTCTCGTTATAACGAGCGGTCCGATCCGATCGGCAAGAGTTCCAGGAATGTCCGCTGCGCCGTCGTGGG
Source organism: Neorhizobium descurainiae (assembly GCF_051400715.1). Taxonomy (NCBI): domain Bacteria; kingdom Pseudomonadati; phylum Pseudomonadota; class Alphaproteobacteria; order Hyphomicrobiales; family Rhizobiaceae; genus Neorhizobium; species Neorhizobium descurainiae. The sequence goes on from NZ_JBLFFK010000019.1 coordinate 56,617, forward strand.
CAGCCAGTCCTTGCGCAGCGTCACGCCGATCGGCCGTGACGTATGGCTGAGATCGAAAGGCAATGCGCGCATCAATCCGCGGGCAATCTCGGCCTCCGCTTGAAGCCGGGACGTGCAGCCCAAGTGCTCGCTCGTGTCCAGAAGCTCGCGCATCAGGATCAGCGAACCGGTTTCGACGATGCTTTCCGGCGGACCATTCCCGGCTTGCGCGAAGATGCTGTCGAAATAGCGGCGGATGGGTGTGCCGGACTGGCCGACGACCCAGGGGTAGGCCGCCAGTTCCTCGACGGAGATCTCCGACTTTCCAACCAAGGGGTGACCATTGCCTGCCACCAGGACGACCGTATCGTGGAACAGAACCTTCTGCTCCACGTCACCGATCGGCGCCGGCTCCCGCAGCGCGCCGAGCAGGAAGTCGATCTCGCCGCGGCGCAAGGCTCCCAATAGATCCGGATAGGGGCCCTCCTGGATATGCAGGGGGAGATTGGGGCGGAATTTGCGGAAGTTGGCGATCGCCTTCGGCAGGACATGGGATTTCGCCAGCGGCGTGGCGCCGATGACGATCCGGCCGATTTCGGCTGCCGTCAGTTCGGCCATGTCCGCATCCGCCTGTTCGAGCTCGAGAAAGGCCAGCCGGGCCGCCTGCGCCAGCGCCTGGGCCGGTCGGGTCGGTACGATCCCGTAGGACGTGCGCTCGAAAAGCGGCCGGGCCGCCTCCTCCTCGAGCTGGCTCACGGCGCGATAGACCGCCGGCTGGCTCAGGCCGAGACGACGGGCGGCGAGCGTGAAATTCTCCGTCTCGCGAACCGCGATGAGGGATTTCAGCTGTGCGGTCGTCGCCGTCATCTTGAGCCTTGGCGACAATTCCGAAAGAGCCGGATCGAGATAACCGAAGGCGCGGCCGATCCGCCGCGCGAGCATCTCCCCGGCATTGTTGGCGAAGATCCGCTGAGGCGTGCGGGAAAAGAGCGGCAGGCCCGCCGTCCTTTCGATCTTCGCCAGCGCCTGGGTGACGGCCGGCTGCGACACGAAACAGCTTTCCGCCGCCTTCGTCACGGAGCCGGTATCGACGACCGCGAGAAACGCTCTCAGATGCCGCAGGCTATGCTGTAGAATGCTGAACGCGGGTTCGGGCGGCGAAGACCTCATAGGCGTTTCTTCTAAGGGATTAGTATTCTAAGCTCAAGCAAACACCAGCGCGCCGCCCGATCGCGATGGAGCGGAATAGCTCTTCCCCCCAAGACAAAATGGCGGGCCGAAGCCCGCCACCCATGTTTCTGACAGATCGTCGTCCGCCTTACTTGACGTTCGGATCCTTGATCTTCGGATAGGTCGCGAACTCGACATTGTAAAGTTCGCCGTTCACTTCCTTGACCTCGCGCATGTAGATGTCCTGCACGATGTCGCGGGTTGCCGGGTCGATGGTGATCGGCCCGCGCGGGCTTACCCACGACATGCCCTTCATAGCCTCGACCAGCTTGGTGCCGTCGGTATCGCCTTCGGTCTTTTTGAGCGCCGCATAGGCAAGCGCCATGGCGTCATAACCGCCGACCGACATGAAGTTCGGGCGCATGTTGTTGGTGGCCTTCTTCACCTGTTCGACGAAAGCCTTGTTTTCCGGGCTGTCATGCAGGGCGGAATAGAAGTGGCCGGTGATGACGCCCTTGGCGGCCGGACCGATGCCGTTCAGGAGGTCGTCATCGGTGATGTCGCCGGTGCCGATCAGCTTGATACCGGCTTCGGCAAGGCCGCGCTCGACGAACTGCTTCATGAACAGCGAACCCACGCCCGACGGCACGAAAGCGAAGACCGCATCCGGCTTGGCGTCACGAACACGCTGCAGGAAGGGCGCGAAATCCGGATTTGCGAGCGGAACGCGCACGGCTTCGACGATCGTGCCGCCGTCTTTCTTGAACTGGTTGGTGAAGCCCTGTTCGATGTCGATGCCCGGACCGTAATCGGAAACCAGGGTGACGACCCGCTTCAGGTTGTTCTGCACTGCCCAGGTGGCGACCGGAACCGCCGACTGCGGACCAGCCATCGAGGTACGCACGTAATACTGCGACTGCGGCATGATCGCGGACGTTGTCGCGGATGTGATGATGGCCGGAATCTTCGCCTGGTTGAGGACCGGCGCAACCGACATGGCAAGCGGCGTCAGGCCGAAACCCATCAGCATTTTCACGCCGTCATTGACGACCAGTTCCTGCGCGATGCGGCGGGTCTGGTCGGCGACGCCCGCGTCGTCGCGCAGCACCACCTCGATCTTCTTGCCGGCGACCGTGTCGCCGTTCAGCGCCATATAGGCCTTCACGCCCGCCTCGACCTGGCGGCCGGTGGATGCGAACGGGCCGGTCATCGGCAGGATAAGGCCGATCTTGACCGCCTCCTGCGCGGCAGCCGGCAGGCCTGCAAAACCGCTCATCGCGATCCCCGCCGCAGCCATCAATGTTCTTCTGGTAATCATCTTTCCCTCCTCTGAGATGAACCGTCTTCAACGCTTACGTGACAGGCCGCGCCCGCCTTGCGGCTCCGGCCTGTCGCAGTCTCTAGGCTATATCGGAGACAGTCCGACCAACAGTCAATTGGCTGCGACGGCTTGATGCTCCACTATTTCTACCTGTGCTTAACCGAGGAGACGACGGCCGCCGTTTACCAAATGATAATCGAGGGTTTTCAGCTCTGCTTCACGAACTTGTGTATACATCGCCACTTCTGCTTCCGATTTTTTGAACCATTGCCATGCGTTGGCCGAATTTCACCAAAAGCACGCAACGGCGAAAAGTTATTTCGTAAAAAAGGAATGGGAAACCCGATCGAAAAGCTGCCGGCCTCCTTCTTCCTCCTCCATGCCGTTCTGTAAAGCCATAAATGTGTATACATCTTCTGTCAATATTACGGATCATGCTGGAATATTAAAGCTTTGAGACGCAGCCTCTTCTGCCTTTCGCGCAAGATCATACAGGCGGTCTCCGAGTCAGCGGGTGCCTCCTTTCTTTTCCAGGATCGTGGGGAATTCTCAGCGCTTGTCGCGGCGGCAATGCGTGCCAGTATCGAATCTCGACCGTACGAGTTCGGCCGCTGCGGATGCTTGGGCGTCACTAGAAGAGCGACGCCCAAGCAAGATTTGTCAATTACTTAAGGTCAAAACGATCGGCGTTCATGACCTTGTTCCAAGCAGCAACGAAGTCCTTGACGAACTTCTCCTTGGCGTCGGACTGGGCATAGACTTCCGCGATGGCCCGAAGCTGCGAGTGCGAGCCGAAGATCAGATCGACGCGGGTGCCGGTCCACTTGAGTTCGTTCGTCCTGCGGTCGCGTCCTTCGTAGACGCCGTCCTTGCCGGCAAGGGGAGCCCACTGCGTGCCCATGTCGAGTAGGTTGACGAAGAAGTCGTTCGTCAACGTCTCGGGGCGATCGGTGAAGACGCCGTGCTCCGGCTGCCCCGCCTTCAGCACGCGCAGGCCGCCGACGAGCACGGTCATTTCCGGTCCAGTCAGCGTCAGCAGCTGGGCGCGGTCCACAAGAGCCTCTTCGGCCTGCATGAACTGCATCTTGCCGCTATTGACATAGTTACGGAAACCATCGGCGCGAGGTTCGAGCGGAGCGAAGGAAGCGGCGTCGGTCTGGGCCTCCGAGGCATCCATGCGACCCGGCGTGAACGGCACGGTGACGTCGTGGCCGGCGGCCTTTGCCGCCTTCTCGACGCCGGCGGCGCCCGCGAGAACGATCAGGTCGGCCAGGGAGATCTTCTTGCCGCCCGTCTGGGCGGCGTTGAAGTTCTGCCGGATGCCGTCGAGAACGCCAAGAACCCTGGCAAGCTGCGCCGGCTGGTTGGCTTCCCAGTCCTTCTGCGGGGTAAGCCGGATGCGCGCACCGTTGGCGCCGCCGCGCTTGTCGGAACCGCGGAAGGTCGAGGCCGAAGCCCAGGCGGTCGAGACCAGTTCCTGTACCGAAAGACCGGTTGCAAGAACCTTGGCCTTCAGGTCGGCGATGTCCTTGTCGTCGATAAGCGGATGATCGACGGCCGGGATGACATCCTGCCAGATCAGATCTTCGGCCGGGACTTCCGGACCGAGATAGCGAACCTTCGGCCCCATGTCGCGATGGGTCAGCTTGAACCATGCCCGGGCGAAGGCATCGGCGAACTGATCCGGATTTTCGAGGAAGCGGCGCGAGATCTTCTCGTAGATAGGGTCGAAGCGCAGCGACAGGTCGGTGGTCAGCATCGTCGGAACACGCTTCTTCAACGGATCGAACGGGTCCGGAATGGACGCTTCGGTGTTCTTCGCCTGCCACTGATGGGCACCGGCCGGGCTCTTGGTCAGCTCCCACTCGAAGTTGAACAGGTTCTCGAAGAAGTAGTTGCTCCACTTCGTCGGCGTCTGCGACCAGATCACTTCCGGACCGCCGGTGATGGCGTCCTTGCCGACCCCGGTACCGAACGTGCTCTTCCAGCCGAGACCCTGATCCTCGATCGCGCCGCCTTCCGGCTCGGCGCCGATGAACGACGGATCGCCGGCACCATGGGTCTTGCCGAACGTATGACCGCCGGCGATCAGCGCCACGGTCTCTTCGTCATTCATCGCCATGCGGGCGAAGGTTTCGCGAATGTCGCGCGCGGCGGCGACGGGATCGGGGTTGCCGTTCGGACCTTCCGGATTGACGTAGATGAGGCCCATCTGCACGGCGCCGAGCGGCTCGGCCAACTGGCGTTCACCGCTGTAGCGTTCGTCGCCCAGCCACGTGCCTTCCGGTCCCCAGAAGAGTTCTTCCGGCTCCCAAACATCGGCGCGGCCGCCGGCGAAACCGAAAGTCTTGAAGCCCATCGATTCCAAAGCAACGTTGCCCGTCAGGATCATCAGGTCGGCCCAGGAGATCTTGTTGCCGTATTTCTGCTTGATCGGCCACAGCAGACGGCGGGCCTTGTCGAGGTTGGCATTGTCCGGCCAGCTGTTGAGAGGCGCAAAACGCTGCTGGCCGGCGCCCGCACCGCCGCGGCCGTCCGTGATGCGATACGTGCCGGCGCTGTGCCAGGCCATGCGGATGAACAAGCCGCCATAGTGACCGAAATCGGCCGGCCACCAATCCTGCGAATCGGTCATCAGGGCATGAAGATCTTTCTTAACGGCATCGAGATCGAGCTTCTTGAACTCCTCGGCATAATTGAACGCCTTACCTATCGGATCGGCGAGACCGGAATTCTGATGAAGGATCTGGACGTTCAGCTGGTTGGGCCACCAGTCGCGGTTGGCTCTGCCGCGGGGCGTATGCGCGACGGGACACTTGCCGGCGCTTTCGCTAGATTTCGCATCCATGACTTTTCTCCTTGATTGCTTTACTATCTGCCGTCCAAAGGAAGCGTTGCTACCGAACCCCGGTTCAGTTGCGCCAGTTGAGCGTAGCACCATCGATCGAGATCGTCCGGCCTCAGGCGCATCCTCCCTTCACAATCTTCATATCGGAAGCGCTTCATAAATTTAAGTTGGATTTACTGATCGCTGCGATAAGCTGGGATTATGAAAAATCTTACGCTGAAACAGCTACGTTATTTTGAAGCTCTGGCGCGTGACGGCCGCTTCCGACGCGCCGCCGATGCCTGTGCAATATCGCAACCGGCCTTGTCCATGCAGATCAAGGAACTGGAAGAACAGCTGGGCGGCAATCTCTTCGAGCGAAGCACTCGAGACGTGAGACTGACCGCCTTCGGCCAGTTGTTCGCGTCCCGGGTCCGTAACATCCTGCGCGCCGTCGACGAACTGGGAGACTTGGCTCGCGCCTCGCGAGATCCGTTTCTGAGGCGCCTGCGCATCGGTGTCATTCCAACGATCGCGCCCTATCTGTTGCCCACCATCATAAACGATCTGAACAGGACGTTCGAGGGTATTGATATACAGGTGCGTGAGACGCAAACCGCAAAGCTGGTCCAGGAACTGGCGCAAGGGGAATTGGATCTGGCGATAGTTGCCTTGCCCGTATCGGAGCCCTCCTTGACCGAACTCACGCTATTCGAGGAGGAGTTCGTGCTCGTCAGACGGCGCGAGGACGAGGGCAAACCCGTACCTGAACGCGAGGCTCTGCGCGAAATGCGTTTGCTTCTTCTGGAGGAAGGGCATTGTTTCCGCGACCAAGCGCTGTCGTTCTGCCGAATAGGATCGATGCGGCCTCGGGAAGTCATGGAGGGCAGCTCTCTGTCCACCTTGGTCCAGATGGTCAGCGCCGGCATCGGCATCACCTTGATCCCGGAAATGGCGGTGCCGGTGGAAACGCGCTCGGCGCAAGTTTCGATCTCTCGATTCCAGACGCCCCAGCCCTCGCGTACAATCGGAGTGATTTGGCGCAATTCGACGCCTTTGGTCAAACAGCTCCTGCAGATTTCCGAGGTGGTTCGCCAGTCAGCCGACACCATGCGCAAACAGCATGCCGTCCGATGACGGGCCAGAAGCATGGTTGATTTCGGCGCCTCGATATCAACATGCGCAACCGAACCGCGCATCAAGCGCGTTACACCTTCAACCAGCCAAGGCCCTCTTCCGTCTGGCCGGCCGGGATATATTCGCAACCCAACCATCCGCGATACCCGGCACCGGTGAGCGTTTCGCGGATCGCGTCGAAATCAAGCGTTTCGGATCCCGGCTCGTGACGGCCGGGATAGTCGGCGATATGGACATGCAAGATCTGGCTGGCGTGCTTTCTAATCTGTTCGTGAACGTCAAGCCCCGTGCTTACGGTATGGAAAACGTCGAATAATAACTTGACGTTGGCATATCCCGTGCTTGCAGCGGCATCGGCCGCCTGATCGGCGGTCTCGATGAAATAGTTCGGCACGGCGCCGGCGCTCATAGCCTCGATGAGGATCATGACGCCTCGGCTTTCGGCTTCCCTTGCGGCATAGGCGAGATTCTCGAGGTAGCAATCCCAATGGTGCCGGCTGCGACGCGCCGAAGGCAGCACGCCTGCCATGACATGCACCATGGAAACGCCGATCGCTTCGGCATAGTCGAGCCCCACCCCTACGCTCCGACGAAACTCCTCGCGCCTTTCCGGAAAGATCGCGATGCCCTTTTCACCGCGTTGGGCGTCCCCCGCATGCAGTCCGAACTGCGTGTAGACTATCCCCGCCTCCTTCAGCCATTGCGCCATCTCCTGCGCCTCGACACTGTAAGGCGCAGGATGCTCCACCGCGCCGAAACCATGATGGGCGGCCGCCTTTATCCGTTCGCTCAAAGGTTTGTCGGTGAACAGATACCCCACATGGGCGCTATACTTGAAGCCGGACATCCTTTTAGCGGCCTGCTATATTCCAGCCCCGACCATGGTCGCCGAAGCCCTCGCACCCGTTCGTCGTAATGGCGACGGTGTCCTCGAGCTTGATGAAGCCACGTTCGGTGTGGTGAAGTTCCGTTTCGATGGAGATCACCATGCCCTCCTGAAGAGGCTGGTCGCGATGATGGGCGGGGTAATTGGGAACGGCCGTGCTCATCAGCCAGGGCGCCTCGTGGCTGACGATCCCCATGCCGTGCGCGGAAAAGAACATCTTGTTGCTGACCGAGCATGTGGCCAATGCGTCATTGGCATCCTCGAAGAGGTCGCCGCCCCGGGTGCCGGGCCTCAGGTTCTTGCGGGCCGCCTGCTGGACCGTTTCGACCTGGCCCAGCAGATCGATCAGTTCCTGGTCCGGTTCCCGGGTATAGGCCATGCGGCAGACGTCGCCGATATAGCCCTTGTAATTGCCGCCGGAATCGAGCGCCAGCGTCTCTCCGTCCTCCCAGATCTTATCGTAAGGGGCGCGGTTGAAGGCCGTACCGACATTGGTGAGCGCATATTCGAACTTCAAGCCGCGCGCCGTTTCCTCCTGGCGCAGCGCGTCGAAGAGGGCGAGCTTGCTGGTGCCTGGCCCGTGCTTCGATATCACCGCCAGCATCGAATCGACGACCTTTTCCGACGCCTCGCGAAGGATCTTCAGCTCCGCCGGCGTCTTGAGCGCGCGCAGGATCTCCAGCGTGTAGGTGGCATCGATTAGCTCCGCGTCGGGAAGCTGTGCTTCAAGAACGCGGTAGGCGTCGATCGGCATGAAGCCGACCTCGATACCGACGCGTCCCTTGTCACCTTTCACACTCTTGAGAAGTTCGGCTGCGGCGCCTGCATACCCGGTGCTCACGTAGTTCTTCAGGTTGAGGTTGGAGACCCAGAAACTGCCGAGCTGCTTTTCGTAGCGCTCCATCGGCGCGCCCACATAGCCGGAATCGAACGGGCGGCCCTTCACGTAGATGAAGAAGGGAAGATATCGGCTGAGCCCGTGCGCATCCATATAATCGTAAAAGAAGAAGCGATATCCGCCCAAGAGGTACTGGATGCTGTGCTTCGAGGTCACAAGGAGGACATCCAGCTTCGCCTCCTCCATCAGGCCATCGAGGCGATCGGTATCGAAGGGAGGCTTGTGCAGCCTGGAAGTATCCTCGACGGGGTTTCCTTCGGAATATGCGAAACTCATAATAGCTGTCCTTTCTCATTGACTTGCATGTCAACAGCCCTTCCTCTTGCCCCGTTATGGAGCCGGACGCGGATGCGTCGCGCATGACAAGGGAATTCTTCGGTCGCCCGCCTCCCGAGCGTTGACCGACGCTCCGGGAAGCAGATGCGCCGGGGCCTTCTAGTATGTGCCGGCAGCGCCGAGCGGGACGGGCTCGCTCGGCCTTGCTTCACCCGGCATTTCGCCGCTTTCGAGAATGGCCTGCGCTCTCTCGTTGTCCACGGCGCCCACCCAGCGGCCGACAACCAGGGTGGCGATGATGTTGCTGGTCAGGTTCGTCGCGGCACGGATTTCCGCCATGAAGCGATCGACCCCGATGAGGAGAGCAAGACCGGCTACGGGCAGCACGCCGATCGCGGGCATGGTGGCTGCAAGGGCGATAAAGCCTCCCCCCGTCACGCCGGCCGCACCCTTCGAGGTGAACAGCATGATGAGAAGGATGGTGAGCTGATGCCAGAGCGTCAGCTCCGTGTTCGTGGCATGCGCTATGAACAATACGGCCATGGTCATGTAGATCGCAGTGCCGTCCATGTTGAACGAGAAGCCGGTCGGCATGACAAGCCCGACGACCTCCTTCTTGACGCCGAGATGTTCCAGCTTCGCCATGCTGCGCGGGATCATCGTTTCGGCGGAGGTCGCCGCGAAGACCACGAGGATCTCGTCCTTGAAGTAGGAAAGCACCTTCCAGAGGCTGAAGCCTGCCAGGCGCAGGAATGCCCCGAGAACGAAGACGACGAATAGGATGCTGACGATATAGACGGCAAGCACGAGCTGCCCCAGGTTCAGCAATGTCCCGATGCCGTATTTTCCGATCGTGAACGCCATGGCACCGGCTGCGCCGAGCGGCGCGAAGCGCATGATGATGTTCACCATCCCGAAGAGGGCGTAGGATATCGTTTCGAGCGTGCCGATCAACGGCTTCGCCCTCTCGCCAAGCTTGCAAAGCGCGAGGCCGAAGAGCACCGCGATGAAGAGGACCGGCAGGATTTCGCCGCTGACAAAAGGCGAAACAAAGGTCTGCGGGATGATGTTGATGAAGAATTCGACGAGCGTGACGTCATGCGCCTTCTGGACATAGGTCGCAACCGCGCCGGCATCGAGCGTTGCCGGATCGGCATTGACGCCTTTTCCGACGGGCCAGAGGTTGCCGACGAGCATGCCGATCAGGAGAGCGATGGTCGAAGCGACTTCGAAGTAGATGAGCGCCTTGAGGCCGATGCTGGCGATCTTGCGCATGTCTCCGATGGTCGCGATACCGACCACGATAGTCATGAAGATGATCGGCGTGACGACTGCCTTGATCGCGCGGATGAACACGTCTCCGAGCGGCTTGAAGGCAACGGCGAGTTGCGGCTCGAAGAACCCGAGCGCAGTGCCGATGAGAACACCGATGATGACCTGCACGTAAAGCTTGCCAAGCCAGTGCCAGACGATGTTGGTTTGCTTGGAATCCGAATGTGTTGAAAGAACTTCTCGCGCCATTATTTCCTCCCGGCAAGCGATAGCCTGAATTTCAACGAAGCCCGCAGCTCAACTCCCTCCAACCCTCGCTCCGGTGGGACGACGACCCGAAAGGCCGCCCTTCGCCACGAAGCATGCCAGGCGCGCCGCCGCGGGGCGAGCCTGGCATTTTCCTATTCGGCGGCCTGTGCCAGCGCCGCAGTCTTCCTGTTCTTCACGACCACTTTGATCGCATCCTCGACGCGATCCTTGGCATATCGGAGCGCCTCCGGGAGATCCTCCATATCGAATGTGTGGGTGTGAATGATGGCCGCATCGAAACGCTTCTGGCGCATGAAGGCCTCGGCCCTGTGGGTCGCCGACTTGCCTTCACCCCGAATGCCATAGAGATAGATGTTGTTGCGGACGAGATAGGCGACGTCGATCGGGACCTCCTCGCTCGGGAACGCCGCAAGGCATATCTTGCCTCCACGGTTCAGCATCTGGGCGGCTTCGTTGACGGCATTGGGGGCTCCGGAGCATTCCACCACGAAATCGACGCCCTTGCCGTCGGTCAGGTGTCGAACCGTCTCCACTGCGTCTTCCTTGCGGACGTTGATCACGTGATCGGCGCCGAGCCGCTTCCCCATCTCGAGCCGGTTGTCCCGCGTGCCGGTCAGGATCACCGGCTGTGCGCCGAGAGCCTTGGCAACCGCCACGCCGAGCAGCCCGATCGGTCCTGGGCCACTGACAACGACGGAATCGCCGGCAATCAGGCCGCCGAGCTCCGTCAGCCCGTACATCGATGTCCCGGCGGTGACGACGAGCGTTGCCTCCTCGTCGCTCATGGAGTCAGCAACATGGACGAGCGTGTTGACGTTGTTCACCTGATACTCGCAAAAGCCGCCGTCGGTGGTGAAACCGTTCGCACGGTGCCCCTTGTCGACATCGCCATAGTTCTTGCCGTAGTTGTGGCAGGACGTATACATTCCCTGGCGGCAACGCTTGCACTGCCCGCAACCGGCGTGGATTTCGACGGTCACCCGCTCGCCGATCCTGAACTCGTCGACACCCGGACCAAGCGCCACCACGGTCCCCATGTATTCGTGGCCAGGCGTGAAGTTCTTGTTGAACGGCAACCCGCCCTCGATCTGTGCCGGCGGTCCGTGGGCGATGATCTCAAGATCGGTCGCGCAGATCGCGACGGCATCGATCCGGACAAGCACCTCCGCCCTCTTCGGCGTCGGAACGGCCTTTTCCACGAGCGAAAGTTGGCCGGGATCGCCGAGCACCCAAGCTTTCATTCTGTCAGGAATCGGATAATCCCGATGTGTCTTGACATTGGCTGGCTGCGGCATACTTGATTCTCCTCCATTGAAACCGAGTTCGATCCGACCGCTATACTTCTCATCCGGATTATTTTTCCGGAAAGACCATATACTCTGGCGCGTTATCGAATTTCATATTCAGAGGCCGCGGGAATATACCTAACCTCGACCCAAGAATTCTTTGAACTATCGGCCGACCATGTGGGAGGGTCAACGAAACAGACGTTTCTTTCCCAATGTGAAAATCGACGCTCCTACGCGACGGAGGCGAAGACGACCCCTTGCGGCCATGGGCCGGATAACACCCGTCAGCAGCCGCTCAGATGCCTCCGAGGCGGGCATCGCCGCGAATGCACGGGAATATTCGTCTGCTTAAGACGGCTGGCCGCTGATGGTGGAGACATCCTCCACGTCGAGGTGGCGGAGGTGTGAAGACCGAAGAGGTTTCGCTGCCCCTCGGGCGAGGCTGGCAGAACCACGCTGCCGGTCATCATCGAAATAGGCCAGCGAAGCGCGACCGCGGGCACCGGGATGCGGATGACAGCCTTCTCGAATAAGATGAGATAGGCAATTCTCCCTGCGACACTATACAAAGCATCCGGCCGGCATCCGGCCGGAAAGCTCACGTGCGCAATCGACGACGGCCCGCGCGACATGGCTCCTGTAGGCGTCACTCGCCCGCTTTCTCGGGATCGTTGCGCCGACGGAGCAGACAACCGCGCCCGACATGTCACGGACGACGGCCCCGTAGCCCACCAGGTCGGGACGAAACTCGCCGTCGTCCATTGCAAAGCCGGAACGGCGCACCAGCCGCAGTTCTTCGATCAAGGCACCGAGCGACGTGATGGTTTTGTCGGTGAAGGCTGCGAGCCCATTGTCGGCAACGACCCGCGCAAGTTCCGCCTCCGGCAGCCAGGCGAGGATCGCCTTGCCGGGCGCTACCGCATGCACGGTGTGCAGCTTTGCATATTCCCGAAGATCGAGCTGCGGTGCGATATGCGAGGGAAGACGGAGGTGCGTCACGAGCGCCGATCCCCTCAGCACCGCCATCTGAACGGCTTCGCGCAGGTCGATATTGAGCTCCTGAAGTTTCGGCCGGACGAACTCGACAAGATTGTAATCTCGCACCGAACGTTGCGCGACCGCCTCGAGACGCGAACTCAGCGAATAACCGCCGCTGCGGCCCGCATAGACGACGTAACCCCTCTTCACCAGCGTCTTTACAAGATGATGGCACGTCGACAGATTTATGCCGACGAGCTTGGCGATCTCGTTGAGCATCAGGGGCGAGTTGCTCAAAGAGAGGGCTTCAAGGATCGACAGCGCCCGGTCGACGGATTGGATGCTCTTGCCGTTGTTCTTGTCGACGCTATTCGTCGCCATCGCATATTGGGTTTGACGAAACTCGCTGTTTCGCCAAGCACGCTGGTCTGCAGCCTCCATCTTACTCCTCCAGTTCCTCCACAATGGAGGCTAGGATCGACCTTGATAATCGTCAATCCGGCATACCGTCTATTTTCATAGGGTGAAATTCGCTGCAGAGAGCGAATTCCCAGACGTTCCAAACCTCATCAAGGGTTTGCGGCCAGCATGGCGTCAACTCACTGTCGAATTGCTGTGACCGATGAGCCTTCCGTTTTTCATTTTGTGAAATTCCGCTCTGGGTCGTTGACCTTCAGCGGCGCGCCTCATGTAATCCGCGGAACGGAAATATAGCGGAAAGCTGGCAGAACAGCGGCCGCTGCCGCTCCGGAAGCGAGCCGTGGAGGATGTCATGTCAGGAAAACTGAAGGTCATGAGTACGCTTGCCGTCGAATTGGCGCTCAAGCAGGCCATTCTTCCCGCCTGGGAGGAGGCAGGCAATTTGGTCGAGGTGGACTGGAATCCGACGGGCGTCCTGATAGAGCGCGTTCGCAATGGCGAGCGGGCCGACATCCTCATTGCGATCGATTCACCGATCATGAGCCTGGCTGGTGAAGGAATTTTGCTGCGCGATACAGTCCGGCCGATCGCACGCGCAAGTTTCGGGCTGGCTGCAAAGGCGGGCTCGTCGAGGCCTGACATCTCTACTCCCGAGCGCTTCAAGGCGGCTCTCCTGTCGGCTCGCTCCGTCGCCTATTCTCTGACAGGCGCAAGCGGCCTTCATTTTCAGGAAGTGCTCGACCAGCTTGGCATTGCTGAAGTGGTCAAGAAGCGCGCCGTCACCATAGATGCGGGCTTTACCGCGGAAAAGGTCGTCTCAGACGAGGCCGAGCTTGCCGTCCAGCAGATCAGCGAACTCATGTCGGTCGACGGAGTGGATGTCATCGGGCCGTTTCCTGCTCCCTTTCAGAAATCCACCAATTTTTCCGCGGCGGTTTTTTCCGGCGCAAAGAACCCGAAGCTGGCAGTTGCTTTCATCGACCACTTGACTGACGCGGCTGCGATGAAGGCCTATGAGCGCTCGGGTCTCAAGGCTCGCCTGCTTGCGGCAGCGTGAATTCGGAGCTTTTTCATGTCCAGGAACCCTCCCCGCATCGTTCTCTTCCATGCCACACCCGTCGCAATGGACCCGATCGGATCGGCCATGGCACGACTTTGGCCGGAAGCCGAAGCTGTGAACCTGCTCGACGACGGACTGACGATCGACCGCGCCAGGGAAGGTGCTGAAATGTCGGAGGAACTGATCGAACGTTTCGTCGATTTCGGGCGTTATGCCCGACGCATCGGCGCCGACGGCATTCTGATTACCTGTTCCGCATTCGGTCCGGCGATCGACCGCATGATCAAGGAGCTGCCGCTGCCGATCCTGCGGCCGAACGAGGCGATGTTCCGGGAGGCGATCACGGCGGGAGAGCGCATCGGCATGCTTGCGACCTTCGCACCGGCGGTGCCCACAATGGAGGACGAGTTCCGTCAGTTCACCGCCGAAGCCGATGCTGCCAGCGTACTGGAGACGATTGTCGTTCCGGACGCCATTGATCTCCTGCGCAAGGGGGATGCAGCTTCGCACAACAGGCTTGTCGCAGAAATGGCGCCCCGCTTTGCAAATCACGATGCTATCATGCTCGCTCACTTTTCCACGTCACGCGCGGCGGAAGAGGTGCGCCGCGTGGTCGGCAGGCCGGTCTTCACGGCTCCGGAGGCCGCTGTCCGCCGGATGAAATTCTTGGTGATGGAGTAGGCCATGCTGCTTGGCGTTATTGCAGACGACTTTACCGGGGCGAGCGACATCGCCAACACGCTGGCCAAGGGTCATGATGGGCAGGGTGGGCTTCTGACCTCGCAGTTCATGGGCGTGCCGAACCATGACGCGGCCCCGGAAATCGAGGCGGGGGTCGTGTCCCTCAAATCCAGGTCCATACCCGCAAGGGAAGCCGTCGGGCAATCGCTTGCGGCACTGTCCTGGCTCAAGGCACAGGGATGCCGTCAATTCGTGTTCAAATATTGCTCGACTTTCGATTCGACCCCGCAAGGCAATATCGGACCCGTGGGCGAAGCGCTTGCCAAAGCATTGGGTGTGAAGGGCGTCGTGGCATGCCCGGCCTTCCCTGCGATGGGGCGGACGATCTATCAGGGCCATCTGTTCGTGAACGACCGGCTGCTCAATGAATCCGGCATGCAGAACCACCCGCTGACGCCGATGACGGATGCGAATATCCGGCGCTGGCTCCGGCTCCAGACGACCGCGGAAGTCGGTCTGATTTCCACCGCCACCCTCAGCAAGGGAGCGAATGCCGTTCGCTCCGCCCTCCAGGCAAGCGCCGCCAGAGGCGAGACACTGGTCATCGTGGATGCGGTCGGGGACGAGGATCTGGTCACGATCGGCCGGGCCTGTGCAGATGCGCCGCTGCTTACCGGCGGATCGGGGATCGCTCTCGGGCTTCCTGCGAATTTCATCGAAAGAGGCCTTGCGTCCGGACGCAGCGAGGTGTTTCGGGGCAAACAGGGCCCAGAGGCAATTCTGGCAGGGAGCTGTTCAGGGGCCACTCGCGGGCAGATCGAGGTGCATGCCCGTCACCATCCGGTGCTGCAGATTTCGGTCCATGACGTGATCGAACACCGGACGACTTCGGACGATCTCGTCGCTTTCATCACGGCCAATCACGGCAAGGCGCCGCTGGTTTACTCCTCTGGGCCCCCGGAACAGGTGGCGGAAGCGCAGCAACGTTATGGACGCGAAGCCGTCTCCGAGAGACTCGACGAACTGTTTGCCCGGACGGCGCAGAGACTGGTTGACGGCGGCGTGCGCCGCCTCGTGGTCGCCGGGGGCGAGACGTCGGGAGCCGTCGCCCAGGCTCTCGACCTTGGCGATCTCATCATCGGCCCCGAAATCAGCGCCGGCGTTCCCGTGCTCGTAAGCCGGCGGCGGGATATCGCGCTCGCTTTGAAATCGGGTAATTTCGGCGGCCCCGCCTTCTTCGAGGACGCGCTTGCCGTATTGGCGGGAGGAACCGGCCGATGAACGACGAAACCGAAACGCGACAGAAACTCGTCCGCATGGGCGCATTGCTCTATGCCCGGCAGCTTGCTCATGGCAGTGCCGGCAATTTGTCCGTCCGGTTGGAGGACGGATCGATCCTGATCACGCCGACCAATTCCAGTCTCGGCTTCCTTGAAGCGGAGAGAATTTCGAAGTTGACGCCGGGTGGAGAGCTGATCAGCGGAGACCGTCCCTCCAAGGAGTATTTCTTCCATCTCGCCGTCTACGAAGAACGCCCCGCTGCGCGCGCGATCGTCCATCTTCATTCGACCTATTCGGTCGCCGTCTCCTGCCTCTGCCATGAACAGACGGAGGACGTTCTGCCGCCCCTGACCGCCTATCATGTGATGCGCGTGGGAAAGCTGCCACTTGTGCGCTACTTCCGCCCGGGTGATCGCGCCCTTGCGGAGGAAGTACGCAAGGTCTCTCGAAACAATCGTTCCATGCTGCTTGCCAATCACGGACCGATCGTCTCCGGCTCGTCCATCGAGGAAGCCGTCTATGCCTATGAGGAACTGGAGGAGACGGCGAAGCTCTATTTCCTTCTCGGCGACCGGAAGACGTCGCCGCTGCGCGCAGAGGAAATAGCCGAGATCAACCGCGCATTCCCTACCTGAAGAACAGTCTCGAACCAATCCAGCAATCGTCGCATGCACTTTGCGTGAGCGGCGCTTGCGACCATTCGGAGGAGTAATGTCATGGCACTCGCAACCCTGCGTCAGATCCTGGATCACGCGGCAGAAAATAATTACGGCATACCGGCCTTCAACGTCACCAATCTCGAAACGCTGCTCGCCGTTCTCAAGGCTGCGGAGCGGACCGATAGCCCGGTGATCGTCCAGGCGAGCCAAAGTGCGAGGAAATATGCCGACGACATGCTGCTGAGCGGCATGGTGAAGGCTGCTCAGCAGCGTTTTCCACAAATACCGATCTGCTTCCACCAGGACCACGGTTCCAGCCCCGAAGTTTGCGCCAGCGCGATCGAACTCGGGTTCACCAGCGTGATGATGGACGGATCGCTGGAAGCGGATGGAAAAACACCGGCAAGCTACCAATACAATGTGGATGTGACCGCGAGAACCGTCGCCTTCGCGCATGCCCGCGGGGTTTCCGTCGAAGGCGAGATCGGCGTGCTCGGTTCGTTGGAAACCGGCGGCGGCGAGCAGGAAGACGGTCATGGGGTCGTCGGAACCCTGGAGCGCGAGGCGCTTCTCACGGATCCGCAACAGGCGGCCGATTTCGTGGCAGCCACCAATGTCGATGCCCTCGCTGTCGCGATCGGCACATCCCACGGCGCCTACAAGTTCTCCCGCAGGCCGACCGGCGACATCCTTGCCATGGACGTCATCGCCGCCATTCACGCGCGGTTGCCCTATACGCATCTGGTGATGCATGGCGCCTCGACCGTGCCGGAGGAACTGCAGGGCCTTATCAATGCCAATGGCGGGCATATTCCACAGACCTACGGCGTGCCGCTCGAGGAAGTGGAAAACAGCATCCGCATGGGCGTGCGGAAGATCAATATCGACACGGATCTGCGGATGGCGCTGACAGGCTCGGCGCGCGAATATCTCCGGGCAAATCCGAGCTCGTTCGATATCCGCGGCATGCTGAAATCGGGCATGAGCCGGATGGAGGCGCTCTGCACCGAACGCTTCGAGCGCTTCGGGGCGGCCGGTCACGGATCGGGTATCAAGGTGAAGTCCTTGGAATCAATGTCAAAATTCTACGGCTGATCCATCCTCGCCGGCCATGGGCATTGCGGGCTTGCTCCCACACGGGATCTCAGATCCCGAACCCAGGCGGCAGAAAAGGGAAATGCCGCCGGCAGCAGCCGGCGGCAAGGAGCGACGACGAAGAGGACCCCGACCGCTCTCAGTTCGACTGCCAGCTCTTGACGAGCTCGTCGTAATTGATCGTGATCGGCTTTTCCTTCTCGTTCTCGATCTTCAACTGCGGTGCAAGGTTACCCTTGGCGACGGCATCCTTGTTCCAGTATTCGAGGTCATGCTCCTCGGCGAGCTTCGGGCCGATGTCACCCTGAACGCCGGCGCGTTCGAGGCGCTGAAGCACCTTTTCCTGCTCCTCGCAAAGGGAATCCATGGCCTCCTGCGGCGTCTTGGCGCCAGATGCCGCGTCACCGATCGCCTGCCACCAAAGCTGCGCCAGCTTCGGGTAGTCCGGGACGTTGGTGCCGGTCGGCGACCATTGGACCCGCGCCGGCGAGCGGTAGAACTCGATCAGACCGCCGAGCTTCGGCGCCCGGTCGGTGAAGCTCTGGTGACGGATCGTGCTTTCGCGGATGAGCGTAAGGCCGACATGGCTCTTCTTCACGTCGACCGTCTTGGAAGTGACGAACTGGGCGTAAAGCCAAGCTGCCTTGGCGCGATCGTCCGGAGTGGACTTCAGGATCGTCCAGGAGCCGACGTCCTGGTAGCCGAGTTTCATGCCCTCCTTCCAATAGACGCCGTGCGGCGAGGGAGCGAAGCGCCATTTCGGCGTGCCGTCCTCGTTCACGACCGGCAGCCCGTCCTTGACCATGTCCGCGGTAAAGGCCGTGTACATGAACATCTGCTGGGCAATCTCGCCTTGCGCCGGAACAGGCCCGGATTCGGAGAAGGTCATGCCCTGCGCGGCTGCCGGCGCGTAGGCCTTCATCCAGTCCAGATACTTCTGGATCGAGTAGACCGCCGCCGGCCCGTTGGTGTCGCCGCCGCGCGCGACGCAGGAGCCCACCGGACGGGAATTTTCATCAACCTTGATGCCCCACTCGTCGACGGGAAGGCCGTTCGGCAGCCCCTTGTCGCCATTGCCCGCCATGGAGAGCCAGGCGTCGGTGAACCGCCACCCCAGCGAGGGGTCCTTCTTGCCGTAGTCCATATGGCCATAGACCTTCTTGCCGCCCACGTCGCGGCCAGTGAAGAACTCGGCGATGTCTTCATAAGCGGACCAGTTGACGGGGACGCCGAGGTCGTAACCATATTTCGCCTTGAAGTCGGCCTTGTTCTTCTCGTCATTGAACCAGTCGTAGCGGAACCAATAGAGGTTCGCGAATTGCTGGTCGGGCAGTTGATAGAGATCGCCGTCCGGCGCAGTCGTGAACTTCAGGCCGATAAAGTCCTGAAGATCGAGGCCCGGATTGGTGACATCCTTGCCTTCGTTCGCCATCCAGTCGGTCAGCGAACGAGCCTGCTGGTAACGCCAATGGGTGCCGATCAGGTCGCTGTCGTTGACATAGGCGTCATAGACGTTCTCGCCCGATTGCATTTGCGTCTGCAGCTTCTCGACCACGTCGCCTTCGCCGATCAGGTCGTGAGTGATCTTGATGCCGGTGATCGCAGTGAACGCCGGGGCAAGCACCTTCGACTCGTATTCATGGGTGGTGATGGTTTCCGAGACGACCTTGATATCGAGACCCGCGAAGGGCTTGGCCGCATCGATGAACCATTGCATTTCCTTTTCCTGGTCGGCTCGGCTCAACGTCGACATGTCGCCGATCTCCGCATCCAGGAACCGGTTTGCCTCCTCCATCCCGGCAAAGGCGATGCCTGTCATAGCCAGCAGCATGGCTGCCGTCGTTGTCATTAGATGCCGTCGCATATCATCCTCCCAAGGTTGCGATTGCATTCACAGAATAGCGCCGCTCCTTAGCGCGGCATGTTCACCTGCCTCAGACCGTCCTGAACACGATGACCGCGTAGAGGATGCTGAGGGCAAGGGCCCACCACAGGTTCGGCCCGACAAGGCCCAACCATGCGAGATGAATGAATGCCGCGCCGAGCAGCGAGATGAAGAGCCGGTCGCCGCGGGTGGTCTTAAAGCGCAGCAGGCCGACACGCGGGCCGCCGCCCGGCGCGAAATACTCCCATATGCTCATGCCGATGAGCAGCAGAAGGATCGTCAAGAAGAACAGTGCCGTTGGAAGCGTCCAGGCCATCCAGGAAAAGTTCATGTCCGTCTCCTCCTCAGACGCGGCCCAGGGCAAAGCCCTTGGCGATATAATTGCGGACAAAATAGATGACGAGCGCGCCGGGCACGATGGTGAGCACCCCGGCCGCCGCCAGAACGCCCCAGTCCATGCCGGCCGCCGAGACCGTGCGCGTCATGATGGCGGAAATCGGCTTTGCGGCCGTCGTCGTCAGCGTGCGCGCCAGAAGCAGCTCCACCCAGGAAACATGAAGCAGAAGAAGGCGGCGACGCCGATGCCGGAGGCGATCAGCGGCATGAAGATCTTGACGAAGAAACGCGGGAAGGAATAGCCGTCGATATAGGCGGTCTCGTCGATCTCCTTCGGCACGCCGGACATGAAGCCCTCAAGGATCCAGACGGCGAGCGGAACGTTGAACAGGCAGTGGGCCAGCGCCACCGCGATATGGGTGTCGATCAGTCCGAAGGCGGAATAAAGCTGAAAGAAGGGCAGCGCGAAGACGGCCGGCGGCGCCATGCGGTTGGTCAACAGCCAGAAGAACAGGTGCTTGTCGCCAAGGAACCGGTAGCGCGAAAAGGCATAAGCCGCCGGCAGCGCCGCCGCCACCGAGATCACCGTGTTCATCACCACATAGATGATCGAGTTGATATAGCCGGAATACCAGGACGGATCGTTGAAGATCACGCCGTAGTTCCTGAGCGTCGGGTTCTGCGGCCAGAGGGAGAAGGTGCCGGTGATCTCGGCATTCTCCTTGAAGCTCATGTTGACGAGCCAATAGATCGGCAACAGCAGGAAGATGATGTAGATCGTCGAGACGAGCCAGGAAAAGCGTCCGGCCGACTTGAATTTCTTAAGTTCCGCCACGGCGTCTCCTCCTCAGTTTTCTGCATCTGTGCTCGTCATCACGGTGTAGAAAACCCATGAGAGAAGCAGGATGATCAGGAAGTAGACGATCGACATGGCGGCTGCCGGCCCGAGGTCGAACTGACCGACGGCCATCTTGACGAGGTCGATCGACAGGAAAGTGGTCGAATTGCCCGGCCCGCCGCCCGTCACCACGAACGGCTCGGTGTAGATCATGAAACTGTCCATGAAGCGCAGGAGCACGGCAATCAGAAGCACGCGCTTCATCTTCGGCAGCTGGATATAGCGGAAGACCGAAAACCGCGAGGCGCCGTCGATCTTCGCAGCCTGGTAATAGGCGTCGGGGATGGAGACGAGCCCCGCATAGCAGAGCAGCACGACAAGGCTGGTCCAGTGCCATACATCCATGACGATCACGGTGATCCAGGCATCGATCGGATCACGGACATAGTTGTAATCGATGCCCAGGATCGCCAGCGTCCGGCCGAGAAGGCCGATGTCGACGCGGCCGAAGACCTGCCAGATGGTGCCGACGACGTTCCAGGGAATGAGCAGCGGCAGAGCCATCAATACGAGGCAGACCGAAACGCCGATGCCCTTCCTCGGCATGTTAAGCGCGATGAAAATGCCGAGCGGGATTTCCAGCGCCAGGATGATGAGGGAAAACAGCAGATTGCGTTGCAACGCCTCCCAAAAGCGGTTGGAATGGAGGATGTCGTCGAACCAGTCGGTGCCGGCCCAGAAGAACTGGTTATTGCCGAACGTGTCCTGCACCGAATAATTCACCACCGTCATGAGTGGGACGACTGCCGAAAAGGCAACGAGGAGCAGGACGGGCAGGACGAGGAACCAGGCCTTGTTGTTCCAGGTTTTTTCCATCGTTCAGGCTCCCTCTTCAACACGCCAGGAATTGGCATAGACGTTGATGCGGGCCGGATCGAAGACAATGCGCGGTTCGGCCGGAATCTCCGTGTCCTCGGAAGTGACGATCGAAATGGGTTGGCCCTCGAAATCGGCGCGCACGATCTTGCGGCGGCCGATATCCTCGATCCGGTTGATCCTGACCTTAAGCCCTTCGCGGGCGAAACGGATGAATTCCGGGCGGATGCCAAGCTCGATCCGTTCATCGCTACCGACCTTCGGCGCCTTGGCAAGCGCGACGCTTTCGCCGCCGATCGAGGCTCGGTTGCCGCTCACCCGTGCGGGCATGACATTCATGCCGGGGGAACCGATGAAATAGCCGACGAAGGTGTGCCGCGGCTTTTCGAACAATTCCGCCGGCGTGCCGATCTGGACGATCTGGCCCTCATACATGACGACCACCTTGTCGGCGAAAGTCAGCGCCTCCGTCTGGTCGTGGGTGACGTAGACCATGGTGAAGCCGAACTGCTTGTGCAGCCGCTTCAGCTGCGATCGCAACACCCATTTCATATGCGGGTCGATGACGGTCAGCGGCTCGTCGAACAGGATGGCATTGACGTCATTGCGCACCAGGCCGCGGCCGAGCGAGATCTTCTGCTTCTGGTCGGCCGTCAGGCGCTGCGCCTTGCGCTTCGCCCAGCCGGAAAGATCGATGATCTCCAGCATCTCCCGGACGCGCCGATCCACTTCGGCTTCGGGAACGTGTCGGTTTCTGAGCGGAAAGGCGAGATTATCGTAAACGGTCATCGTGTCGTAGATGACCGGGAACTGGAAAACCTGCGCGATATTGCGGGCCTGGGTGGAAAGCTCGGTGACATCCCGGCCGTCGAACAGAATGCGGCCGTGCGAGGGCTGTAACAGACCCGAGATGATGTTCAAAAGCGTGGTCTTGCCGCAGCCGGAAGGGCCAAGCAGCGCATATGCGCCGCCGTCGTTCCATTCATGATCGACTTCGCGCAGCGCGTAGTCGCTTTCGGAAACCGGATTGGCGCCATAGGCGTGGCGGATATGGTCGAGAGTGATGCGCGCCATGCTTTCTCCTCCCTCAGGCCGCCGCGGCGGCAATCGCCCGACCGTCACTGCCGAAGGCCATCAGATGCCGCGTGTCGAGAAAGACGTCGATGCCGGTATCCGGATCGATATCGTGAATGCCGGAGGCCAGCATGACCCATTTGACGCCGTCATATTCGAGATGCACGAAGCTTTCCGACCCGGTGATCTCGGAAATCTGTACCCTTGCACTGAGCCTGGCGGCATCCGGCGTCTGTTGCGAAAAGCCGAGATGATGCGGGTGGAAGGCGACCGTGACCGGCCCGTTCTCGATTGCGCGCAGATGGGGCGGCACGGGCAGGCCTCCCGTATCGCGATGCTGGAACGCGTCGCCCGACTTGACCACCTCGATGAAATTCAAGGGCGGATCGGCGAAGGTCCTTGCGGTGACAAGATCTGCCGGTCTGCGATAGACGGAAACGGTCGGACCGAACTGCGTGATGCGCCCTTCCGACAGCGTCGCCGTGTTGCCGCCGAGCAGAAGCGCCTCCGACGGTTCGGTCGTCGCATAAACGAAGATCGCACCGGATTGGGCAAAAATCTTCGGCAATTCCTCACGCAGTTCCTCGCGCAGCTTGTAGTCGAGATTGGCGAGCGGCTCGTCCATCAAGACGAGGCTGGCATTCTTGACGAGCGCGCGGGCAAGTGCTGTGCGCTGCTGCTGGCCGCCGGACAGGTTTAGCGGCGTGCGATCGAGATATGGCGTCAGTCTGAGAAGCTCGGCCGCCTTTCGCACCTCCCGATCGACGGTTGCGGCATCCTTGCCGGAAATCCGCAACGGCGAGGCGATATTTTCATAAACGGTGAGCGAGGGATAATTGATGAACTGTTGGTAGACCATCGCGACATTGCGTTTCTGCACGGCAAGACCGGTGACGTCCTGTCCGTCGAAATGGACCGAACCGCTGGTCGGGCGATCGAGACCGGCCATCAGCCGCATCAGCGAGGTCTTGCCCGCAAGCGTCGGCCCCAACAGGACGTTCAGCGAGCCCCGGGCGAGCGTAAGGTCGGTCGGGTGAATGTGATATTCACCCGCCACCATCTTCGCGGCTTTGCGCAATTCCAGCATTCCGTTCCCCTGCCTCCTCACAGCGGGAACACATGCCGTTCAACCGGCCATCATGCGAGCCGGTATGGCGGCCATGTACTCCTTCAAAAACCCTCTTTCCTCTTCATTCAGGCGAAGACCGTCCTTCGTCCTCCTCCAAAGGACGTCGTCGGCGCTCATCGCCCATTCGTGATTGATGAGGTAGCGAACCTCGGCCTCGTAAAGATCGCCGCCGAAACGGATGCCAAGATCCTCTGTTTTGACGGCATTGCCAAGGATCATCTTCGAGCGGGTTCCGTAGCGGCGCACCAGCCGGCGAGCATGGCGGTCCTCGAGAAACGGATAGCCAGCCTTTAGCTTGCTGACCTCCGTCTCGTAACCCTGAGGCGGAAAATCACCGCCCGGCAGGTGGCTGGCGCCGGTCCAGGGCTTGCCCTTTTCGCCGATCGCCGCGCCGATCTTCTCAAGAGCGTGCTCCGCAAGGCGCCGATAGGTGGTGAGCTTGCCGCCGAAGACGTTGAGCAGCGGCGCGCCGTTGTCCTGATCGAGCTTCAGCACATAGTCGCGGGTCGCTTCCTGCGCCTTGGAGGCGCCGTCGTCGAAGAGCGGACGGATCGCCGAATAGGTCCAGACGATATCCTCCCGCCGCACCGGTTCCTTGAAATATTCGCTCGCGGCATTGCAGAGGTAGATGGTCTCTTCCTCGGAAATGTGAACATCCTTGGGATCGGCCTCGAAGTCGCGATCCGTCGTGCCGATCAGCGTGAAGTCCTCTTCATAAGGGATCGCAAAGATGATGCGGTTATCGGGGTTCTGGAAAAAATAGGCGCGCGGGCCTTCGAATTTCTTCCGCACGACGATATGGCTGCCCTGCACCAGCCGCACATGGCGTGCCTCGTTCTGGCCGAAGGCGGAGCGAATGACCTGATCGACCCACGGACCGGCGGCGTTCACCAGCATGCGGGCGAGATGCGTCCCGCTTTCGCCGGTGATCCCGTTCTTCGTCTCGATCATCCAGAGCCCGTTGTCGAGCCGGGCTGAAACAACCTCGGTGCGCGGCATGACGAGGGCGCCGCGATCGGCTGCATCGCGGGCGTTCAGCACGACCATGCGCGCGTCGTCCACCCAGCCGTCGGAATATTCGAAAGCCTTGACGAAGAGCAATTTCAGCGGCTTTCCGGCCGGGTCGGAACGCAGGTCAAGCACCGCAGTCGGCGGCAGAAGCCTACGCCCGCCGAGATGATCATAAAGAAAGAGGCCGAGCCGGATCATCCAGGCCGGCCGGATGCCGCCCTTGTGATAGGGCAGCACGAAACGCAGCGGCCAGATGATGTGCGGCGCCATGGTCCAGAGAACCTCACGCTCCATCAAGGACTCGCGGACGAGGCGGAACTCGTAATGCTCCAGATAGCGCAGACCGCCATGGATGAGCTTGGTGGCGCCCGAAGAGGTGCCGGAGGCAAAATCGTTCATTTCGGCAAGCGCGACAGAATAGCCCCGCCCGGCGGCGTCGCGCGCTATGCCGCAGCCGTTGATGCCGCCGCCGATGACAAATATATCGTGAACCTCACGGCCCAAGGCCCCCTCCGAACCATGCGACTCGTTCGCAAGGCATAAAAATCTCGTCATTCCGAAAGAATTTCAAGGTAAAGCGAACCACATACGAATGTCAAACGAATGTTTTGCAAGCCATCATTCAGCGGGAGCAGCGTTCGTCTCGATCAGCTTCACATTGTTCTCCAGGCAGAGGTTACGTATCGAAGGCAGCGGACAATGATCGGTAATGAAGGTATGGACTTGCGACAGCTGGCCGATCCTGACCGGCGCGGTGCGTTCGAACTTCGTTGAATCGGCAACGAGAATGACATGCCGGGCGTTGGCGATGATCGCCTGGGCAACCTTCACCTCACGAAAATCATAATCAAGAAGGGCGCCATCCATGTCGATCGCCGAAGCGCCGATGACCGCGTAGTCCACCTTGAACTGGCGGATGAAATCCACCGCCGCCTCGCCGACGATCCCGCCGTCCGAACCGCGCACGACCCCGCCGGCGATCACCACTTCGATCGATGGAAATACACGTAACCTGTTGGCTACATTAATGTTGTTTGTAATCACCATGAACTCGTGGTGATTAGCCAACGCGTCGCCCACCGCCTCCGTCGTCGTCCCGATATTGATGAAGAGCGACGCGCCACTCGGGATCAGCTTGGCCGCGGCAATGCCGATCGCCTGTTTCTCGGAAGCTGCGATCTGTCGCCTTGCCTCGTATTTGACATTCTCTGTGCCGCTGGGGACGGTCGCGCCGCCATGGATGCGCATCAGCACCTGCGCATCGCAGAGATCGTTCAGATCCTTGCGGATCGTCTGGCGCGTCACCGAAAAGCGCGACGCGAGCTCCTCGACCAGAACCCTGCCGTTTGATTTCGCAATCGCGACGATTTCGGCTTGCCGGTCGGATAAGAACATGAGCGCGCACCTTTCCATCTGCTTTCGTTTTTAAAGAAAGCGAACTCAAGCGCAACGTCTATTCTCCACCGGATTGGATTTTACGCGTCATGATCCATGAAGAAGGAATGGACCTCCGTGCCAATCCGAGCATTTCACCCGAGCAGCACCCGATATTCCTCGACGCCTTTGACCGGCACTCTCCGGCAAAACGTCATTCCGGCATATGGTTCCGCCAGACGCGCTTCAGGCGTCATTCCCTGTTGCGCCGAGGTCGCAAAAAGCATGTCGAGATCGGCTCCACCGAACGCCGGACAGGATATGCGAGCCGCATCGAAACGCTGAACGGCGATCTCTCCGCCATCCGGCGCATAGCAGGCGACCCGGCTGGCTCCCCATTGGGCATTCCAGAAATTCCCCTCGCAATCCGTGACAGCGCCATCCGGCGAAACGCCCTCGGCAGCAAGATCGAGGAACAGTTCGGGTGCTTCCGCCGGCCAGCCGTCCTGGTCGAGCCGAACCGACCAGACGCGTCTCAGCCGCGTATCGGCGAAGTATCCAAGCGACCGCCCGGCGTTGAAACAGATCGCATTGGGAATGCTGATCCCGGGATACAGCTTGCGCATCTCGCCGCGATAGTAGCGCCAGATGGCCCCGGCTTCATGTTCGGACCGCTTGCCCATCGTGCCGATCCAGAATCCGCCCCAGGGGTCCGCCCGACCGTCATTGGAACGCAGATGCGGCTGCGACGGAAATTCCGCCACCATTTCCCGGCTCCCGGAATCGAGATCCATGCTCCATAAGCCCGTTTCGGAAGCCACCAGCAATTCGGTCTTCGAAACCCATCCTGCCGCGGAGACGCATTCATCGAACTGCCATCGAAATTCCTCGCCTCGTTCGAGGCTCAGAAGGGCCTTGCCGGTGATATCGAACCAGAAGAATTGCCGCCGTTCAGGATGCCAGAACGCTCCCTCCCCAAGCTCGCAACGGCGAGTGTCGAATATGTCGATCATGATCTGGTTCTTCGTCGTCGCCTGAAATTCATCATACCAATACTGGAAATATCAGTTGACTTGACGGAATACAGCAGACAGGTCAAAACGTCCAGCACCTGTTCGTTGATTGGTCCCCCGTTGCCTCGCGCCCCGCTCATCCTCTCAGTCGCGCTGTTCATGGAGAGCATGGACGCGACGGTTATCTCCACGTCGCTGCCTGCAATCGCGGCAGACATCGGTACGACATCGGTGGCGCTGAAGCTCGCCTTTACCGCCTACTATGTCGCCATGGGGATTTTCGTGCCCCTGAGCGCCTGGCTTGCCGACAAATACGGATGCCGCAACGTGCTGCGGTTTTCCATGGCGCTCTTCATCCTCGGCTCGCTTGGATGCGCCGCCTCGCAATCCCTTGCGCATTTCGTCTGCGCGCGGTTCATCGAGGGCGCAGGCGCAGCCTTCATGGCGCCCGTCGCCAGGCTTGCACTTTTCCGGATCACGCCAAGGGAGGAACTGGTCAGCGCAACCTCGTGGCTGACGATCCCGCCCACAGTCGCCCCGATGCTCGGGCCGCCGCTCGGCGGCTTCCTCACCACCTTCGTCGCCTGGCAGTGGATCTTCGTCGTCAACCTTCCGATCGCCATTGCGGGCATCGTTCTGATCACCCGTTTCATGCCGGATCCGATCCGGCTACCGGCCGGCCGGCTGGACCTCATCGGTCTTCTCCTCGTGGCCGTCAGCCTTTCAGGCATCGTGTTCGGAACTTCCCTGATCAGCATGCCGGTACTGCCGGCATGGTTCGGGCTGGCGGGAATCTTGCTCGGAGTTGCCGCCGGAATTGCCTATCTTGTGCATGCCCGGCGTTCTGCCGATCCGGTGCTCGACCTGCGCGTCTTTAGCGAGCCTACCTTCAGGGCGACCACCATCGGGACCACTTTGATGCTGATGGGCTGCGCGGCGCTTCCCTTCCTGACGGCGCTGATGTTGCAACTGGGCTTCGGAATGGACGCTTTCCAGGCAGGCCTTCTTGTTTTCTCCGGAGCGATCGGTGCCCTTGCCGCCAAGTTCGTCGTGGCTCCGTTATTCAAACGCCTGGGATTCCGCCGGGCAATGATCTATTCGGCTCTGCTCGCCGGCCTTGGCATCGGCGTCAAGGCGACACTCCTGCCCGGCACACCGGCGATGCTTATCGTCCTCCTGCTATTCATTAACGGCCTCGTCCGGTCGATCTATTTTACCGGTCACGCGGTTCTCACCGTAGCCGATACGACGCCGGAGCAGGCAGGCCATGCCACCGCGATCGCGGCCGTCTCGCGGCCCGTCGCATCGGCGCTCTCCTTTGCCACAGCGGGCGGACTGCTGGGATTTCTATCCACCGGCGGCACCAACACGATCGGCGATTTCCACTTGGCCATCGGCATTGGAGCAGCCTTGTGCGGCAGCGCCGCTCTCGCTTTCCTGTCCTACCGTCCTGGCCACGACCACCGATGACAATTGCCGAACGAGTACCGGCCGGCCAATTCCTCCATTGAAAGAGGGCATTATTTGTCATACACGTGTGATGAATCGAAGACCGGATAGTATCCGCATCCGGATGACGTTCCAGTTGAGCCGATGCGAGGGATCAAAGCGTGTCTATGCAAGTGAAGGATCGCAGCAGAGGGCCTGGATCGCTGGTCTCGCAAGTTGGGGAGAGCCTTCGGCAAGCCATCTTGAGTGGCCAGTATTCTCCCGGCGACAAGCTTCCGAGCGAGGTCGAACTCACCGAGACGCATGGGGTTAGCCGAACGGTCGTCCGCGAGGCGGTGGCGGCACTTCGTTCCGACGGGCTCGTCGAGGTGCGCCAGGGCGCCGGAATATTCGTGCTCAACGCCGATCCCAATCCCGCACTTCCGGGACGCAGGATCGACAGATCTCGCGTTTCTTCGGATCTCGAAGTCCTTGAAGTTCGCGCGCCTCTCGAGATCGAGGCCGCAGGCCTTGCCGCGCTGCGCCGCTCGCCGGCTCAGGAGGAAGCGATCTTCGAGTGTCACCGCAAGATTCTCAGATGCATAGAGAACGACGAATCGATCCGCGACGCGGATCTGGCGCTTCACTTCGCCATTGCCGAGGCTACCAACAACCCATTGTTCAAACAGCACCTGGAATTCCACGGCTCCGCGGTCATTCCGCAATCGAAGGCCATCCCTGAATCACGAGCGGGCGAGCAAACCGCATACCGGAAGATGATCCACAAGGAACACGAGGCAATTGTCGTGGCGATCTCCGATCGTAACGAGGAAGCCGCACGCAATGCAATGCGCGACCATCTGAGAGGCAGCCAGATCCGATATCGGGACCTGCTCAAGGACTTTCGTACCCTTTCAGATTGCCCCCCCGGCTAATCCCGATCCGCCTCTCGCCCCCAGACCTCGATCTGCGTCAATGCCGGAAAGGGTGACGGATCATCGGCCTTGACCAGGCTGTGCAGCCTGATCCATTCCACACTTCGCGGTTCTATCGGCAGGTATTGTGCCGCACCCGATTTGGCGAGCGGAAAACAGGACGTCTCACCGTCGGAGAAGGTGACGCTCGCCCTTACCCACCAGGAATCATGCGGAAAATCCGCCCTGAGGTAGAGCACGATCTCGTCGATCGTCACCGGCCGGCCGAATTCCACGGTGAGAGCCGCCTCGGGGTCGCGGTTTATCCCCCAGCTGGTATAGGGCCAGAAGCCATGGTCGTCATTGGCCTTCTCGCCATCGATCGCATTGCGGGCGGCAAACACCGCTTCGCCGCGCGTCTCGACATTGGCCCTGGCATGAGGAAACAGCGTCGCATTGGCATGATCATCCCAGGGATTGAGGGCGAGATTGCGCCGCGGGGCAATCTCGTCCGGCCGCGCCTTGCGGACATAGAGCCGATGAATTTCGCCGTGAAACGCGCGCGGTGAGTAGGGAATGCGTTTCTGGCCGAAAGGTATCGCCAGGGAATAGGAACGGCCCTTGAGATAGACCGCCGTGGGGCTGATGGCATCATCGAGGGCGAGCACGACATGGCCTGCTTCCGACGCCTCCACGACAATCGCATCGCCTTCACGATAGCTTTGGCGATGAACCAGGAACGTCTCTCGGTTTCCCGTCGCGCTCGCCAAAACCTCCCCGTTGGCATCGACCACCTTCAAGGTCAATTCCATTCACATCCTCCTCAGACGATCCGCAATTTCAGGCGCTTTCTCGCAAGAGCGATCCGCAACCGGTATATCCTGTCGAGCCAGGAAAGCCTGAGCCGGGCATCCTCGATGTCGATTGCCTCGACCTCGATCTTCCCCATGCCGTCGAGTTCGATGCGACCGAGACCGGCGAGATCAATCCGGTCTGCGGCTACCGTCGGATAGACACAGACCATCAGTGATAGAACGGCAGGCAGGTCCCCATCATGGCCGTCGACGATTTCGACATGGCGGCCGCGCCTCAGCGTGACCGTGCGGCGGTAGCTGCGCACCTGCGCCTGCGGCGGATAGGCACCGGCCATATCGAGCGAAATTCGGGCTTCCGCCGGACTGAACAGGGTCTCCACATCGCGCGCGGCAAAATCCGCGCCCTCGGACTGCATGACACCTCCGAAGGTCGGCAGGTTGTGAAAGGCCGACTGCATGGTCCAGATTTCGTACCGTTCGGGGGAAAAGGTCTTGGCCGTGTAGGTTTCGACGCCGACGTCGATGAGAAACGGCTGTCCATCCTTGTAGATGGTCATGCTTCCGACATCGTTATGATTGTGGCTCTCGCCGTTATGGCCGCCCTTGACGGCCACGGCAAAATGTTCGTCGCGGGTGATGAACAGGCCGATACCGGGATAGAAGACCTCGCCGCCCTCAGCTGAGCGGTCTGCAACGGCGATCGTCGGGCCAATCAGCAACTCCTGGATCCGATACCAGAGGTTCCACTCCCGAGGCAGATGCGGCTCTTCAGCCATGCTTCTGTTTACTGCTGCGAAATCCGCCAGGGGTTCGGATCCGACGGCGTGTCCGAAGAGATATTCGCGAACGCTGCAAGGCTCGACGAGCGCAGAGGAATCCGCAAAATTGAAGTAATGGCGGCCCGCCACATGCATGTTGAGAATGTAGTCGGCCATGTTGCGGATTTTCGGGGCGCGCCAGAGATGCGCAAAAGCTCCGGGCGCAACGGCATTCAGAATGGTCATCGCGCCGTGCAGGCAGAGCGCGGCGTGTCGATAATAGACGACGCCCTCCTCGCAGGCTCCGTCTTCGGCATAATCCTTCAGAAAGGCGTCCAGGCTGCCGAGCGCCTTTTCGACGACTTTTCGCCGCAACGCCTGGTCGGTATGCAGGCAAAACGTGGACAGCAGAACGTTCTGCGTGGTCCACGCGGTCCAGTTGTTCATTCTCTCATCAGCACGTCCCATCCACCAGAAGTGTCGACCGAGATAAGGCGCAAAGATACGTGTCCCGACCTCACGTTCGATGCGAGCGACGATCTGCGGACTGATTGCATCGAGTTGATCCCGCATCAATGCCGCGATGGTCGCCAACAGGGCTGCGGTTTCGGCGGCGAAGAGATCGATGATAGGCTGCTCGGTGTTGGGAAGCGGGAAACGCTGCCCTCCCCGTTCATAGGCATTGTGCGCAGGCAATTGCCAGCCGCTTTCCTCGACGATCAGGAAAATGCCATCGACGACGGCAGGAAGGAAACGCCCTTCGCCTTCGAGCATCTCGCCGAGCACGAGATTGTTCAACATCCGCCGCCGGGTGAAATACAGGTCCTCAAAACGGGAGCGATTGCCCGTTTTCGTAAATTCCTGATAGTCTGAGGCCTTTATGACGGGCCATGCCTGCAGAAGAGTTGCCTCGGCGTCTCGCATGACCGCATCACGGACAGACGCAGGAACCGCGGACCAGGCCGCACGGTCCGAGAACGCAGCGCCAGGAGTGAAGTCACCCAGGATATCTGGCAGGTCGGCCGCAATCTCGCTGAACATATCCCCTTCCCTATCGCGCTTTGGCTGGATTTAGCTCCACCTATCATACGTATTTTGCGATATCCATTAAATTCGTCTGATCTATTTCGAATTTGTTTGACCACTGCCGGAGATGTGCTATGGGTCAGCCAGGAGGCAGAAGCCAGCACAGGTTCGCGTCCGCCGATATCGGCGGGCTTCATTTGTGGCGGCAGCCGATCAAGAGCGGTCGCCTTGGAGGAGATACCGGTGTCCATATCGAGCTCGACCGCAGTCGCAAGTCGCGTGACGGCAACGCCCCGGCGCAAGATCAAGGTGCTGTCCAGGCGCCGTCGAAAGATTCAAAACGCGCTCGTCGCCTATTCCTTCATCGCCCCTAATTTCATCGGCTTTGCCGTCTTCACGCTCGGACCAATCCTCTTCGCTTTCGTGCTCGCCTTCATGCATTGGGACGGTTCCAATGCCATCACATTTGCCGGACTCGACAATTTCTGGCGGCTCTTCGAGGACAAGGCATTCATTGCCGCTTTCTGGAACACGATCATCTATACGGTCGTATCGGTGCCCGCCACGCTCGCCTGCGCGCTCGGCCTCGCGATCCTGCTCAACCAGAAAATCTTCGGCCGCGACTTCTTCCGAACCGCGATGTTCTTTCCCTATGTGGCATCGCTCGTCGCCGTCGCCGTCGTCTGGAACATGATCTTCAACCCCGAGATGGGGCCGGTGAACATGATCCTCTACACGCTGGGTCTCGATCCGAAGGACATGCCGGGCTGGGCGGCGGACCGGCATTGGGCGATGGTGACGGTCATCCTCTTCGGCATCTGGAAGAGCATGGGCTATTACATGGTCATCTATCTTGCGGGACTTCAAGGGATCAACTCCGAGCTCTACGAGGCGGCCAATCTCGACGGCGCGAATTCCTGGCAGAAATTCATCTATGTCACTGTCCCGCAACTTGCGCCCACGACCTTCTTCGTCACCGTCATGCTGACGATCCAATCCTTCAAGGTGTTCGACCAGATCTACATGATCACGCAGGGCGGCCCGGGCACGTCCACGCTCGTCCTCGTCTACCACATCTATAACGAGGCCTTCATTTCCTGGGATCTCGGCTATTCCAGCATGGTGGCGCTGGTCCTTTTCTTCCTCGTGCTTGCCGTCACGATCGTCCAGTTCCGGCGCCAGAGGGAGGATTGAGGCCATGAGGATCGCCGGACACAAGATCACGGCAAAGACGCTGGCCATCTACGCGACCGCGATCGTCATCACCGCCGTGATGCTGACGCCGTTCGCCTGGATGCTCTCCGCCTCGCTGAAGCTCAGTCGCGACGTCTTCGTCTTCCCGATCGAATGGATTCCGTCCGAGCCGCAATGGCAGAACTACGTGGACATCTGGACGAAGATTCCGCTGGCGCTCTTCATCTACAACACCTCGAAGCTGACGATCATCGTGACGCTCCTGCAGCTCTTGACGTCCAGCTTCGCGGCCTATGCCTTCGCCAAGCTCGACTTTCCTTACAAGAACACGCTGTTTCTCGGCTATATCGCCACCATCGCCATGCCCTGGCAAGTCTATATGGTGCCGCAATTCCTGCTGATGCGTGAGTTCGGGCTGAACAACACGCATCTCGCGCTGATCTGCCTGCAGGCCTTCACCGCCTTCGGCGTGTTCCTGATGCGACAGTTCTACATGTCGATCCCGACCGAGCTTTGCGAGGCGGCGCGGATCGACGGCATGAACGAGTACCAGATCTGGGCGAAGATCATGCTGCCGCTTTCGAAGCCCGCTCTGTCGACGCTGACCATCTTTACCTTCGTCACCACCTGGAACGACTTCCTAGGCCCGATGATCTACCTCACCAAGACCGAGCTGAAGACAATCCAGATCGGCCTGCGCATGTTCATCTCTCAATATTCGGCGGAATACGGGCTGATCATGGCCGCCTCGGTCGTTGCCCTGATCCCGGTTCTCGTCGTCTTCCTGGCTCTGCAGCGTTTCTTCGTCGAGGGCGTCGCCTCGTCGGGCCTCAAGGGTTAAGTCCATGACCGCCATCTCGTCCTTCGCTCCGCAACCGATCACCGATACGGAAGTGAAAGCGGCACTCGATATCGCTGTGGAACAGGTCCGGCGAAACCTCCCGCAGTTCACCTATGCCTCGCAGAACCATTCGAGCCTCGGCAATTTCTATCCGGCGGTCGAGAACGACCAATGGACCGCGGGCTTCTGGCCGGGAGAGATCTGGCTCGCCTTCGAGCACACGTGCGACAAGGTCTTTCAGCATGCCGCGCAGATCCAGGTCCAGAGCTTCCTGCACCGGATCGTCAACCGTATCGAGACCGATCATCACGACATGGGGTTTCTCTATTCGCCGTCCTGCATCGCGGCATGGAAGCTCGTCGGCGATGAAGACGGCCGCAGGGCCGCCATTCTCGCGGCCGACCAATTGATCGAGCGCTTCCAGCCGATCGGCCAGTTCATCCAGGCCTGGGGCCGCAAGGGCGTGGCCGACGAATACCGCTTCATCATCGACTGCCTGCTCAATCTGCCGCTTCTTTACTGGGCGAGCCGCGAGACAGGCGATCCGAAGTATCGCGATATCGCGCTGGTCCATGCCCGCACGACGCTCGCGAATTCCGTTCGCCCGGACGATTCCACCTATCACACCTTCTACATGGACCCGGTGACCGGTGCACCCGTACGAGGCGCCACGAAACAGGGATACCGCGACGACAGCGCCTGGGCGCGCGGACAGGCCTGGGGTATCGCCGGAATGGCGCTTTCCTACCGTTACGAGCGGCTGGAAGAGTACCGTCAGACCTTCGATCGCCTGCTCGCCTTCTATCTGGAGCGCCTCCCGGCCGACATGGTGCCTTACTGGGACCTCATCTTTTCCGACCAGGACGGGGAGCCGCGCGACAGTTCCTCTGCTTCGATCGTCGCCTGCGGTCTCCTCGAAATGGCCGATCTGGTGGATCCCGAGACGGCCTCCGGTTACCGCGAGCTTGCACGCCGCATGATGAAGAGCCTGGTGGATCGCTATGCGGTCAGGGACCCGGCCGTATCCAACGGGCTGGTCCTGCACGGGACCTATTCGAAGAAGTCACCCTTCAACACCTGCCGCGGCGAAGGCGTCGATGAGTGCGTCTCCTGGGGCGACTACTATTACATGGAAGCTTTGACGCGCCTTTCGCGCAACTGGCCTTCCTATTGGTGAGGACCTGATGGCCAGCATTTCGCTCAAGAAACTGAACAAGACCTACGGCGCCCTGACCGTCGTGCATGACATCGACCTCGAAATCGCCGACAAGGAATTCATCATTCTCGTCGGCCCATCCGGCTGCGGCAAGTCGACGACGCTGAGAATGATCGCCGGCCTCGAGGAAATCTCCGGCGGGGAACTGCGGATCGGTGGGGACCTGGTGAACGACGTTCCCTCCAAGGACCGCGACATCGCCATGGTTTTCCAGAACTATGCACTCTATCCGCATATGACCGTTTACAAGAACATGGCTTTCGGCCTGCAGCTGCGCAAGGCCAAGCGGGACGTCATCGACAGCCAGGTGCAGGAAGCGGCCAAGATCCTCGACATCACGCATCTTCTGAACCGGAAGCCCAAGGCGCTTTCGGGCGGCCAGCGCCAGCGTGTGGCGCTCGGCCGCGCCATGGTGCGCAATCCGGCCGTCTTCCTGCTGGACGAACCGCTTTCGAACCTCGACGCGAAGCTGCGCGGCACGATGCGCGCCGAAATCACCAAGCTCCACAAGCGGCTCGACGCGACCTTCATCTACGTTACCCACGACCAGATCGAGGCGATGACCATGGCGGACCGGATCGTGGTCATGAAGGACGGCCACATCCAGCAGGTGGATACCCCGCAGAACCTTTATGATCGCCCGGTCAACATGTTCGTCGCGGGCTTTATCGGCGCACCGCAGATGAATATGCTGCCATCCGTCATAAAGCGCCGGGGCGACGGATATGTCGCCATCTTCGACAGCCGCGAACTTCCGCTGCCGGCGCATTTCGACAAAGCCCGCATCGCGCCATACGAAGGTCGCGAACTGGTGCTCGGCATCCGGCCCGAGAATTTTCATGAACTGCCGCCCGCCGATATCGCGCCGGAGAACCTGGCGCCGTTCAAGGCGGTCGTCGAGCTCGCCGAGCCGATGGGCTCCGAGGTGCATCTGAACATGGTCGCCGGCGGACGCGGCCTGATCGCGCGCGTATCGCCCCGCTTCAAGGCGGGCATCGGCGACGAGGTAGCACTGGTCGCCGACATGACCAATGTGCAGTTGTTCGACAAGCAAACCGAACGCTCGATCTTGTACTGAAGCGCCTAGGGGAGAGAGGCCATGCAGTGGTTGCGGGACATGTGGACAAAGGAGGGGCCGGGCATCTCGAAAGATGCCCCGAAGAAGATCGGCCTTGCTTTATTTGCGGAAGTCTTCGCCCGTGAATGGTGGGAGATGGTCAAGCTCAACATCCTGTTCATTCTGACGGCAATGTTCGTGGTGACCATCCCGGCCGCGCTAGCCGCGACTGCACGCGTCTGTCTCGCCTTCGTCGAAGACCGCAATACCTATCTGCTGCGGGATTTTACGGAGGCCTTTGTCCGGTACTTCTGGCGCGCCACGACCTGGGGGCTTGCCTTCACCGCTGCTCTCGGCATCGGGGCATACGCAGCCGTCGCCTATGCCGCCGCCGCCAGGGACAATCTCGTGCTCGCCGTGCCGCTCACCCTCAGCATCGTCGCAACCGCTTTCATCGCGGTGCTCGCATGCCATCTCGTCATCCTGATGGTGATGCGCGATCTTCCGGCGTTCGGTCTGTTGCGCCTTGCGGCAATCGCCTCTGTCCTGCGTCCACTGCCGGCACTTGCGGCCCTCGGCTTCGTGTCGGCTCTCTGGGTCGCCCACATCGTGTTCTATCCGGTTTCCGTCTTCATGCCGGCGACGTTCAATTTTTCACTCGGAATGTTCGCCGTCGCATTCGGCGTCCATCGGGCAGCGGTGATGGTTCTGGCCCTGCCAATTGCAACGCAAGAAAAACACGAACCGCATGCCCGTGACGCTGTGCAAAAACATCTGATCCAGAAACACTCAGGGAAGGAGAATTGGAATGTCTTTGGATAAATTTGGGAGATCAATGAAGCTTGCCTTGGCCGGTCTTGCTCTCGTGGCAACGACCGCCGGCGCCGCGTTCGCCCAATCGGGCGATGGCGTGACACTCAAATGGGCACTCTGGGACTGGGACAAGGTCGCTTTTTACAAGCCCCTGATCGAAGCCTATCAGGCCAAGCACCCGAATGTGAAATTCGAACCCGTGGATCTCGGCTCGCAGGATTATCAGCAGATGATCGCCACGCAGCTTGCAGGCGGTTCGAAGGATATCGACATCGTCACCGTCAAGGACGTTCCCAATTATGCGAACCTCGTCCGCGCCGGCTCGATCGACGATCTTTCCGGTTTCATGACCGAGCAGAAGATCGACCCCGCCTCCTTTGGCGGTCTTGCCGAGGAAATCACGATCGACGGCAAGATCTATGCCCTGCCTTTCCGCTCGGATTTCTGGGTTGTCTACTACAACAAAGACATTTTCGACAAGGCAGGCGTCCCCTACCCGACCAACGACATGACCTACAAGCAGTTCGATGAAACCGCGACCAAGCTTGCCGGCGGCATGGGTGTGAACAAGACGTATGGCGCCCTCTTCCATACCTGGCGTTCCACGGTCCAGCTTCCCGGCATCCTGGATGGAAAGCACACGCTCGCAGGACCGGACTACGCGTTCCTGAAGCCGTGGTATGAGCGTGCGCTCGCTCTGCAAAAGGAAGGTGTCGTCCCCTCCTATGCGTCGCTGAAAACGTCCAACACCCACTATTCCGCACTGTTCTTCAACGGCACGATCGGCATGCTGCCGATGGGCACCTGGTTCATCGGCACCCAGATCGCCAAGGTGAAGTCGGGCGAGTCCAAGAGCACGAACTGGGGTATTGTGAAGTTCCCGCATCCGGAAGGCGTTCCTGCCGGCACCACGGCTGCTCAGATCTCCGGTCTGGCCGTCAACGCCAATTCGGCTCACAAGGCCGAGGTGCTCGACTTCATCAAGTTCGTGACCGGTCCTGAAGGTGCTGCGATCATCGCATCCACCGGCACGATACCGACGGTGCGCACCCCAGAAGTCACCGCCAAGATCGCATCCCTGCCGGGCTTCCCGCAGGATCAGGCGAGCAAGGACGCACTGGAGGCCGGCAAGTCCTTTCTGGAAATGGCGGTCAACCCGAACGCCGCCAAGATCGAAGTCGTTCTCAACCGCGCCCATGACTCGATCATGACGGACAACATCTCGATCGATGACGGCCTGAAGGAAATGACCGACGGCGTAAAGGCCATCAAGTAACGACATCGTCCGCCGCGGAGGGATATCTCTCTCCGCGGCGCTTTGCTTTTTTATAAGGAATGGATTGCACCGTGTTCTACGATCCCGTCCGCGCCAATCCTCTATGCGGAAATCCGCTGCGCATCCGCGCCGATCTGCAAAAGGCGGCGGTCGATCTGTTTTCTCCCCTGCTTCCCTATTTCTCCGAGGGCGGAGCAAGGGTCCTCCTGAGCGCAACGGCTGCGCATTTCGATCGCGCGGCGGCCGATCTCGAAGGATTTGCGCGACCGCTCTGGGGTCTCGTACCGCTTGCTGCGGGAGGCGCACACTTTCCCCATTGGGAGCTCTACCGCCGCGGCCTTGCGAACGGGACCGATCCGGCGCATCCCGAATATTGGGGCGATATCTCCGATCGGGACCAGCGGCAGGTCGAATTGGCGGCCGTCGGCTTCGCACTCGCGATGGTGCCGGAACATATCTGGGAACCCCTCGCCGATGCCCAGAAGGAAACCGTCGCCTCCTATCTCGTTTCGGCCCGCGACAAGGAATTCATCGACAACAACTGGAAATTCTTCCGCGTTCTCATCGATCTCGGACTTGAACGCGTGGGGATCGATTTCGACAGGTCGAAGACCGAACGCTATCTCGACGAGGTGGAGGCGTTCCGGCTTGGCGAGGGATGGTACCGCGACGGCCCTGTCAAGCGGGTCGACCACTACATTCCTTTCGCCATGCATTTCTATGCCCTGATCTATTCGGTCCTGGCGGGAAGAGACGAAGTGCGCGGGGCAGCCTACCGGGAGCGGGCTCGTATCTTCGCAAATGACATTCGCCACTGGTTCGGTCCGGACGGCGCAGCACTTGCCTTCGGGCGCAGCCAGACCTATCGGTTCGCAGCCGGCGGGTTCTGGGGCGCGCTTGCCTTTGCCGGTGTGGAGGCTCTGCCCTGGCCGGAGATCAAGGGCTACTACATGCGCCATATCCGCTGGTGGTCCAAGTTGCCGATCGCCGATCGCGACGGAGTTCTTTCGATCGGTTACGGCTATCCGAACCTCTTGATGAGCGAGAGCTACAATTCGGCAGGGTCGCCCTATTGGGCAATGAAATTCTTCCTACCCCTGGCACTGCCGGACGATCATCCGTTCTGGACCGCCAAAGAAGCACCGGCGCCGACATTTCCGCATCCGGTTCCACTGAAGGAACCGGGCATGGTCGCCATGCATACGCCCGGAAATGTCGTAATGCTGTCGTCCGGACAGCAGCACGACAAGATGCGCGGCGCCAGCGAGAAATACTCGAAATTCGTCTACTCGACCCGTTATGCCTTCAATATCGAAGCAGATGACCGGCATTTCGCTTCCGCGAGCTTCGACGGAATGCTCGGCCTGTCCGACGACGGCGTGCATTTTCGCATGCGGGAGACTTTGGAAAAGGCGTTGATTGCCGAAGATCGGCTCTATTCGCGCTGGCACCCCTGGAACGATGTTGTCGTCGAGACCTGGCTTCTGCCCGCAAACCCCTGGCACATACGCATTCACCGGATCACCACCCCGCGAGGGTTGAAAACCGCCGAAGGCGGCTTCGCCATTGAACGGGCTGATTTCAATATCGACCGGGGGGAGCAGTCGGAAGGCCTGGCCATCTGGCAAGGGCAGACGGATATGAGTGCGATCGTTGACCTGTCGCCCGACCACAAGCGGGCAGGTCACGCGATGAGCCCGATCGCCAACGCCAATCTCATCCACGCCAAGACGTTGCTGCCGCAGTTGCGCGGTGAGATCGCGCCGGGCACCGCAGTGCTCGCCACCGCTGCAATGGCTTTGCCTCTCGACGATACAGTTTCCAGGGCACTGGCCAATTTCCCTCAATGCCCCGACATTGGCGAGCTGGAACAGCTTTTCCGGTCAAAGGGCTCGCCCATCCCTGCCTTCGACCTCGGTTACCAGGCTTCACTCAAAGAAAAACAACGATGATGATCGACAGCGACAATCGCGGTGCGGGGTTCGCAAGACAATTCCGCCCTCGGTCGATGTCCTTCCCGCGTGTTGTCTTGCGCCGTAACCTGCTCGCGTAGCGGCACTATCTGCGGTCTTTTTGTCATCGTAATGCTGCTGCAATCCTGCGGGCAAAGATGCCTCCAATGGAGGATCGGGTAGACAATGAGACTTCTATTGATCGAGGACGAGAGGGAACTGGCGGCTGCACTATCGGTTGCGCTGAGCAAGCATGGCATTGTCACCGACCACACGACGCACCTCGCCGACGCTCTCGAATTGACCCGTCAGAATGTCTACGATGCAATCCTCCTGGACCGTCGCTTGCCCGATGGCGAGGGGTTGGCTTTTATTCCCCGGCTGAGGCGGACGGGAGCGGATACGCCGATCATCGTGCTGACGGCGCGCAACGAGCCGATGGAGCGCATCGAAGGTCTCGATCTGGGCGCCGACGACTATCTGGGAAAGCCGTTTCTTGTCGAAGAGCTGATGGCCCGTCTGCGGGCCGTTCTGCGACGGCCGCCAACCCTGGCGGAACTTAAAATCACGGTGGGTCGAATGGTGATCGACCCCCTGCATCTGAGCGTCACCGTCGATGCGATCCCGCTCGATCTGCCCCGGCGCGAGCTTCTCGTTCTGGCAGCGCTGGCCAAGCGGAAGGAAAAAACCGTCCTGCGCTCGACGCTTGAAGCGGCGGTCTATAACTACGAGGAAGAAATCCAATCGAACGCGCTCGATGCGCATATCTCCAGGCTGCGCAAGCGGTTGCTGGATGCCGGCGCCGGTGTCGCCGTCCACAGCATCCGGGGCGTCGGATATCTCCTGAAGGAAGAATGATGCGCGCGGCGAACAACCCGTCACTTTGGTGGAAACTGAGCTGGCAACTCAGCCTCGTTATCGTCGCCGTGGTTGCCGTCGTGATTGTCGGGCTTTGCGTATGGGCTACCACGATCATGTCGCCGAACATTTTCGTGGAGGACAAGATCGGCGCCGTGGTGGCGAAAGCAGTCGAACGCAATTCCCAGGGAAAGCTTCAACTGCGCGATACGCCGGAACTGCGGTCACTTAAAATACAAAACAAGGGGCTTTGGTACGTCGTGGCCATGACGGACGGTGCTTCGGTATCCTATGGCACCATACCTGCGCCCTATGGCGCGATTGCGCCTGTGGCGCACCTGTTCCAGGATGCGGACATACGGGGATCGGCCGGTACGGATGAGATTGCGTCGATCGAACACGTGGAAACTGCGATAGGGGAAGTCCGCATTCTATCCGGCGGTTTCGCGGACAAAGGCTGGCCCATTCTCACTCTTCTGGGCGGCACTTACCCGATTTATATCAGTTTGCTTGTCGTCGCCCTGCCTGCGATCTTCCTCACCGTTCCCAGAATTGTGCGCCACGCTCTTGCAAGGGTGAGCGAGGTCGCGCGAGAAGCATCGGAAATCGAACCGCGCCATCATGAAGCACGCCTGCCGGTGGACGGCATTCCCAAGGAAGTCGCTCCGCTGGTAATTGCCTTCAACGGAGCGCTCGAGCGGCTCGAGAATGACTTCAAGAAGCGCCAGCGCTTCCTGATCGACGCCGCGCATGAACTCAGAACACCAATCGCCATCATGCAGACGCGGATCGATGGCATGCCGGAAGGCCAGGAACGCAGGCGGCTGCTGGACGATGTTGCGCGCTTGGCCGAGGCAGCCGAACAGCTTCTCGATTTCGAACGCAATGATCAGGCGACGGATCTCCATGAAACGGTCGATCTCGTGGAAATCGCGCGAACGGTCGTGGCCAATCTCGCGCCACTGGCGATCGCCGCTGGTTATCAGATTTCCTTTCAAAGTGAGGTGGAAAGTCTCGAACGCAAAGGCAGCCCTTCCGCTTTGCCAAGAGCGATCGGCAATCTGGTTCGCAATGCGATCGACCACGGCGACAATACCGGAATGATCACGGTCTCGGTCTCGGCCGACGGCCGGATCGACGTGGCCGACGAAGGGCCCGGCATACCGGCGGAACATCAAGAACTGGTTTTTGAACCGTTTTACCGCGTGACCCCCAAGAGCCAGGGCGCAGGCCTTGGACTGAGCCTGGTGAAGCAGGTCATCTCAAGTCATGGCGGGCAGCTCAGCATGCAAAGCGATTCAACCGGAACGAAAGTGGCAATTCAGCTTTGATGAACGAAGGCGGTCGCCGACGTTGACCGCAAATCAGATGCCCTCCATGCCGCCAGCTTGCCCGTATCAGAGAAGCCCCTCCCCCCTTGTCATTCAACGATTCGTCACCTCCCAAAGCGGCTTGTAATGCTGCGGCAATCTTTCGCTCCGACTGTTCCCAGCATCAATGACGGAGGCTAACGAGAGTGCGCAGCAATCCCCATCCAATTCGCCGGTTTTTCGACTATTCACCAAAGCCATCGCTGCTCGCGCGCCTGGTTTTGCTCATAGTCGCCATGGCAGCTACCGGATGCGCTTCCGTGCCCGTGAAGGAAGCCGGTACACTGACCTCCTACAGCAATCTTGGCCCTCCCAAGGGAACGCTCGCCAAAAGACGGCTTTATGTCGATGGACAGCAACTGGCCCGGGTGAAGACGGTGCGCATCGTTCCGACAAGTTTTTCCTTCAATGCTGCATCCCGAATCAAATCGGATGCCGACCGCTTCCTGGTTTCCAATGCTCTCGACCGGGCCCTCTGCGTCGCGCTGAGCGACAAATACCAAATGGTCCCGGCCGGCCAGCCGGCGGATTTGACGGTCCGCTCGGTCGTCGCAGATATCGTCCCGACAGACAAGACGATGGCGGGCGTTGCGACCGTCGTCAGCGTCGGAACCGGCTTTGCCCTGCCCGTCAGCGTGCCGCGTCTGCCTTTCGGTCTCGGAGGCCTGGCAGTCGAAGCCGAAGCCGTCGATGGCAGCGGCATGCAGAGTGCAGCAATGCTGTGGGCACGGGGGGCAAACTCGATTCAGGATAATCCACGCGTTTCCGAAGTGGGAGATGCCTATGGCCTCGCGACTAAGTTTGCGAATGACTTTTCGCGAATGCTGATTGCCGGCAAGGAGCCGAAGGGGCTGAACATTGCGCTTCCGTCCACGCAGCGCGTCCAGTCCTGGCTTGGAGGCAAACCCAAATATGCCGCTTGCGACGCCTTCGGCCGAGCGCCCGGTCTGCTCGGCGTCGTGGCGTCCAAATACGGTGCGCCGCCGCAATGGACCGACAAGAAGCCCAAATCGCCGGTGACACATTGATCAGTCATACGTGCAGGATCGGAACCGGTCGAGCCGCACGGCGTAAAGCCGAATGTGGTCGGTTCAGGCAGGATCGCGCTCCCAATACCAGGCCACATACATGTTTTTCCGGTCATGCCGGCGGCCTTTCAGCAAGGCGCGGATGGACCGCACATCTTCCTTTTCGCAGGCGAACCAGACGAACGTTTCGTCGTCGATGGACGCAATCGCGTTTTTGGTCTCTTC
Organism: Neorhizobium descurainiae; assembly: GCF_051400715.1. NCBI lineage: Bacteria > Pseudomonadati > Pseudomonadota > Alphaproteobacteria > Hyphomicrobiales > Rhizobiaceae > Neorhizobium > Neorhizobium descurainiae. Next base: position 100,423 of record NZ_JBLFFK010000019.1, read on the forward strand.
CACAAGAACGCCTTTTGCTCCGGACGGGTAGCTCCTCCGGTGCAGCCAGCGGATGTCGAGCGAACCCGCCGACGGAAGAGACTGCTCTTCCGCCTCATCCTGCACTTCGATGATCGCTTGCATGCGCGTGCCTGGCGGCACCTCGGCCACGATTCGGGCAATTGCCGGAAGTGCGCTTTCGTCTCCGGCCAGAAGAATGGATCGTGCGGAGGGAAGGTTACCGCCTCCCGGTCCAAGAAGAGCGATCCGCTCCCCCGGCTGCGCGTCCCGGGCAAAGTCGGCTCCGGGAGTTTCCACGCCGGGCGTCGGGTGCTGCAGGAAGTCGATCCATAATTGCCGGCGTTCAATATCGACAGCTCGAATTGTATAGACGCGAACCAGAAGTTCGTCCTCGCCCTCCGGCCAGGCAATACGGCCATCTTCCCGCAGCCCCGGCCATACCGGAGGTCTGCCCTTCGGCGGAATGAGGAGGCGGACATGCATGTCGCCGCCGACGAAGGGAGTGACGTCGGCGCAGGCGAACTTCACCCGTCGCATATGCGGGGTCACATCCTCGGCGGAAACGACCGTGGCTTCATGGATGTTCGGCAGCACGGCCAGCGCGCCCGTTTCCGACCAGCTGAGCTCGAGAGGATCGTCTCCGGCAAAGTAGAACAAGTGTTCCGCGATGCTGGTGCGGCTCATCTGAAGCGCCTCTTCCGACGGGCAGGCCAGTTCGATCAGGAGCCGGCTGTCTTGCACGCGAATGGCCGCGGTCCCGATCTTGCTCTTCAACAGAGCGGTGTCCTGGGTTCGTTGCACCTCGGCGTGCTCGACGAAGTGCTCGCAGATTTCTCCAAGCATATGCACCGCGTCCTTCGGAATCGCCGTGCCCGAGAGTTTGAATTCCTGAACCGCGTTCATTGCCGGTCCTCCTTGAGATCCTGCGTCGTTGTCATGCGATGCCTGCCGATCGGGAGCATGATCGGCCGGCCCGAGGTGGGATCGGTGACGATGCGGCTTTCGAGACCGAAAACCTGCCGCACATTCTCTTCCGTCAGCACATCTTCCGGCCTGCCGGAGACGTGCACGCGCCCCTTCGCCATCGCGACGAGATGGTCTGCGTAGCGAGCCGCAAGGTTAAGATCATGCAGCACCATGACGACGGTGGTGCCGCGCGCGTGGTTGAGATCGGTCAGCAGATCCAGCACTTCGACCTGATGGCTGATGTCGAGAAATGTCGTCGGCTCGTCCAATAGCAGGATTTCCGTCTGCTGCGCCAGCGCCATGGCAATCCAGACCCGCTGGCGCTGCCCGCCGGAAAGCTCGTCCACCGGCCGTTCGGCAAGCTCCGAGGTCTTGGTTGCGGTGAGCGCGCCGTCCACCGCCTCGTCGTCCTTGCGCGTCCAGCGGGAAAACAGGCCCTGATGCGGATGTCTTCCCCGGCTGACGAGGTCGGCAACGGTAATGCCCTCAGGAGCGATCGGCGATTGAGGAAGCAGCCCCAATGTCCGGGCGAGCTCCCTGGGCGGCGTCCGGTGGATCGACTTGCCGTCTAGTAACACATGTCCTCGATGCGGCGAGAGGAGCCGGGACATCGTGCGCAAAAGCGTGGACTTGCCGCAGGCATTGGCGCCGACGATGGCGGTGATCCTGCCGGGAGGCACGGCGAGATCGAGCTCGTGCAGAATCTCCGTGTCGCCGTAGCCGGCCGAAAGCTGGCTGGCGGTCAGGCAATGAGCTGAGCGAACGGTCATAGCGAGCCTCCGGTCCGGTTGACGCGCACGATGAGGAAAATCAGATAGGGCGCTCCCAACGCGCCGGTTACCACGCCGAGCGGATAGCGGCTTGAGAGAAGGAACTGGCCGATATAGTCGCCCGCCAGCACCAGCGTCGCACCGACCAGGGCCGAGGGGATCAGCAGCGATCCGCTGTTTCCCACGAGGCGAGCGGCGATCGGGCCGGACAGGAAAGCGACGAAGGCGATCGGGCCAGTCACCGCCGTTGCGGACGCGATCATGCCGACGGCCGCGACGATGATGGTGACGCGTGTGGCCGAGACCCTGACGCCGAGGGCGGCGGCGGCGTCCTCCCCCAGCCGCAGCGCCTCCAGGTCGCGCGCCCGGCTCAGCAGAAGCCCGCCGAACAAGGCGAGCGCCAGGAGAAGCGGGGCGGCCTGGGAAAGCTGCGCGCCGTTGACGCTGCCGGTCAGCCAGCGGATCGCCTCCTGCAGGTTCCAAGCCGGGGCTTGGGAGAGAATGTAGGCGACGAAGCTTTCCAGCATCGCCGAAACACCGATCCCGACAAGGATGAGCCGCGTTCCAGCGACGCCGCTTTTGGATGAAAGGCCATAAACGAGAAGCGCCACGGCCAGGCCGGCCATGACGGCGAAGATGGAGACGACCGGCCCTTTCATCGACAGAACGACGATGGCGAAGACGGCGGCGGCGCTTGCTCCCCAGCTGATGCCGATAATGTCCGGGCTGGCGAGCGGATTGCGCAGCATGATCTGGAAGGCCACGCCGCCGAGCCCGAAGCTCAAGCCGGCAAGGACCGAAAGCATGGCGCGCGGCAGCCTGAGCTGGCCGACGGTAAAGCTCGCGCCCGGCACATCCTCGCCAAGCAGCACGCGGATGACGTCCCCCGCCGGCGTGAAGGATTGGCCGACCGACAGGGCGAGGGCGAAGATCGCGACCACCAGAACCAGAAGGATAAGAATGACAAGCGAATGCCTGCGCGCACGGCGGCGGCGGCTGGCAATGATGAGATCGAGGGTGGGAGAAAGCATCGTCACAACTCGCGAACCCTCTGGCGCCTGACGATCCAGATGAAGAACGGCGCCCCCACGAGAGCGGTGACGATGCCGACGTCAAGCTCCGCCGGCCTTGCGACGATGCGTCCGACAATATCGGCGACCAGCAGCAGGCAGGCGCCGCCCAATGCGGAGAAAGGCAGCAGCCAGCGGTGATCGACCCCGACCAGGAGCCGGCAGAGATGCGGCACGATCAATCCCAGAAAGCCGATCGGCCCGCAAACGGCCGTCGTTGCCCCGCACAGAAGGATCGCGCCGAACGCCGCGACGGCGCGGGCCAGGGCGACACGCTCGCCGAGCCCGGCCGCCAATTCGTCGCCCAGAGCCAGCGAGTTCAGCTTTCGTGCGGATAGCAGGCTGATCGCGAAGCCGACCGCGAGAAACGGCAGCACCGGAAGAATGCGCTCGAAGGTCGCCCCGCCGACGCCGCCGACCTGCCAGGACCGGATGCCGCCTGCGATATCGGCCCGCGGCAGCACCACGGCAATCACCATCGAGGAGAAAGCGACGGAGGTCGCGGCTCCTGCAAGCGCCAGCTTGAGGGGGGTCGCCCCGCCGCGCCCCAGCGAGCCGATCGTGTAGACGAAGACCGCCGCACCCCCGGCACCGAGGATCGCCGTCCAGATATAGGCGTCGGCTGAGGCGATACCGAACCACGCGACACCCACGACGACGGCAAGCGACGCCCCCATGTTGACGCCGAGAATGCCCGGATCGGCGAGAGGGTTGCGCGTCACGCCCTGCATGATCGCTCCGGCAAGCCCGAGTGCGGCCCCGGCCAGCACGGCAAGCAGAGTTCGCGGAATACGGACGTTGACCGCCGCTTGGCCGATGCTGTCGATGTGCCCGGCCAAAGCCGCGATGATGTCTGTCCAGTCCACGTCGCGCGTGCCGACCGTAACCGAAAGCCCGCACAAGAGCGCGAGAAGCGCTACCATTCCCGCAAGCCAGAGGCTCCGGGTTCGGTTCGACCGCGCCGAGGCGGACCACTGAGAGGACGACTTCAGGCTGCTGGCGATCATCGGGGCTTTCTGGCGGCCTCGGCGAGCTGGGCCACGTAATCCTTCAACACCCAGGAGATGGAAAGCGGCGTCGGATTTGCCGCCGTGCCCACCGGATTCATGCCCAATACGACAAGCGCACCGTTGCCCACCGCGGGCATTCTGGACATCAACGGATTGGCCCTCAGCGCATCAAGCAGCCTCCGGTCGCCGTAGGTTACGACAATGTCGACATCGTCGAACGCATCGATGTGCTCTGCACTGATGGAGCCGGAGAATTTTCCCGACGCCGAGGCCTCGACGACGCTCTTGGGCGATTTGAGCCCGAGATCGGCGAAGAATTTCACCCGTGTGTCGTTCGTCGTATAGAAATTGACGGTGCTCAGATCCGTCGCGTTGAGATGGGTTATGAACATGGCCGACTTCCCAACGAGTTCGGGATGGCCGGCGACCGCCTTGCCGATATCGGCCTTGATCTTTGCGATCAGCGCGTCGCCTTCGGCGGCCATGCCCATGCCGGCGCTGTTCAAGCGTATCATTTCGCGCCAGTCGGTCGACCAGGGCGCTTCGGGATAGGCGACCACCGGGGCGATCTGGCTCAGCGTGTCGTAGTCGGACTGGCTCAGGCCGGAATAGGAGGCCAGGATCACATCGGGCCTGGTGGCGGCGACGGCCTCGAAATCGATCCCGTCCCCCTCGTCGAAAAGCACCGGCTTGTCGGCATGGAGCTCGGCCAGCCTTTCGGCCACCCACGGCAGCAACCCGTCCCCGTCGTCGTCCCCGAAATTGGCCTTGGCAAAACCGACGGGCACGATTCCGAGCGCCAAAGGCACTTCATGGTTCGCCCAGGCTACCGTCGCGATCCGTTCGGGCTTTTTGGAGATGACCGTCGTGCCCAGCGCATGCTTGATGGTGATGGGATAGAACGCACTCTCGCCTGCCCAGGCACCGCCGAATGCGATCATCCATACGCATATCGCAGCCCATCGCAGGACGGGAACAAAAAACCGCAGCATTGCGCAAACTCCGCCTTAGCATTTAAGTGGACTTCCAGTTTCAGGTTCAACGGGCGGCGTCAACCGGGGAACCAGCGCTCATGGGACCGCGACGCGAGATTCCCGTTGGTTCCTACAAAACCGGGGAAATTTACAATACTGGATAATCAAGCTCCAGTTAAGAACGTGTCGGGGACTGCAAATCGAAACCATCCGACGCCGGCCGGATCCGACGGGGAATTTCCCGCTCGCATCTTTTCGTCGAAATGCATTCGCAAGTGGTTCCCAACGCCATCGCCGACAGCGGCACCCACCAGCCAGGCCATCGGCAATCACGTAAACCTTTGGAATTTGAACATGGACATTGAAAGAACAAGCGGCCGCTCAAGACCGACCCCTATCCGCTACCGGAATGCCGTCCTTCTGGGTTGCACGGCGCTTGTCGCTTTGATGCCGACTTTCTCGCACGGCCAGGAAGCCGACAATTCCAGTTCAGATACCACGCTTCAGCCGATCGTCCTTCAAGGCAGCGGCAACGCCGGCGTCCTCAACACCGAAAACGATTCAAAGTCGATCGTCGCGACGGAGACCACGGGCGTCGGCAAGATGCCGACGGATATTCTCAACACACCCGCTTCGGTCTCCGTCATCACCTCCAAGGAAATCGAGGAGCGTGGCGCAAACAGCATCGAGCAGGTCGTGCAATATACCGCCGGCGTGGTCACCGACTACTACGGTTCAGATGACCGTTACGACTACTTCAAGATCCGCGGTTTCGCGCCCTTTACCTACCGTGACGGGCTAGCCATCGGCCGGAGCTGGGGCGGAATTCTGGAAGAGCCGTATGGCTATGAGCGCGTCGAGGTATTGAAAGGTGCCAATTCCACGGGGTTCGGGGTTTCCGATCCCGGTGGTTCGGTCAACTACGTGACAAAGCTGCCGAAAAGTGAGCGTTTCGGCGAGGTTTATGGTACCGGCGGTTCGTTCGCGCATAAGGAAGCGGGTTTCGATTTCGGCGACAACATCACCGAGGACGACACCTTGTCCTATCGCCTGACCGGCAAGTTCCAGCGGTCGGACGCCGAATACGACTATTCCCGGGATGACGAAAACTTCATCATGGGTGGCGTTACCTGGCGCCCTACCGACGCCACGAGCCTTTCATTCGTCTTCGATCACCTGGACCGGGACGGCACACCCAGCAACGGCGGCCACCCTAGGTTCACCGATTTTGACAGGGACAAGTTCTTCGGCGAGCCGGATTATAATTACGACGAGACGAACAGGAATACGTACAGCGTCTTGTTTGACCATGATTTCGGAAACGGTCTGACCTTCAATTCAAGCGCGCGATACAGCAAGTCGACGAACAGGTTCGGCTATGCCTATATTTATGATGCGCTGGGTGCCAGCGATCCGGCCGACACGACCGTAGACCGCATTTTCTTCGGAGGCGACGGCTCGGACGAGCAATTCGTCATCGACGCGCATCTTCTCTATGAGGCGAGCTTCGACCAGGTGGAGAGCCGCACGCTTTTCGGCGTTGACTACAAAACCATCAAATCCGACGGCAACACATATGTTCTGTATCCGCCGATCTGGGGTGGGACGGCGCCCGGCATCGACTGGCAGAATCCGGTCTATTCTGGCTTGCCAGGCCCCATCCCGCTCGCAGAAAGCAAGACAAACGACCAGAAGACGAAAGCGATCTACCTTCAGGAGGACTTGGTCTTCTTCGATAAGCTGACCGCGAGCATCGGACTTCGCAACGACTGGCTCGATCTCGATGAAACGAGCACGGTTACCGGCGCGAAGACGGGTGACTATAGCGAACTGACCAAGCGCTTCGGCCTGAGTTACAAGATCACTGAGGAACTCGCGGTCTATACCAGCTATGCCGAATCCGTCGCACCGCCCAGCACGGGGGTCGAGCCGACGACGGGTAAGCAGTACGAGGTTGGAATCAAATATCGGCCGGATGCCTTCCCCGCCTTGTTTACAGCCTCCGTCTACGACCTGACGATGGAAAACATCACAACGCGCGAAGCGCCCGCGTACCTGGCGTCAACGGTTGACAAGGTCCGGCATCGCGGCCTTGATCTTGAGGCCAAGATGGAAGTGACGAACAACATCAACCTAATTGCCGCCTATGCCTATATCGACTCCGAGATCGTAGAACCCGGCAACGTGGCTGGTTTGAACGGCAAGAGCTTCGCACAGGTTCCGGAACACATGGCTTCTGTGTGGGGTACTTATACGCTGGAAGGCAACGGACGCCGCGGCGATATGACCTTCGGGCTCGGCGCTCGCTATACGGGCTCGTATTACTTCGACAACGCAAATACACGGAAGTCGGATGGCGCCATCGTCTTCGACGCCGCCTTCACCTATAAGATCCAAGAGAAGACGACATTCCAGCTGAACGTCAGCAATCTCTTCGACGAGAAGCATATAGCCAATGACGACGGCGGTGCGTATTACTACAATCCCGGCCGCGCCATCATGGCGACGCTGCGCCAGACCTGGTGATGAATCCGTCCCATCCGAATGGTTTCGGATGGGACAACTCCCCCTTCAGCGGATTTGCTGCATCCGCCGCCATGCGGCGGGTGTTTGGCCCACGACTTGACGGAATACCTTCGTCAAATGCGCCTGATCGGAAAATCCGAGCTGGGCAGCTATGTCGGCCACCGTCAGGTCGCTTTCGCTCAGCAGCTTTTTCGCAAGATCGACGCGTTTCGCGAGCTGCCATTGCAGCGGCGTTTTGCCGGTGGTCTGCTTGAAGACGTTGGAAAACCAGCTCTCCGACAGGCCGACGGCCGCCGCCATTTCAGCAACGGACATCCGGCAATCGCCAAGTCCGTCGATGCGTGAGACGAGCCTGTTCATTTGAGCCTGCGTCAGCCTGCCATTGGCTTTTTCGCTGTCCTCCTGGGGTATGTCGAGAAGGCCGGTGACGATGCTGCCCACGAGGCTTTCGGCATAGACGGCGTGCTTCGAAGGGCTCGATATTTCGTCAAGCAGCAAACCCGCGAGCGTTTCGATGGCTCCGAGATCCTGAATTTCCACCGGCCGGCGCAATGCCGTCAATGCAGCGGAATTCCCCACCGACGGCGACAGAAATCTCAGCAGCCGGTCCCTGTGCATGTGCAGATTGAGATGCGAGAAACGGTGGGCGGATCTGCTGCTGGTCCACATGGGTACGCCGGCGGGGACATAGACCGCTCGCGTCATGGGACGATAGTGCTGCGAGAGGCCCCCCTCCCGGTTCGACATCTGAATCCTGGATGACACGTCGTTGAAGAAAATCATGATGCGCGGGTCATCCGCCAGATAGTAGCCCTTGGCGCCCTGCTGGCTCTCGGCCTCCCAAAAGACGCTCACCAGCCCATCGAAGCGGCGCCACTTGGCCGGCGCCACCACCCGAATGCCTTCGGTATGCCAAATCATGGAATGCCAATAACTCAATTTTCAGTATCCACTCTTGCTCAGCACGAACAATATCGAAGCCTCCAGACGAGGCATCGCGAAGAACCGGCTCCCAGCAGCGATTTTCTCGATAGCGTCCGACGCTGCGACCCCCGGCTTTCATGCTCGGTTCGAATGCCCGTATAACATGAGTATGATTATCTTGTTTACTCGTATTGGCAAGCTGCCCGGTCAAATCGACAATCGAATAATATTGACGTCGGGAACAGCCGATTTCCGGATGGCGATTGGTTGCGGGCAGGGTTTCATCTCAATTTGCCACCACGATGGCTCGTAGATGAGGAAAGCGTGGCCGATGCCGGAGAGAGGGGCGGAGGTCGCCGTCTTACCCGGCGACTTCATCGACGGCGGAAAATCATCCCCCCGTGATGGAGTGTGTTCTCATCGACGAACTCGCCATCGGCGGTAAAACCGGTATCATCCCAATAGTCGATGTGATTGCCTTTCACTTCGTAGCGCCCTTGATAGGCGCTCTCGCGCGTACCGCGAGCTTCGTCGTAGCGCCCGTTTGGAAGAAGCTCGTGGCGAATGCGACCGTCATCCGTCACCCACATGCCGACATAGGGGTGCTGGTTCATCTGTTTCTCCATAGTTTGCTGTCCGGTATCATTCACTTGCGCAATTTTGCCGGACGCGAAAGCCGGCGTTGTGTTGAAGATAAGGAGCGAGCCGAGCATCAGGCCGCCGAAGACTATTGGTCTCTGGGTCATATCGTTCTCCTTGTGCCTTTAGAGTGCCGCCTCGGTCGGTTCTACCGGGATGCGGCTGAGCTGGGTTGTGGTCACTCGGTCTGGGGAGCGGGAATGCGACGCAGGACGTCGTCATAGGGCGCAAGATCAAGAAATGCCGTCACCTCCACGGCCTTTCCTTCGTGCATGCGGAAGATCCAGGCGTAGCTGTTGGTGTAGGGTTCTCCGTCTTGCGCACGGCCGGCGCCCTCCCAGTTCACGATCACATGGTCGCCATCAGCAAAGACCTTCTTGCTCACGGGTCGGACGGGGCTCGCCAGCCGGGAGGCGAAAGGGCGAACGGCACGTTCGACAAACTGATCGCGCCCCTGAAAGAGGCCGGCGCTCGGTCCAGAACCCTCGATCGTCCAGTGGACGTCCGGGGCAAGAACGTCGGTGAAAAACGTCGCTCCGCCAGCTCCCCAGCGATCGAACGCTTCGGTGACGATTTGGCGGTTGCGGGCCTCGACGTCGGGCTCGGAAGACGCACTCGCCATATGCGACGACAGGACCGTGCCTGCGAGCATCGTGATTGTTATGATCGCCGTACGAATGTGGCGCGATGGCTGCAAGATCATCCTACTTACTCCTTCAGCTTGCTGGTTACGGATCGTCGAGCCGAGAATGAATAGGCCTCCGGCACTCGACATTAGGCAGCGACCTTTTTGATGGAGACCTCTTCAGCCGATGTTCAGGCCCCTCGGGCGACTGAGGCGCCGCCGAAGATGAGCTGCTGGACCATTGGCCGAGAGATGAAGCGTTCCGGGAAGATCGGCGTCGGAGCGCTCGCCTGATCGAGGCGGTCAAGATGTTCGGGAGCCAGAACGATGTCGAGCGAGCCGAGATTGTCCTCTGCCTGCGCAACCGTCCGCGCGCCTATGATCGGAGATGTCACAGCTGGGTTGGCGAGCGTCCATGCGATTGCCACCTGGGATGGCGTCGCTCCCACGTCCTCAGCGATCGCGCGGACGACGTCGGCAATTTCGATGGATTGGTTGGTGAGATGCCCGGAAGAAGCGATCACCCCTTTGCGGGTCGGTGATACGCCCGACTCGACAGAAACGGTGACGTCAGCCGGCGTATACTTCCCTGTCAGCACGCCACCACCCAACGGCGACCACGGTAGTACGCCGAGACCCAGTGCTGCGGCCATCGGAATGAGCTCATGCTCAACCGTGCGCTCGACCAGGCTGTACTCGATCTGGAGGGCCACGAGGGGCGACCAGCCGCGCAGATCCGCGATCGTCTGCATCTCTGCAATGCGCCACGCCGGCGTGTTGCAGATCCCGATATAGTGCACTTTGCCGGCGCGGATGAGATCGTCGAGCCCGCGCATAACCTCGTCGGGCTGCGTGGTGAAATCCCAGCCGTGAAGGTAGAACAGGTCGATACGGTCGGTATCGAGCTGCCGAAGGCTCTGCTCCAACGAGCGCACCATGTTCAGCCGATGATTGCCGCCGGCGTTCGGGTTGCCCGGCTCACGCGCCATCGTGAACTTGGTCGCGAGGACGACTCGCTCGCGCTTCTGTGCGATGAACCGCCCCAGGATGATTTCCGAGGCTCCATCCGTGTAGTTGACCGACGTATCGACAAAATTGCCGCCGCGGTCGACGTACAGATCGAAGATCCGGCGCGCTTCATTCTCGTCGGCGCCCCAACCCCAATCCTTGCCGAAAGTCATGGTGCCGAGCGATAGCGGCGAGACCCGCAGGCCAGAACGGCCAAGCAAACGGTAATTGTCCAGCGAAAGCATGAATTTCACTCCAAATGGTTCCTTGAGAAAAAAGTACTGTGGAGTTGCCGGGGGAACAATTTACGAATGATAACAAGCTTGGTAAGCTGAACTGACCGATGGCTGCCGATCTAAAACTCCTGTCCGCATTTCTTGCCGTCGCGGAAGCAAAGAGCTTCCGCGGCGCAGCCGAACGGCTTGGCGTTACCCACTCGGCGGTGAGCCAGGCGATCCGGCGGATGGAAGACCGGATGGGCGTCGCTCTCGTCCAGCGCACGACGCGCAGCGTCAGCCTGACTGAGGCGGGCATGCGGCTGTACGAGCGCGTGGCACCCGCGATCGCCGAAGTCGAACTGGCGCTGAATGATGCCCAGGACCGGGACTCCCAGCCGACGGGACTCCTGCGCCTCGCCGTATCTTCGATCGCCGAGCGCTTCATTGCTGGGCCGCTCCTTGCGAGCTTCGCGCACGCCTATCCGGGCGTGCAGGTCGATGTTACCGTGACGGATGAGGAGTTCGACATCGTGGCCGAGGGCTATGATGCAGGTGTTCGTCTTGGTGAGGTGATCGAGCAGGATATGATCGCAGTGCCGGTCTCCGGCGACCAGCGGCAGCTCGTCGTCGCCGCACCGTCATACCTGGAACGTTTCGGAACGCCAACGAACCCGTCGGAGCTTTCGCGGCACTGCTGCATCGGCTGGCGTCCGGCGCCGGATGTGGCACCCTATCGGTGGGAATTCGAGGAGAATGGTCGGGAATTCGACGTGGCCGTCAATCCGAGGATCACCACAAACGATATGTGGGTCATGGTGCGGACAGCCTGCGCCGGCGGAGGCGTGACATTCGGCATGGAAGACACTTTCAGGCCCTATCTCGAGCGGGGCGAGCTGGTTTCGCTCATGGAGGAGTACCTACCGTCGTTCCCCGGGTTTTTCCTCTATTTCGCGGACCGCCGAAACCTGCCGCCCAAGCTGCGCGCCCTCATCGACCATGTGCGATACCGTCCCGGCAGGAGTTTTATCGATCCTTGAAAGAGCACGCTCCGAATGGACATCGAAGATCTACAGACATTCATCGCAGTGGCCGATGCCGGAGGCGTATCGGCCGCCGCACGCCGGCTCGGCGTCTCAAAATCAATCGTCAGTCGGCGGCTCTTTCGGGTTGAAGTGGAACTTGGCGTCCAACTTCTTGCACGTACGACCCGCGGCGGCGCGCTCACAGAAGCCGGAATCACATTTAGAGACCCATGCGGCCCGAGTCAGCGCCGAGATCGGCGCGACCAGAGAAACAATCCTCCCGCCGGTGAGCTGCGCGGCTGCCTGAGGGTCGCCATGCCGCTTTCTTTCGGGCCGACTCACTTCGCTCCCGTGCTTGCGGAAATGGCGCATCAGCACCCGCAGATCCACATCCATACCTCCTACAGCGATCGCTTCGTCGATCTCATCGCCGAAGGTTTCGATTGCGCGATCCGTGTCGCAGACCGGCGGGCCATACGTTTTTTAAACCTCCATCCTCGGCCTCGCAGCCAAGCTCCGAGCGCACTCCGGCTGATCTTCACCTGCCGTTCGACGGATAAGCGCTCGACCCATTTCATCGAGCGTCACGTCCTTGCGCTCTTCGATCAGCGCGACAACGAATTCCTGGTGTGCATCCACTGCCGACGGTCGCCTCCAGCCTCGCGGCCGAGGGGTCACCTCGCCCTCTTTCGCTCGGAGGTTTTCGCAAGGATTGACGAGGCAAGGTTTCAACTCGCCTGCCTCCATGATACCGGACACGCGCCAGAGGAGGAGTGGCTCATAGCAGATCAGCGGCGCTATCCGCATTGGCCCCCGCCTCACGACCGGTTGGGGAACATGTGGGCGTGGGCGCCACCACCCCGCCCCATCCAGCGCAGCCATGACTGCCACATGGGACAGGAACGGGATGCTTGTCCTACGCTGCAAGGCCTGAGGCCAGCTTAAACAAGACCGCAGGTTCTCACCTATCTTGAGACCAATAAGCGCTCCCTGCTTCCGTGACTGTGCTGCTGGCGAACCTCCAGAAGACAGATGACTTCGACGACGAATGGAAGGCGTGGATGGGGCCGCCCAGAGCCATGGGGTGCAGCGCTGGTGCGCCCAGACAATCTTCGAGCCGGGATGCTGATTGAGATCATCGTCGTCGCCCTATCGCCGTCCTGATCGGCTACTTCAGATAGCGCCTTTCGCTGTCTTTTGCGGCTTCCATGTCCTGAAGGCGAAAGATCTCCTCGACAGAGACGATGTCTCTGCTTGCGTTCTGGGCGCCACCATCAGCAATGATGCGGCGAAACGTTTCCGTCATCGCCGTGACGGCGGCGCGCAGCCCGTGATTGCCGTAGATGACCATGGCAATCGTGTTCAGGGCGCGGATGCGTTTCTCGTCCATTTCCGGATAGGATGTGGGCACGATGACAAGCGGCACTTCGCCCTTCCAGGCGCGCGCGAAGCTTTCGATTTCGTTCGGTGTTTTCCGTTTCGAGTGAATGAGGATCATGTCGGCCCCAGCCGCCTCGTAGGCGACGGCGCGCGCCAGGGCTTCCTCTTCCCCCAGACCGGCGATCAGAGCTTCCGTTCGAGCGATGATGAGAAAGTCGGGGTCGCGCCTCGTCGCGATCGCCGCTTCGATCTTGCCTTGGAACTCCTCCGTCCGTACGAGTTCCTGCCTGCCTCCGGCAACGAGGCTCGTGACCTTCGGAAAGGTTTTATCCTCGATCACGACAGCGCTTGCGCCGGCACGTTCATATTCCCGCACGACATGGGTGACATTCACGGCATTGCCGTAGCCGGTATCGATGTCGGCGATGACCGGTATGGAGACATGGCCAGTCATCGCCCGCAACATGTCGAGATGCTGCGACATCGTGACCAAGCTCATATCGGGTAGACCATACAGGGCGGAGAGCTCAAAACCCGAAGCCCAGATTCCGTCGAAGCCCGCTTCCTCGGCCAAAACGGCCGACATGGGGCTGTGCGCCGCCATGACGTGGATGAGTCCACGCTCGGCGATCCGGCTTTTGATGGTCTTGAAGGTGCTCATGGGTTTCCGCCTCCGGTGAGAGCTGCGCAAGCTGCAATGATCCTGTCGCAGGCCCGTTCGAGGTCGGACAGTTCCGCGGCGTAAGAAATGTGGACATACGGCGAGGCCATGAAGCCGCTGCCGGGGACGACCGCGACGGCAAACTCGCTTAAAAGATACGTGGCAAATTCCGTGCCTGTTTCGATCGGATGGCCCGCCGACGTCATCTTCCCGATGATGCCCTTCAATTGGCGAAGGCATAAAATGCACCCTCCGGCGTCCGACAGCTCAAACCCTCAGCCTGGTTGCGTTTTTCCAAAACGACGTCGCGGCGCTGGCGAAACGCCCTGACGAAGTCGGCGACATAGGCTTGATCGCCGGCCATGGCCTCGATCGCTGCATATTGCGAGATCGAACTGGTGTGAGACGAGGTCTGTCCTTGGATGACGTTCATGGCTTTGATCAGCGGCTGAGGCCCCGCGCCGTAGCCGACGCGCCAGCCGGTCATCGCATTGGCTTTCGAGACGCCGTTGACCACAAGCGTCCGCTCGAACAGATCGGGTGCGACCGAAGCGATGGTGGCGAACGACGCGTCGTAGACGAGCTTTTCATAGATGTCGTCGGACAATACGGATACGTGGGGAAAACGACGCAGCACGTCAGCAAGCTCGGCCAGATCGCGCGCGGAATAGACCGCACCGGTCGGATTGTTTGGAGAGTTGAGCACCAACCATTTCGTCTGCGTAGTGATGGTCGCCTCAAGCGCGTCGGCGCGTAGTTTGAAACCGTCTCTCTCGGTACACGGCACCATCACCGGCGTTCCGCCGGCCAGAGCGACCATATCCGGATAGGAGACCCAGCACGGGGTCGGAATGATCACCTCGTCGCCGGGATCGAGACTGGCAAAGAGTGCATTGAAAACAACCTGCTTGGCTCCGCAACCGACGGTAATCTGATCCGGCGCATAGTCGAGGCCATGATCGCGCATGAGCTTCTTTTGGATCGCCTCGCGCAGAGCCACCACACCGGCGACAGGTGTATAGCGGGTCTTGCCCGCTCGAATGGCCGAGATGCCGGCCTCCTGGATCGATAAGGGTGTGTCGAAAGCGGGTTCGCCCTGGCTCAACGTTATGACATCGGCTCCTGCTGCTTTCAGTTCTGCAGCCCGTGCGGTCATTGCCTTGGTTCCAGATGGACGGACGGTTTGAAGGCGGCGTGCGACAAGGGTCAACGGCTTGCTCCGGAAAAGCCGATCGGCCGTCCATCCTGGCAGAAACATTCTGGTAGAAACCGGGTGAAGATCCACCGACGACGGTTAAGGCAACGATCCAAATAACTGCCGCTGACTATACGTGCCGTTCATATATGCCTGCAAACAAGGCCATCGAATCTATCGGAAAGATCATCGTATTTGTCGATATCACCCTGGCTCACCTGCGTATTTGCGAAAGAGGCGGACCAGCCAACGACAGAACAAACGGGCCAGCTCGGGATTGTTGCCACGGTCGATCGCGTAAGCGCGATAAAACATGCCGCTCGGAACCCGTGTGCCCGGGATCACCTTGAGAAGGTTGTCGCGGATAAGATCGCTGACAATGATTTCAGGCGCTACCAACAGGCAATTTCCGTTCGTGATCGCCGGCAGGGCCAGGTAATGATGGTCATATCGCGCGCCCGCATTAATGTCAGCCGGTGTGAGATTCATGGACCGGAGCCAAGTCGGCAATATATCCGGACGAGACGTGACAGTGAGGATCGGCATCGTCCGCACAATCGCTTGGCTCTTTCCCGAAATATGTGAGTACGATCCGACGCAAACGATGTGTTCGGAGTGAAGCTCCCACTGATCGGCGGGCTCAACAATCGACAGATCGCGCGTAATCAGGACGTCGAAGCCGTCGTCGGATCTGGGTGGTGCAAGTGAATTAACGACATCGACGACGGCGCCACCATGCTCTTGCGAGAAGGCCTGAATATTGGGAACCAGCAGAGTGTAGGCCAGTGTCGTCAAAGACGTTCGGACAACAATCCGGTTGATGTCTCCCTGCAGCGTGCGCCGCATTCTCTGGGTGGTGAAGCAGATCGTGTCCAAGGGCTCGGTCACCGTGTTGGCGAAGAGTCGGCCAAACTCCGTCAGCTCGGTGTGGCGACCACGGCGCTCGATGAGCTGAGCTCCAAGATATTCTTCGAGGACGGCGAGATATCGGCTGGCGGAACTCTGTGTCATCCCCAGCGACTTGGCAGCGCGTGTGACATTTCGCTCCCGCGCTATGGTGACAAAGGCGCGGATTGCATTGAGCGGGATGTCCCGATTTTCGTCAGCCAAGGTCGGCTCCTCTATCACTGAAGATTATTTCGCAGTCATAATCGACATATTGTCACTTGCAATCACATTTTTCGATGACCGTCATTTACCTGTTGTTCTCCACGAATAAACGCGGTTTCGGGAAATCAAGTGCGAAATAAACGGGGCCGGCCTCAATGAAATTTCTAGTTGTCAGTTTCGACGGTCTGCGGCCGGATCTGGTATCCGCCAGCCTTACTCCTAATATTGTTCGCCTCCAGTCAATCGGCACTACTTTGTCCCGTCATCGAACCATCTACCCGAGCGAAACGCGGGTGGCCTTCCCCAGTCTCGTCACCGGGACGACGTCAAGTGGCCACGGCATGGTTGGAAACAAATTTGTCAATCGATCCACGGTGCCGAACCGCTATGTCGATACCGCAGATGCTGTCCTGCTGGACCGGTTGAACCGGGAAAGCAATGGCAATTTGATGGGAGCCCCAACGCTCGGGGAATTGCTCGATGCAGCCGGGAAAAGCTTCGCCGTCCTTGCAACGAACACGCCAGGAACGACCCGCCTTTTCAATCACAAAGCGGAGGACTTTGGGCATTTCCGATTCTCCGGTCACTTTCGTGAGGCTTGCTCTCCGGCTGATGTGCTCGCAGCGATCGAAATGGAAGTCGGAGTCCTTCCGCCACTTCCTGCTCGTGGAGAACCGGATCGGGACGGCCAGGTCTGGATCACGTCCGCGTTCCTCGATCACGTCTGGCCGAAATATAGGCCTGACGTGACCATCCTCTCCTATGGCGAGCCTGACACAACCTCTCATTTCCACGGGACGGCGTCGCCGACAACACGCGGTATTATCGATTTTTGCGATATGCAATTTGGTCGTATTCTTGATTGGTGGGAGGCTGAAGGCCAAGCGGCGGGTGTTCAACTCATCATTCTCTCCGATCACGGCCACATCACCGCTGACACCCGCGTTTCCGTCGTTGACCACCTGAAACACGCAGGCTACGCGCCCGGTCATGCTCCAGGCGCCGGTGTAGACGTGGTTGTCGTGCCGGGGCAGGTTGGCGCGCTCTATCTTTCAGATCGCTCGCCGGCCGCAATCGGTCGTTTGGTCGAAGTGTTGACGGAGCAATCTTGGTGTGGACCAATCTTCACGGCACCGAAGAATGACGTCGAGGGCATCGCCCCGGGCAGTTTCTCATCGAGCCTCGTTTTCGCCGATCATGAGCGGGCACCGGATATCTATTTTTCCTTCAGGGCCCATGATGGCATCGACCGCTTCGGATTGCCGGGCGGTACCTTTTACGACAATGACCGCGTTCCCGGCCTCGGCGTTCATGGCGGCTTGCATCCGATGGAGCTAGCCTCGGTCGGCATTCTGGCCGGATCGGCTTTCCACGCGGCGGCGCGGTTCTCGGAAGTCCCTTCCGGCATCTGCGACATCGCGCCCACGCTCCTGCATCTTCTCGACCTGCCGATCCCGGAGACGATGACCGGGCGCATCTTGCATGAGGCGCTCGGCGGCGCATCCCTGACCCACCCGCTTCCGCTTGTGGAGCGGGAGGTGCTGGAGACCGGCATCAATGGTTACCGGCAGGTACTTTGGCGGGTCCGTGTTGGCGATAGGACCTATCTCGAAGGTGGGAGCGCTTCCAATACGCCTTCAGTTTCAGAAGACATGTCCATCACGAACGAATTGGAGCCAGCCGAATGAGCATTGTTTTCGATGACATCAGGAAATCATTCGGTGAGACCCCGATTCTCAAGGGAATCTCGCTCTCGGTCGCTGAAGGCGAATTTCTGACGCTGCTGGGACCATCGGGCTGCGGAAAGTCAACCCTGCTCCGGATCCTGGCTGGACTCGAGGCGCAGGACAGCGGTTTGGTGTCGATTTCTCGACGCGTGGTCGACGGCCTTCGTCCGAAACAGCGTGACATCGCAATGGTGTTTCAATCCTATGCGCTCTATCCGCATATGACGGTGGCCTCCAACATGGCTCTGCCGCTCAAGATGCGGCGTTTGAAGGCCTGGCAGCGGCTTCCCCTGCTGGGCCGGTGGCTTCCGGGTACGAGGCGCATCGGAGCCGAGATCGAGGCGGAGGTATCGCGCACGGCCGCGGCGCTCGGTATTGACCATCTTCTCGACCGCAAACCCGGGCAGCTTTCCGGCGGGCAGCGCCAGCGCGTGGCGGTCGGCCGCGCCATGGTGCGCCATCCGGCCGTGTTCCTGATGGACGAGCCGCTCTCCAATCTCGATGCCAAGCTGCGCGTCCAGATGCGTGCCGAGATCAAGGAGTTGCACCAACGGCTCGGCGTCACATTCATCTACGTGACGCATGATCAATCGGAAGCGATGACGCTGTCCGACCGGGTGGCGGTGATGCTGGATGGCGAGCTGCTGCAGGTCGCCCCGCCGCAGGAGATCTATGCCGATCCTGACGACCGGCGTGTGGCCGAGTTCATCGGTTCTCCGAAGATCAATATGCTCAACGGTGTGATGCATGATGGCGGCCGGATCGATGTCGCCGGAACTACACTCGCTATCGGCGCCGACCTCCCGTCCGACACGCCCCTGACGCTCGGCATCCGCCCGGAGGCCTTTCATCTGGCGCAACATGCCGGGTCCGGAGTCTTCACTGGATCAGTGAGGCTCATCGAGCATATGGGCTCCGACCTGTTCGTCCATCTCGATCTCGCCGGCGCAACGCAGCCGTTGATCGCGCGGCTGCTCGCCGAACGCGCGCCGCAACTATCCATTGGTCAGCCCGTGCATCTGGCGGCCGATCCGGAGCGCATCCTTCTCTTCGATACCGAAGGTCGCCGCATCCGCCATCGCCACGACCTCAAAACCGCCTCCGTCAGGCGGCTACGGGAGCTCGCGTAATGGGCGAGGTCGTTTCCCTATCGGTCCAGCCTCCGCGCTCCATGCGGAATGCAGGACACGGATATACGTCGCGTGGTCCAGCGCGCCGTCAGGCGCTCGCCGAGACTCTCGCCGCCTGCATGCTGGCCGGCCCGGGGCTGCTGCTGTTGATCGTGCTGTTCTTTCTGCCGGTTGCTGCCGTCTTCGTCATCGCACTCACCGACTGGCAGTTCGGGGCGAACACACTGTCCTTCGTGGGGCTCGCAAACTTCGGCGAGGTGTTCGCCGATGAAGGCTTCCGCATTTCGCTCGTCAACACGATCGTATATGTCCTGATCGTTGTCCCGGGCACCCTCGGCCTCGGGCTGGCCATTGCGCTGCTCATCGAGAGCGGGAAATCCTGCCGCGCATTTTATCGTGCTATCCATTTCCTACCGTTCATGGCCACACTTACAGCTATGGCAATTGCCTGGGAGGCACTCCTTCATCCAACGATCGGGCTCGTCAATCAAACGCTCGCAGCCTTGGGTCTACCAACGGCCAACTGGCTCCGCGACGAGGGCACTGTGCTGCCTGTTCTGGCTGTCATAGGCATCTGGCAGAACCTCGGCTACGCGATGGTGCTTTTCCTTGCCGGGCTCAAGAGCATCCCTCAGGACCTGTATGATGCAGCCGACGTTGATGGTGCCGATCTCTGGCTTGATCGCTTGCGGACCGTGACCCTGCCCATGCTTGGGCCAGTCACGATGTTTGTCACGATTGTCGTTGCGCTGCGTGCGTTCGAGAGCTTTGACACGGTCAAGGTTCTGACGCAGGGCGGACCTGGTCACGCCTCGGAGGTGCTGCTCTACACGCTCTATCGTGAGAGTTTCGAATATCTCCGAACGGGCTACGGCGCGGCCGTCGCCGTCGTGTTTCTGACGGTCGTCGTCGCGCTCACCCTCGTCCAGGCCCGCGCCATGGACAAAAAGGTGCATTACCAATGAGTTCTAGCCGACTTTCTCCACCCGCGGCGATCATTCGCCATGCGGTCCTGCTCACCACCGCCGCGCTCATGCTCATTCCGTTCATCTGGATGATCTCGCTGTCGATCAAGCCGCCAGGCGAAATCTTCCGCGCGAGCTTTTCCTTTTGGCCATCGCAGTTCTATGGCGTCGAGAACTACACGAAGGCTCTGACCGAAGCGCCCCTGCCGCGGTACATGGGCAACGGCTTTCTAATTTGTGCGGTAATCCTGGCGCTCCAAATTCTGATCTGCGCGCCATTCGCCTATGCGCTGGCCAAGTTGCGCTTTCCCGGCCGTGATCTCATCTTCGGCATGGTGCTGGTCGGGCTGTTGTTGCCGCACCAGGTCCTGTCGTTGCCGCTGTTCATCCTCGGTTACCAGTTAGGCATCCTCAACACCTACGCGGCGTTGGTGTTCCCCTATATCGTCTCCCCCTTCGGCATCTTCCTGTTCCGGCAGTTCTTCAAGAGCATTCCCGACGACGTGGTGCATGCCGCCCGCCTCGACGGTCTCTCCGAACTCGCGATCGTTTGGAGGGTGATGGTGCCGATGGCGCTGCCCGCCGTCATCGCTTTCTCGATCTTCTCGGTGGTCAGCCATTGGAACGACCTGTTCTGGCCGCTCATTGCCGTGCGCGACCAGAACCTCATGCCACCGCCGCTGGGCATCATGGCCTTCAAAAACGAGGAGGCCGGAAATGAGTACGGTCCACTGATGGCAGCTGCCACCCTCGTCGTCGCGCCCCTCATCATCGCCTTTCTTGCGACCCAACGCTGGTTCGTAGAGGGAATGACGGGAGGAGCCGTGAAATAGTAAGTCACCGCCACAGCTCATCCAAGCCCTAAGGCTCAGTCAACTATCATTCTCCTTCGCCAAAGAACAAAGAGGTACGTCGTATGCTCAGACGAATTTATAACGTTATTGCTGCTTGCTCCTGCATTCTTATGGGATCGTCAGCAAATGCTGAAATCATCAAACTTAATGTATTTACCCAAGGTGGCCCGGGACCCTATCGCGCCATCGCAGAAGCTTTCGAACGGGAGAACCCGGACATCCTTGTCGATATCGGAACCCCCATTCAGACTTATGAAGAGATTCTGCAACGGACCTTGCGCGGAGTTATCGTCGGCGACGCGCCGGATGTCGCCTTCCAAGGTTACAATCTCATGCGGCAGGCAGCTCAAGCGGGGGCGTTGATCAACGTCGACTCATTCGCATCAGATCCCCAACTGATAGCACAAGGATACGATCAAAGTCTTTCATCCTTGTGCGCCGTTGACGGCAAACTCATGGGGTTACCTTTCGCGATTTCGGTCCCGATCCTGTATTTCAACGCCGACCTTATAAAGCAGGCTGGAGGTGACGCCGC
This sequence comes from Neorhizobium descurainiae, assembly GCF_051400715.1. NCBI lineage: Bacteria > Pseudomonadati > Pseudomonadota > Alphaproteobacteria > Hyphomicrobiales > Rhizobiaceae > Neorhizobium > Neorhizobium descurainiae. The sequence goes on from NZ_JBLFFK010000019.1 coordinate 121,732, forward strand.
GCGCTTTCCGGACAATTGGGACGGAATAATTGCACTTGCTGAACGCGTTAAGACGCTCAAACCTAGTCTGCAGGGAATTCACTTTCGCTACAATCACAGTGGTAACTGGAGTTTCCAAGCCCTTATCACTTCAGCTGGCGGACGGATAATGAGTGCCGACGATAAGACCGTGGAGTTCAATGGCCCTGGTTTAGGCGCGCTCGAAAACTTCCAAAGCTTCGTCGAGAGAGGCGGGATGATTGATATGACCCCCGATCAGGCAAGGCAGGCATTTCAAGCCGGAACGATCGGAATCATGTCTGACTCCAGCGCATCGTTCAACGCTGTATCGAAAGGCGTGCAAGGGAAGTTCACACTGGCCACTGCCGCATATCCATTGGCGCAAGGTGTCGGAAAGATTCCACCGGGCGGCAATTGTGCGACCATTTCCACGAAAGACCCAAAGCGGCAGAAAGCTGCTTGGAGGTTTGTAAGATATGTTGTTGGACAACAAGCTCAGACAATCCTGGCGCAACAATCCGGTTACATTCCAGTCAACCGTATTGCCGAGAAGGTCATAAAGGACGGTGCGAAGGACCCGGTCGTGAAAGCAAACACCGAGCTCACGGCGAACCAGCTAAAGCATCTCACGCAATGGTACGGCTTTCCCCCTCCGAATAGCGGCAAGATAACCAACAGCATTCAATCTCACATCCAATCAGTCGTCGCCAACAAGGTAAGCCCTGCGGACGCGCTGAGATCAATGATCGCCGATGTGGAAGCCTTGCTCCCCCAAAAAGCACACTAGTGCGTCGGCGCGCGCTCTGTGCACTGATCGTAATCTAAAGGTCCACACATGTCCGTACTGAATTTTTCTATCGACCCACAAATGCTTGCTGCCATCGATAAGCACAAGGAACTGCAGCAAATGGACGGGGGCCTTCCGACATCTCTTACCGAGAACCGCGCACAACAAGATCGACTGGCCCCGTACTGGTCAGATGGCGCGCCAACAGTCGCAAGCGTCACCGATTGTACGATTCCAGGTGCTGCCGGAGACATGGCTATTCGCATCTATCGGCCGGTGGTAGTCGACCCGAGCGCCATTATCCTTTTTCTTCACGGAGGAGGCTGGGCGCGAGGCACGATATCAACCGGAGACTGGGCTTGCAGGGCTTTCGCGGCTGAGACCGGATTTCCCGTCATCTCTCTTGCGTACGCCCTCGCTCCCGAGAATCCATTTCCGGCCGCGGTCAATGATATCCGAAGCGCTATGAACTGGTGCGCTGAAAATACTGGCGCGCTGGGCGCTAACGGTGAACGGGTCATTCTGACTGGCACATCGGCCGGAGCTAATCTCTCGATTGGCGTGGCGCTCGCGCGCCGCGACCTGGGTGAATCCGAGCCTATAGGGCTAGGGCTGTTGTTCGGGGTGTTCGGCCATAATCTCGAAACCGATAGCTACAAAGCATATGGCCGCGGCCAATACGGACTGTCGTATGCCCGGATGAAGCAGTATTTCGAGTGGTACGTTCCCGAGGACGTCAGCCCGCGACATCCTTGGATCTCGCCGGTGAATGCCGACCTGTCGGCTCTTCCACCCACGTTCGTCGGCATCGCCGAGTTCGACGTCCTTCGCGACGACTCCTTTCTGCTCGCTGGTCGGCTCGCCGCGGCAAAGGTCCCTCAAACTGTCAGACACTATGAAGGACTTGCACATGGTTATGCGATGTTCGCGCGGGGGGTTCCGGCTGCTCGTGATGCACTGTCCGAGACGGCTGACTTCTTCCGTACGGTGGCCCGGACGGCCTGCACCTAGAAGTGCCAAGACCCTGGTCAACGAAGAGATAAAGGAAGCGTTGTGGCACCGCCGGAAGAGTTAACCGATTGTCATGTTCACATCTTCGGAACAAGCCGCGCAATGGCCGTCGCGCGCTATCCGCACCCCGAAGAGGAGGCGACGTTAGCTAACATTGAAAAGATCGGCGGGAAGCTTGGAATCCGCCGATACGTCCTAACACAGCCAAGTTTTCTTGGTTTTGACAACTGCATGCTCTTGAGCGCCCTGGCCGCGCGCCCCGACACGCTGCGAGGCGTTGTGTGGTTGGACAACTCTTGGGACCAAAATTCGCTGCCCGACCTGGCCACTAAAGGTGTGGCGGGGCTACGGTTTCCACTGAAGTATTCGGCGGACACCCCCGATTGGCCGTCATACTCAGCGCTTTTTTCGATGGCGGCGCGGACGGCAGTCCATGTGGAACTCGGCCTTGGAGGCCCAGAGTTGGTCAAGGCGATGCACTTTGTCCTCGGTCAAGGGGCTCAGGTCGTCATCGCGCACCTTGGAATGTTCGACCCAGATCTCGGACCAGACAGAGACCCAACCTTCGGCGCCATTCTCGAGGCCGGACAAACGCGACAGGTCTGGGTGAAACTATCAGCGCCTTATCGGTCAACCGCACAGGCCTCAACACGGGCTTGTGAGCGATTGCTCGAAAAATTCGGCCCCGAGCGTTTGGTTTGGGGGTCCGACTGGCCTCACGTCGGCCCGCGCCTCGATCGCAAGACGACGTACGAGATGACGTTCTCATGGTTCAAGCGAATTGTGAAAAACGATGAGGTCGCGCGACAAATTCTCGTGACGTCGCCAGAGCATCTCTACCGGTTCAAACCTCGCTGAGGCAGCCCTTCAAAAATCTCCTGGAGAATAAAATGAACTCTCAAATCGAAAAGCCAGCCAAACCAATTAGCCTCGAACGCTCGACCCCTCCAGCATCACCGCATTTACAGGATGCGGTCAGAGAAGGACTCCGTGCTTTGAGCGACTTCACGGATATTCCCAACGTTCTCCGAACACACCGGTTTGGCGGAACTGAAGTTGATAGATCAAACGCAGCCCACTGGCTAAGCTCAAGATTCGGGACGACCGTCGACCCAAAGCGGATCATTCTTACGAACGGCGCTCAAAACGCTATGGTACTTGCTTTGGGCTCGGTAGCCGGCTCTGGAGACACTGTGTTGATGGAGCCACTTAGCTACCATGGCTTTCGGAAGCAAGCCCATCTTCAGGGGATTCGAACCGAGATCATTGAAATGGATGATGACGGCGCGGATCCTGACACGTTTGATAGAGCATGCAAGCAGTTCAACCCGAAGGCTCTTTTCCTGATGCCGACGGTGCACAACCCAACGACGATCGTGATGTCTATGTCGCGGAGACAGGAAATAGCCCGTATCGCGAGACAGCATGGCGTTCGTATTATCGAGGACGATGTGTATGGGATTTTGCCGCAGAACGTTCCTGCGCCTTTCGGCGCCCTTGCTCCGGATGTTACATGGCACATAACGAGTTTTGCCAAGTGCGTAGGTGCCGGTGTTCGGCTCGGCTATCTCGTCGCTCCTGACACGGAAGCAGCCCAAGCTACCTTGGATCGCTTCTACGGTATTTCGTCGTGGTACCCCGCTTCCCTTTCTGTTGAATTAGTAAATCATTGGTTGAGCAACTTGGACATTAATACGTTAGTAGCTGGGGTGAGGACGGAGGCAATAGAAAGGCAAAAAATTGCGACTGATCACCTGAAAGGCGTTCCCTATAAAACGCGGCCGGACGCGTTGTTTCTTTGGATAAATCTTGACGGTATCATCGACCAAGACACACTGGTCGCGAAATGCGCCGCGAAAAATGTGATTATACGACCTGGTAGGCTATTTGCAACTGATCCCGCGCATTCTGGCAACTTTGTCCGCATCGTCGTAGGAAGCCCGGATAATCGTGAGGACTTGCAACAAGCAATGTCGGTTATAGCGGAAGTTCTGGAATAATCAGCTGCAACATCGTCCCCCTCTGAATATGGGGAGGGATCGGACTCTGACTGGTTTGGCTACCCTCTCAAGTATCCAAGGGCAACCTGGCTGTTCCGCAGCATCGCGGCTGAACCAGCATTTGCTCGAAGCGTACCTTCCAGCGGCGGCTAATTTTTTCAACAGGCGCGGTCGATGTGTTTGGATAGCAACGCAGTTACAGCAGGCGCGACGATCAGGGCCGCAAAAAGCCGCGCCAACTGCATCGCTAGCACGAAATGAATATCTGCACTTGAGGACATTGCTATGATTGCAATCGCATCCACACCGCCAGGGGTGGTAGCTAAGTAGGCTGTTAAGGGATCAATTCCGCATGCAGATACAAGAAAGACTGCGATACCGCCGCAGATAGCGATCTGCGCAGAAGTTGACAAGATCAAAACAGGAAAAACTCTTGATGCATGCCTCAAAACGTCGACGGTAAACTTTCCACCAACCGTCCATCCAATGAGACAATTCGCCAACATGATTATCAATGTGGGAAGCGTGAGGTCCAATGATAGTGTGGTTTTCGCTAGAGTGGCAGCGATCAGAGGAACTAAAAACGTTCCTGCGGGAACTTTCAGCCATCTCCCAATCAATGCACCACTTGAGGCAATAGCCAAGGCGTGAAGCGACAATGGCCCGACATCTGCTGATGGCGTCAAAGTATGGAAAATTGATCCGTATGATGATCCGAGATAGCTGACAATGGCGATCGCAACGACAAGACAGGTAACTACCCGAATGTACTGCATCAGCGCTACCAAGCGCATGTCCGCTCCATAGTTGACAGACATCAGTATCATTGCTGTCGCTCCCCCAGGAGAGGATCCCCATAGACCAGTTGTACCCGGGAGCAAATGCGATCGTTGGAGAATCAAACCGATCATTGTAGATGCAACAAGCGTCGAGGCCGTGCCAAAAAGAAATATCGTCCAGCTCGTTGCAAGTTCGCCGAAGGCAGAAGCAGGCAGCTGGTTTGCAACCATCACAGCGATCATTCCCTGCGCCAAAGCAAACATCGAAGTGTTTACCTTGATCGCTCCGCCTCTGACGGTTAGCAGTAACGCAGCAATCATAGATCCGAATAGCAATGGCGCCGGTAAGCGCATGGCATGCATAAGCATCGAAATGAATGTCGTGAAAATAAAAAGAGTAAAATAGCACTTAATACATGAATTATTCTTTTTAATATTGCTCAAGAATATTCTTATCCAGTGCATTCCACGTACCCCTTCTCTCGCGATTCGTTTAGGTGGATTGAAATGTCACACTCAGACGAGTGACTTTACCAATGCCACATGTGGACCTGTTGTTGGATTGTGAAAAACGCGGCCCAGCGAATGAAACCCGCAATGCTCGTAGAAGCTTATCGCTGACACTCGTCCCTCGCACCAGACGACACCGCCGCCCCGCCTAGTGACTTCCTGCAATCCGAAATCGACTACACGGCGCCCTATTCCCCTCCCTTGGTAGTCTGGATGAGTTGCCATAGCCCGGAGACGCCATACCGAGCGAACTCCTGAGGACGCGAACAGCGTTATCGGTGAATCTAATGCAAAGGAGGCCGTCGCGACGAGCTCCTTACCGATAAAAGCGCCCACGTGGAAATGCCATGAAGTTCCCTTGTGCAAGTCATGCCAAGTTTTGTTTGGCGACCGGAGCACTAAGTCTCTCAATGCATTTCCTTCTTCGAGAGAGATTAGTGACACCTCGACAAGGTTTTCAGGACCTCCATTGTTCTCCATGGATACAGTGTGACCAGGACTACTCGCTATGTCTGGTGCATGTGGCGTCATTTTACCCTCCACCAAATTGGATCACCTACTACGCCCTATGGACCGGAAATGATCAGGAGCACGTTGAGGAAATAATCGTGAGAGCGGACTCTAGGATATTGTCAGTGGCCGGGTTTCCCAGCCCAATTCGGATTGTGTCAGGGACGGGCGTGTCACCGATCACAAATCCATCGCTCGTGGAAACGAGTACACCCTTGTGCTCTAGTTCCGTGGCCAAGCCGGCACTGGTCTTCCCGGGCGGCGTAGCGATCCAAACGTGAAGGCCGCCGTCCCCCAGTCGATAGTCCATGGACGCAAAGTGCTGATGGACCAATTGATGACGAGTTTCGGTTGCTTCCCTGACCGCTTGGAGAATGTCGAACAGCTTACGCGTCTCGACGAGCTCTGTGGCAAGAGCGGCGCTGAGGGGGGCGGTCATCCAGAATGTCGCGCGAACCCCAGGCCAGAAGAGCTCTTCTGCTTTGCTCTTCGACGGCGCGACGACATATGCGGCCTTAGTGCCGGGCGCGACGCTCTTCGCCAAACCCAGCAAATACCAAGAGATTTCAGGAGCGAGCGCCGACAACGGAGGGGGAGCATTCTCCGGGATGAGGCTGTAGATGTCATCCTCAATGATCGATACGTTATAGTGGCGGGCGATCGCAACAATCTCTCGTCGCCGCTGCAGCGACATCGTGCCTGTCGTCGGATTCTGAAGTGTGGAAAGAGGATAGAGGGCTTTCGGCCGCTCTTGTTCGCAAACGGCACGGAAAGCGGCCGGGATGATCCCCTCGTCGTCGAGCCTTACAGGCGCGAGTTTGATTCCGTATCTCGCGGCGAAGACCTTGATCGGCGGATATGTCAACTCGTCTACCGCCAGCACGCCGCCATCACCAACAAGGCCCGGAAGCAACATGTTCAGACTGCTCTGTGTGCTGCTGGTCAGCACAATCCGACCGGCATCGGGGAGATAACCCAGCCGCGTCTCGCAGAGCACCGCGCCCGCTTCACGGTCGCGTTCAGTTCCACACCATCTGTGATGCCCGATGATCGAACTGGGCGAGGAATGCTCCAAGATATTTCCGATGGCCGTCCGAATGATCGGATCGAAAACTTCAATGATCGGCGGCGGCGGATTCAATCTAAGCGCAATGGAATCCGAAAATGAGAATGCCGTCCGAGGAGGAGTTTTGGGCATTTCAGTGATGGCAATATTGCTCATTACAACGTCCTCACCTGTAATTTGACGTGAATTCTCGCTTTGACACTAAAGCCAACCGCGCATCGCTAGGGTGGAAGAGACAGCAATGGCTGCGACAGTGGCGACCGGGACAGCTCGTCCACGGATCGCTGGAACCTTGATCGTCGTGGTGACGTGCAGCACGGCGAGGATGATGAATGCGATAGCGACAACTGCGGGATAGGCGGTCACCGGGACTATAGGCCGCGCCAGGAGCAAGATAGCGATCAACGGCGTGTCGTAGGAGACCGGAATGCCAGCGAACTTGGCGTCGCTCGTCAGTCCGACATTTTCGAAATAGCTGAGGCGGATCGCGCCAGCCAAAACCAGAACAAGAACCGTAATGAAGGAGAGGAGACTTCCCTGGCCGATCAGCACGATCACGGTCGACGGAAAGACGATGCCGTGGATAAAGTCAACGAAGCCGTCAAAGCTCTTGCCGAAATCGGCCATGCCCGGCCGCCGGTGGTCCTTCGTCTTGCGTGCCACATGCCCGTCCCAGTGATCGAGGAACCAGGTCCAGAGCATCGCGGCCGTTCCGAGTTCGACGTGGCCGTTCAGCGCGAGAAACAGGCCGGTGATCGCAAAAACGTACCCGACTGCGGTGATGGCGTTGGCGCAATCCCGGAGATAGAGCAGCATCACCGCGCTCCTTCTTCCAGTTGGGCGAGCACACCACCTTTAGCGCCCGTGCGACCTGCGAAGATGCTTTCTGCGATGCGCAAGTCGGCTTCGCTATCGATCTCGTACCATTTCAGATCGTCGCATCGCGCGGCAGCCAGCCGCAGCCCATGCCGCTCAATGAGGCGGGCGAACAGCTCTTCGGTATAGGATTTCACCGCGCCCGCTCCGACGAGGTCGTCGAGATAGGGAACGATTTTCGAACGCAGATCGGGGCTGGCGAGACGGATCAAGTTCATCGTCTTGAAGAGCTGCGGCGATCCGTCAGTCAGGTTCGCGGCGGTCTGTTTCATGCGGAATTCCGTGATGTAGCCGTTGTCGGACAGAACAACGGCAGAGCCCTCCATGGAAGCATCGAACGGCGCGACCGCAGCGACATTCTGTGCGTCGCCTATGGTCAGATTACGCAGCGCGTCCAGCTCGAAGAAAACGTCTCCCTCCAGAAGATAGGTGTCTCCGCGCAGCAGGGCTTTCCGAGCGAGCCAGAGTGAATAGGCACTGCCGGTCCGCTCGAAGACCGTCGACTCGACATAATCAATGTCCAGCGCTCCGAACCTCTGGCCGCAAGACGCACGGATCGCCTCCTGCCGATAACCGACGACGATCGTGACCTCCCTGACGCCAACTGCTTCCAGATTGCGCAGCGCGTTGTGCAGGATCGGCGTGCCGAGCACCTCGACCAGCGGCTTCGGCACGAGATCGGTATAGGGGCGGAGGCGAGAGCCAAGCCCCGCCGCGAGAATAACGGCTTGTTTCACTTGCGTCATGATCAGTCTCCGGTTCGAGGGTGGAGGGGTCAGGCCGCAGCCTGCCGGCTCTTCAGTGCGTTGAGCGTGCCGACCAGCTTTTCGAGAGCCGGCAGCAGCAATTCGGATGGGGCGCCGAAGGAGAGGCGCAGACCGGTCGGATCGCCGAAGGTCGAACCAGCCACCGAGGCGACACCCGTTTCCTCGAGCAGGAGGCTGGCGATGTCGTCGACGGTTTTGACCGGCGCCCCGGCTGGAAGCTTGGCCAGCAACTCGCCAAGATCGAGATAGAAGAAGAACGACCCTTCGGCCTGCGGAACCGGCACATCCGCGAGCCGCGCCAGAATGGCAAGCCCGTCCGTTCGCGCTCGGCTCAGGCGCTCGAACATGCCCTTCTCGAACACGCCATCGGTGACCTTGAGGTGGTGGAGGATCGCATGCTGGGCGATGACGTTCGCGTTTGAGGTGGTATGGCTTTGCAGTTTCTTCGCCGCCGAGACAATCTCCGGCGGGGCCGCGAAATAGCCGAGCCGCCAGCCAGTGATCGCCAGTTCTTTCGAGAAGGCGTTGACCAGAACCGTGCGCGACCGGATGCCAGGGTGAGCGGTGACGATCGATTCATGCGGGTGACCGTTGAAGACGAAGCTCGAATAGCACTCGTCCGAAATGATCCAGAGCTGGTAGCTGTTGGCGAGGTCACCAATCGCCTGCAGCGTCGCCCTGTCGTAGACGGCGCCAGTCGGGTTGTTCGGCGAGTTGAGGATGATAGCTTTCGTCTTCGGTGTCACCGCAGCGCGGACGCTTTCGATCTTCGGGATGTAGGCAGGGCCTTTGACGTCGACGAAGATGGGCTTGGCTCCGGCAAGCAGCACCTGAGACGGAAGGGTTGGCCAGCAAGGCTGGAAGATTATTACCTCGTCACCAGGATCGACTAGAGCAAGCATTGCATCGAGTAGCGCCTGCTTGGCGCCGTTGGTAATGACGACGTTGTCGGCGGTCCATTTCACGTGCGTGCTCGCCGTGAGTTTCATGGCCACAGCTTCTCGGAGCGGTTTGAGGCCGATAGAATCGGTATAGCGGTTGATGCCGGCCTCGATCGCGGCGACCGCGCCATCGCGCACCGTCTTTGGTGGCGCTATGATTACCTCGCCGGCGGCGAGATCGACGATCTCCTTTCCGCCTGCGGCCGCCACCTTTGCGGCCTCACGCGCGGCGGCGGTGCCCGATCCTGAAAGCAAAGACATCCGTTGCGCAAGCATATGCGCCTCCTTCGGTCAGATTGTTGATGGTGCGTGTCTCTTGGCCGTTTCAGCGCTGGCCGGCGCAGGTCATGCGTGCTTGGGCAGGTAACGGTCTTCAGCTGAAGAAAGCTCATCGTAGTTCAGAAGGCCGAAGACCTCTTCGAGCGTCGCTACTTCGGGTTCGACGCCGGCGATGCTTTCCTCGGCCATAATCCGGCCGCAGGTGGTACGCATCGCCGAGATGGCCGCTCGCATATTGTGATTGGCCCAGATCACGGTGGAAATCTTTGCGTCGCGATAGGCCGAGATGGGGGTTTTGTAATACTTGGTCGGCACGATCACGATCGGCAGCTTGTCGGCCCATTGCCGCGCAAAGTCGAGGATCTCAGTCGCGTCGCTCTTTCGCGAATGGATCAGGATCGCGTCGGCACCGGCATCCGCATAGGCGTCGGCGCGCAACAGAGCTTCGTCAAGGCCATAGCCGGCGATCAGCGCTTCGATGCGCGCAACAAGAACCATATCCGGTACGGTGTCCTTCACGGCCCTCAGCCGACCGGAAAATTCGTCGACATCGGCAAGCGGGTGCCGGTTTCCGACAAAGGAGTTCATTTTTGGGAAGCCCTTGTCCTCGAGGCAGACACCCGAGGCGCCGCGCTGGCGCAGTTTGACGGCAAGTAACCGGGCATTATTGAAATTGCCAAAGCCGGAGTCTCCGTCGACGAGAATAGGAAGGCCACTGGCGTCGGCCATTCGTTCCACGACATCGACCACCTGGGTCCACGACGCCTCATTCGCGTCGCGGTAGCCGAGGCTCGAGGAGATCGAGAGACCTGATGCCCACAGAGCCTTGAATCCGGCCTGCTGCGCGATCGCAGCCGAAAGGCCGTCGTGCGCCTCCATGGCAAACGAGAGATCGCTGGAAGTGATGAGGTGGCGCAGGCTTTGTCCCGAGCGCTCATCCGAATTAATCTTGTGCTGCGAGTGATTTGGAAGCATGCCGTGCATTGTCATCGCTCCTTCATAATTCTCCACGATAATATCTTCATTGATCGCGTCAAGAAAAATTTCAGTGAAAAACCAGCAGCTTACCGGGAAACTACAGAACAAATAACGATCCGTTTACAGATTAACGCTGATCAAAATCCAGATGCCATGCCTATGAACTTGAACGTTATAATCAATGCTATATGGATCATCATAATTTTCGATATATTCGGCTTTATAATGCAGAATATATCCGTGATTATAATGCGCCTCACAGATTGCTTGAGAGTCCGTCCGAGAATTCATGAGCGGCGTGCGATCCGTCTGACGAGGGTCATGATGGATGCGGCATAAAGGAAGGC
>NZ_JBLFFK010000020.1:0-127553 GCF_051400715.1 Neorhizobium descurainiae
CATGCCGAAATCCACCGCGCGGTGGGTGACGTACATGTCGAACTCCTCGAAGGAGCCCTCGTCCAGCAGCACCTCGAGGCGCTCGCGCGCCGTCAGCTTCCCCTTGGCATGCTGCGCCTCGATCCGCCTCTCACCACCGCCAAGCCGTGCTTCGGATCGACGCTTCTCGAGATCTATGATCACTTCCTTCACGCTATAGCCTCTTTGTTGAATTTCACCTGATCGTCCGTCACCGGCGTATCGAAGGGATGGCCCTCCTCCTCGCGCCCAGCCGGGCAGAAGCGCATCGACGACGGCGCCCGACAGGATATGCGCGCCGACTTCCGAGCTTTTTCCAAAACGACGACGGAACGCTCCGGATTGACCTGCGCTTCAAGCGAATGGCCGCCGACAAGCCGGCAGGCCCCGCCCCGACGATCACGACGTCGAATTCCATCGAATCCCGTTCGGGGAGCTCCACCGATTGCCGGGCTCCACTCATTGCACTCCCACGGTGCTGCGCGAGTTCGCCTGGGGCGGGAGCATTGAATGAGATCGGATAACCTTCTGTATAGCGGCCTTGTCGACGTCGATCAGTCGCTTTGGAGACCAGCTCGGATTGCGATCCTTATCGATGACTGCGGCGCGGACTCCTTCGTAGAAATCGCGCCGGCGCAATATGATAGAGCATCCAGCATATTCGCGAGCCAGGCACTCTTCCAAGGACTTCGAGGCTGCCGCGGCCTCAAGAAGTTCCAAGGTAATTACAAGGCTCGTAGGCGACAGCCTTGATAAACGATCAAACGTCTCACGACCGAACCCGGAAGGCGAAGTTTCAAGCGCTGCGAGGATTTTCTCGACGGTGCCGGCGGAGAATACTTCGTCGATCAGATCTGAATGCTCCTCCAGCCTGGAGGGGCCTGGATCGACGCGCAAAGTTGCGAGGATATCGTCGACTTTCCTCCCAGCTGCAAGTTCATCCAGCAGTTCCGGGATGGATTCCGACGGGACCATGACGTCCGCCAGCCCGGCGGCTATGGTGTCTGCGGCGGTTATCGTCGATCCGGTCAGTCCGATCCAGAATCCCAGGTGCTTTCTTGCACGCCCGAGCTCCCATGTCATGCCCACATCAGGAAAGAAGCCGATCCCTGTTTCGGGCATTGCAAACTGAGTTCTCTCCGTAACGACGCGGTGCGAGCCATGGACCGAAAGCCCCGCACCGCCACCCATGCAAATCCCGTCCATGACAGCCAGCCAAGGCTTTCTTGTGGACGCTATCCTGGCGTTCAACCGATATTCTTCGGCCCAAAATTCCAATGCGGCTTCGGGATCCGTCTGACCGGTCTTCCAGACCCACTTGATGTCGCCACCAGCACAGAGGCCACGTCCCTCTCCCGTGATCGCGAGTGTCTTGACGGATGGATTGCTTTCCAAGGCATCGACATCCTCGGCAATCTGCCGGACCATCTCCTGGTTCAGGCTGTTGAGCGCCTGGGGTCGGTTGAGATGAATGTGTCCGAGTGCGCCATCGACTTTCGAAAGAACGAGTTCACCTGATGTCTCGATGATACCATCAATCATGCTCATCCGATCCGCCCCTCTTGAAGTTAGGGGGGCGCTTCTCCAAAAAGGCTCGCATCCCCTCGCGCTGATCACGGGTTCCAAAAAGACGGTGGAAGACCGTGCGCTCGTAGATGATACCTTCGCCCAGCGGCAGCTCTTCAGCCCGCAGGATTGCTTCTCTCGCAGCCCGGACTGCCGGGCGCGAGAAGGACGCTATCTCGGATGCAGCTTGGAGTGCGGTTTCAAGCACTTCGGCGTCGGGCACCACCCGTGCCACCAGTCCAGCACGTAACGCTTCCGCGGCGGTCATGAGACGCCCAGTGAGATGAAGATCCATCGCGAGGGAGCGCCCCACCAGTTTCGTCATCCGCTGGGTGCCACCCATCCCTGCGATGACACCAAGCTTGACCTCCGGTTGGCCGAATCTGGCTCCTTCGCCGGCGATTGCGAAATCGCACATCATCATAAGCTCACAACCGCCACCCAATGCGAAACCGTTGACAGCCGCAATTTTGGGCGTTCTGCATCGGCTGAACCGGTCCCAGATACCGAAGAAATTTTCCTCGATCATCTCGTCGGCCGTCTTGCCGGCCATCTCGGCGACGTCGGCGCCGGCGGCGAACGCACGCCCGCTGCCGGTGAGCACGATCGCTCCGATCGACCTGTCGGCGTCGAGTTCCTCAATGGCGGCCGCCAGCTCGCCAGCCAAGACCGAATCCAGGGCGTTAAGCTGGGCAGGCCGATTCAACGTGATCAAGGCAACCGTGTCACGGCGCTCAACCAAGATAGATGCCGTCATGGCCTCACCCCTTCAACTGCCGCGCGATGACGAGGCGCTGGACTTCACTTGTGCCTTCATAAATCTGGCACACCCGGACATCCCGATAGATCCTCTCGACCGCGTAATCGGCAAGATAGCCGTAACCCCCGTGGACCTGGATCGCGGCGGAGCACACCTGCTCGGCGATCTCGGATGCGAACAGCTTGGCCATGGAGGCCTCGGTCAAACAGGGCAACCCGCGCTCGCGCAGACTGGCAGCGTGCAAAACAAGCTGCCGGGCAGCTTCGATCTTCGTCGCCATATCAGCCAGGCTGAAACCCACGGACTGATGATCGATGATCGGCTTGCCAAAGCTCGTCCGCTCTTTTGCATAAGCTGTCGCGGCTTCGAACGAAGCTTTTGCCATCCCGACAGCCTGCGCGGCGATGCCGATGCGTCCGCCCTCCAGGTTAGCGAGCGCGATACGATAGCCCTCGCCTTCTTCGCCAAGCCTGTTTTCGACTGGAATGCGCATGTTCTCGAACGCCAGCGCACAAGTATCTGATGAGCGAAGCCCCATCTTGTGCTCAACCGAGACGACATTGTAACCGGGCGTGTCGGTGGGAACGATGAAGGCAGAGATTCCCTTCTTTCCGGCTGCCGGATCGGTCACCGCGAAGGCGATAACGACATCCCCGTTCTTGCCCGACGTGATGAACTGCTTGGTCCCATCGATCACATACGCGTCGCCGTCACGACGTGCCCGGGTTCGCAGCGCCGAGGCGTCGGAGCCCGCCTGCGGTTCCGTCAGTGCGAAACCACCGATCCATTTTCCCGAAGCAAGCTTCGGCAGAAAGCGGGACTTTTGTTCATCGGTCCCAAATCTGAGGATGGGTGCACAGGCGACCGACGAGTGGACTGAGACAATGGTCGAGCATGCCCCGTCACCCGCCGCGATTTCCTCCAGGGCGAGCGCGTACGCGACCAAGCCAAGATCGGAGCCTCCGAACTCTTCCGGCACGAGCATTCCCAGAAAGCCGAGTTCGCCCATCTCGCTCAGTTCTTCCCGAGGAAAAAGACTGTCCCGGTCACGGGTTCCGGCTCCAGGGGCGAGACGCTCCTGGGCGAAACTCCGGGCCATTTCGCGGATTTGTTGCTGCTCGTCGGTCAATTGCATCAGTGCATCCCTTCAATCGCTATTGCTGTCGCTTCGCCACCGCCGATGCAGACGGAGGCTATCCCGCGATCGCCCCCCCGTTGATCGAGTGCGGCGAGCAGCGTGACGATGATGCGCGCGCCGGACGCACCGATCGGATGGCCCAAAGCGCATGCGCCACCGTTGACGTTCACTTTTTCATGCGGCAAGCCGAGCGACCGCATTGCCGCCATCGGCACGACAGCAAAGGCTTCATTGATCTCAAAGAGATCGACATCCGCCAGCGACCAGCCCGTCTTCTCGGCGAGGCGACGCAGTGCTCCGATTGGCGCAGTAGCGAATTTTTCGGGCTGGTCGGAGAAGCTGGCATGAGCCACGATACGAGCCTTTGGCTGCAATCCGCGGCGCTCGGCTTCAGACAACCGCATCAGGACGAGTGCGGCAGCACCGTCCGAGATCGACGAGGAATTGGCTGCGGTTACGGTTCCGCCTTCGCGAAAGGCGGGTCGCAGTGTGGGGATTTTTTCAAGTCGTGCCTTTCCCGGCTGTTCGTCGGTTTCAACCGTATTGAGGGTCTTGGCTGCGACGACGTCAACGGCCGTGATTTCCGATCTAAACAATCCATCGGCGATCGCTTTTTGAGCCCGAGACAGCGAACTGACGGCGAAGGCATCCTGGGCTTCGCGGCTGAACTGGAAGGCTTCGGCGCAATCTTCTGCAAACGTGCCCATCAGCCGGCCCCGATCGTAGGCATCTTCAAGCCCGTCGAGAACCATGTGGTCTATGAGCGTTCCATGTCCCATCCTGAGGCCGGAGCGGGCTTTGGGCAAAAGATACGGAGCGTTCGACATGCTCTCCATTCCGCCGGCGACGATGATGGAGGCAGAATCCGCACGAATAAGATCATGGGCCAGCATAGTGGCCTTCATGCCGGAGCCGCACATCTTGTTGATCGTTGCCGCGGCGGCGCCGATCGGCACGCCGGCCTTTATCGACGCCTGCCGGGCCGGGCCCTGACCTTGGCCCGCCGAAAGGACGCATCCCATGATAACTTCCTCGACGGCCTCGGCGCCTATGCCTCCCGACGATAGCGCACCACGAATTGCGGCGGCCCCGAGTTCCGGGCCGGACAAACCGGAAAGCTCGCCCTGAAACCCACCCATCGCTGTCCGCGCGGCACCGACGATGACGATTGAATCTTCCAGATCACTCATTGACGTTTCTCCATGAACGCTGCATTCGTCGCCGGTCAGCAAACCAATGCGTGGCCTCGACATTATTTGGGGGGCATTCTCAGCGCGCCGTCCAATCGGATAACTTCCCCGTTCAACATCTCATTCTCGACGATATGGCGCACGAGTGCGGCATACTCGGCGGGCCGACCCAGTCGCGGCGGATAGGGGACAGAAGCCCCAAGTGCATCCTGAACTTCTTGCGGCATGCCCGCCATCATCGGCGTCTCGAAGATACCTGGCGCAATCGTCACCACTCTGATCGCATGCCGGGCCAATTCACGCGCCGCAGGCAGGGTCATTGCTGCGACGCCACCTTTTGACGCTGAGTAGGCGGCTTGGCCGATTTGACCCTCGAAAGCTGCCACGGACGCGGTGTTGATGATGACGCCACGTTCTCCGCTTGCCCTGGGCTCTTGCTTTGCCATCGCGTCTGCCGCGATACGCAGCGTGTTGAATGTTCCAATGAGATTGATGGACACCGTCCGGGAAAAGCTCTGCAGCTTGTGCGGGGCCTCCCGTCCTATGATCTTCTCACTTGGTGCGACGCCGGCACAGTTGACGAGGACGTCCACCCGCCCGAAAGCCGTTTTGGTGTCTGTGATCGCAGCCGATACCGCCTCCTCGTCCACCACGTCCACGATGCGATAGGCAGCAGCAGAACCTAATTCTGCGGCGACGGCACCGACAGCCATTTCGTTCATGTCGAGCAGCATCACGTTTGCGCCCAGGCTCGTCACTGATCTTGCAACAGCGGCCCCGAGACCCGAGCCTGCGCCTGTGATAACGAACGTCGAGTCTTTGATGTCCATGCTTACCTGCTTTCTCTTGCTTGCAGTTTTTCGACTTCCGCCTTCCGCAGGATGAAGCGCTGGATCTTGCCGCTTGGCGTCTTAGGCAGGCCGGCGACAAACTCGACGGCGCGCGGGTAGGCGTGCGCAGCAAGTCGCCTTTTCACGTGTTGCGCCAGTTCTTCGGCGAGCTGATCGCTCGGCTGCGTCCCGGTCGCAAGCACGACGAACGCCTTGACGATTTCAGTCCGTTCGGGATCCGGGACACCTATGACAGCCGCTTCGACGACCGCAGGGTGTTCGATCAACGCGCTCTCGACGTCGAACGGGCCGATGCGATAGCCGGACGAGGTGATCAGATCGTCGGAGCGCCCGACGAAGCTTATCGTGCCGTCTTGTTCCCGTTCAACGGTGTCGCCCGTCCGATAGTAGCCGCCGTAAATCGACGGCGTCTGCTCATTCAGGTAGCCGCTGAACCAGAGGAGAGGAGAGTTCGCAGTATCGATGGCCAGAATGCCCGGTACGTTTGGACCAAGCTCCTCATCATTGTCGTCGATAACGGCTACGCGATAGCCGGGCATGGCAAAGCCGGCCGATCCTGGATGCACCAGATGCTGCAGTCCGTGATGGTTGTTGACGACCATGCCGAGTTCGGTCTGGCCGTAATGGTCATAAATCGGCGCCGCTAGATGAGCGTCAAACCATCGAACGACCTCGGGATTGAGAGGTTCGCCGGCGCTGCTGACTACCCGAAGGCGCGCCTTGGCCCGCGCAGCAATGTCTGGCCCGGCCGCGATGAGCATCCGGAACGCCGTCGGTGAGCCGGCAAGACTCGTCACGCCGAGACGTTCGATGACGTCATATGTTCCTTCCGCCGTGAACCCGGCTTCATAGAGAATTGTCGCACATCCGAGAAGAAGCGGCCCCGTCACGCCGTAGTAGAGGCCGTATGCCCAGCCAGGATCGGCAATATTCCAGAAAACGTCTTCCTCACGAAGATCAATGGCGAGGCGCATATAGGTCGAAAACGCAAGCAATGCATGCAATGGAACCGGCACGCCTTTCGGCAGTCCAGTTGTGCCAGACGTCGCCATCATCAGGAACAGGTCGTCGCCGTTGCGCTGGACAGGCTCGAAGGCGCTGTCGGCCGACTCGATCTCAGCCCTGAAATCAAGATCATCAGGTGCGATCGCCTCTCCCTGTTTCCGAACGACGGCAATCCGCGGACATCCGCCCACATCGTCGAGCTTGGCCCGGTTTGCCGTGTTCGTCACCACGAGCTTTGCCTGGCTCATTGCAAGACGATGCTCGATAGCTTTCGGCCCAAAAGCGGTGAAGAGAGGTTGGTAGACTGCCCCCAGCCTCCACGTCCCCAAAATAGTGGCGACCAATTCCACGGTTCTCGGCAGGAGGCCAGCCACAACATCTCCAGCTTCGACGCCGTGCGACGCCAAAACGTTCGCGACGCGGGCAGAAAGATTGCGAAGATCCTCGAACGTGTACTCGGAAAGGCTCTGATCAAGCGAGAGGCACCGCAAGGCGACGCGGTTTTCCCCGACATGTTTATCGCAACACTCGACGCATGCGTTCAGCCCCGTGGACAGATTGCCTGAGAGGCTCTCGATTACGTCCTGTAGCTTAAATTCCGCATAAGCGCGTTCGTAGGTCGGCCGCGCTGCCGAAGCTGCCCGTACAAGCATGTTTTCCTCCACATGAACCCGACGCATGGCGTCTCCTCCAGGCTCGAGAAAAACTTACCAAAACAAAACTTGCAAACAATGACATTGTGAACCACATTTTGTGATCGAAAATACAATGGAGGTACGTTTGGAGCGCGGAATGATTTCCCGCGGCTTCGTGGAAGACGCGCTTGAGTGCCTCCGTCAGTGTGGGATCGATCCATCGGAAGCGCTCGAGAAAGCGGGTATCGGTGCGGAGATTGAGCCGTATGTCACGAACGTCCAGTATGGCGCCCTGTGGTTAGGGATCGCCGAGCTGATCCAAGACGAGTTTTTTGGACTGGCGCGAAGACCCATGCGGCCGGGCAGCTTCCGGATGCTGTGTCATGCTGTAATTGGTTCAGACACGCTCGAGCAGGCGCTACGCCGCGCTTTGCGGTTTCTTGCCATCGTACTCGATGACCCGACCGGTCATCTCACGCAAAGGAACGGTTGCGCGGAGATTACTCTGCGCGACCAGGATGGACTGCGCAGCGCGTTTGCATACCGGACCTACTGGCTTATTTTACTCGGAATATGCTGCTGGCTGATCGGCCGTCGGATTGCCCTGAGACAGATCGACTTTGCTTGTGCAGCTCCTGTAAGCCGATCTGACTACCGGCAGTTTTTTGGAGCTCCTGTTCATTTCGACCAGCCAGTCAGCCGGCTCTCCTTCGATGCGACCTACCTTTCTCTTCCTGTCATCAGAGAGAATAACGCAGTGCGGGCGTTCGTGCGCGGAGCACCGGCGAACATTTTGGTGCGGTACAGACACGATCAAGGCCTGTCGTCGCGCGTTCGCACGGTCCTGCGTCATTCCCCTCCGCAGGAGTGGCCCCATTTCGACGAAGTTGCGGAGCGCCTCGAACTCTCTCCGGCAACACTGCGGCGGCGGCTCCGGCGGGAGGGCCAAAGCTTCAACGCGATCAGGGACGAACTTCGTTATGCATCCGCACAGATCATGCTCAGATCGCATGAAACCAGCGTCTTCGAAATTGCTTCTGCACTAGGGTACGCCGAGCCAAGCGCGTTTCACCGGGCATTCGTGAAATGGTCGGGTGTCACGCCGGCGAAATTTCGGATCTCTTCTCGCAGCTGAGAGTTCAGGCCTGAGGCAGCGACACCACCCGGCGTGCCGATGGCTGCTTTCGTCGAGCCTGTCCGGATTGCCATACCTTCCGGCCTGTCAAGGATTACACGACACGCCGGATCCGAACCGTCTTCGGCATGGTTGAGGTACGCAATCCTCGCCGGATGCTGTGCCGGGTTCGTTATCCGGGGATGGGAACCGTTCAGGAAATCGTAAAGGCGGCTCGGAAAGCCTCAAGCGCGCGCTCTGCATCATCCTTGGCAAAAGCCTCCAATCCGATCGGGCCGCGGTAACCCATCTCATGGAGCGCTCGCGCGATAGCCAAATAGTTTATTTCGCCTGTACCCGGCTCGCAGCGCCCGGGCACGTCGGCCACTTGCACTTCGCCGATCCATGGCAGGCAAGCCCTACAGGTTTCGATCAAATTCCCCTCGCCGATCTGGACATGGTAGAGGTCGAGATTGAGCGCAAGCCGTGGATGATTGACGGACGAAACCAGCGCCAGCGTATCCTCGGCGCGGCCGAACGGTGTGCCCGGATGGTCGACTGGAAGGTTGAGGTTTTCCAGCGTGAAGACAACGTTCTCCTCCTCCGCCATGTCCGCGATGCGGGCAAGCGTATCGCGCGCCTTCAGCCACATGCGGCCTGTCGTCACCTCGCAAGGCCGGGCCGGCAAGCCGCCCTCGCCCAGCCCCGTTCCGTGCAGATTTAGCCGCGCCACACCGAGCCGCTTGCCGATCTGCGCTGTTTCGCGCGCAGAGCGCAGGAGTTCGTCGGCGCCTTCATCATCGGCAAGCCGTCCCGTGAGATAGCCGTTCATGATCGAGAAGGTGGCCCCCGATCTTTCCAGTGCTCCCAGATCGTGATCCGGCCAGTTCCAAAGGCCCACTTCGAAGCCCATTTCGTTCAGGCGCGCGCAGCGCCACTCTATCGGTCTGTCGCGCCACAGCATTTCGGCGCAGGCGGCAAGGGTGAACGGCTGTTCCATTTTCATTTCCCGAAGATAAGGGCGCCTTGCTCAGCGCATCAGGTGCTGGACATGAGGTGCGGCAACGAAACGCCACTTCCGCAAGGGGCCGGCCATGACGTTGAGATAGTACATTTCGAACCCGTAAGGGGCTCCGCAGGGATGGTGCCCGCGCGGCACGCAAACGACATCGCCGTCGTGTACGGCCATGGTCTCGTTCAGTTGCAGGTCGTCGGTGTAAACCCGCTGGATGCCGAAACCATCGGCCGGGTTCAGCCGGTGATAATAGGTTTCCTCGAGATAGGTTATGCGCGGGAAATCGTCCTCGTCGTGACGATGGCTCGGATAGCTCGACCAGTGGCCCGCAGGCGTAAATACCTCAGTTACCAGAAGAGAGTCGCAGTAGTCCTCGTTCTCCATGGCAATGTTGTTGATGTAGCGGGTATTGGTGCCCTCGCCGCGCTGCGTAAGCGTGATGCCGTCCGGCCCGATCTTGCGCGCTTCGTGTCCGCATTTGCCGGGCGCGGAACAGACCGCGATCACACAATCCGTTTCGGCCATGGCCTCCCAGTCGCAGCCGTTTGGCAGATAGAGGCAATGCGGCGTGCTCTTCTCGAAGACGCTCATGCGTTCGCCGAGCACGCCCCAGTCCTTTCCGGAGCCGTAGACCGCGGCCTTGCCTTCAACCATCACAAGGATGACTTCGCGCTCGCCGGTCGTCTCTGCGGCGCGATCCCCCGCACGAAGGCGATAGAGCGAAAAGCCGACATAGCGCCAGCCGGCCGAAGCGGGCGTGATCTCGTGCACCTTGCCATGGGAGCCGAAGGGGCGATGGAGCAGATTGGGCATGGGATTCCTCCTCGCTCTTGCGTCAGACCAGGCCGACATGGGCAGCGGCGGATTTCAGGGTCCTGAGACCGAGCGACTGGTATTTGAACGGCTTGCGGACCTCCGGATCCTGCTCTGCCTCGATCACGATCCAGCCGTCATAGCCGGCAGCCTTGAGGATGTTCAGGAGTGGCGCAAAATCGATCCCGCCGTCCTCGTCGCCAGGAACGGTAAAGACACCGGCTCGCACGCCGTCCATGAAGGACATGCCGGTCTCCCGAACCTGTCGCATCACTGCCGGCCGCACGTTCTTGGCATGGAAATGGCTGACCCGATCGACATACTTCGCCAGAACCGGCGTCGGATCCTTGCCGTTGCCACCGAAATAGCAATGCCCGGCATCAAAGAGAAGACGCGTTTCCGGTCCGGTCGCCTTCAAGAAGGCGTCAATCTCCTCAGGCGTTTCGACCACCGTTCCCATGTGGTGGTGATAGACCAGCCTGATACCCTGGCGGGCGGTGAAGGCGGCGAGTTCCTCGACCTTGGCTCCGAAGGCCTTCATCTCTTCCGGCGTCAGCACCGGGCTTTCCGACAGCGGCACTTGCAACCCCTGGACGCTGTTGGAAGTCTCGCAGGCAATGCACACCTTGCAGCCGTTATGTTTCAGCTTGTCGAGATGCGGCTGGATCGCCTTTTGTTCGTCCTCGACGGATCGCGTCAGCAGGTTCAGCGAAAACCAGCCGGACACGAAAGCGAGGCCATGCGAGCCGAGCAACTGCTTCAGTTCCTCTGGATTGTCTGGCCAGCGATGACCGTTTTCGATTCCGTCGAAACCGATTTCCGCGGCCTCACGCAGAATCTGCTCGGTCGGGATATGCGCGCCCAGCGTCTGATCGTCGTCGTTGGCCCAGGCAATGGGATTGGTGCCGAAGCGAATCATGTGTTGTCCTCAATTCACGAGTCTTTGCCCCGCCGCCCCTTCGAGGTAGCGCGCATAGGCCTGTTTCAACTTGTCCGTCGTTCCCACTTCTGGCACGGCAACATCCCACCAGTTCCCGGCATCGCCGAAACCCGGTCCGTTGGTCGGGTCGCTGTCAACGACAATCACGGTCGGAATGTCGCGCCCGCGGGCGGCGGCGACCTGCGCTTCGAGATCCGCGATATTCTTCGCCTTCACCGCGTGCGCTCCCATGGAGGCGGCATGCGCGACGAAATCGATCTCGGGCTGCTGCTCGACATTGCAATCCCTGTAGAGATTGTTGAACGCCTCGCCGCCCGTGCCTTGCTGCAGGCGGTTAATGCAGCCGTAACCGCGATTGTCGGTCAAGACGACAGTGAACGGCACCTTGCGCATCACCGCCGTCGCCAGTTCGGAATTGGCCATCATGTAGGAACCGTCGCCAACGAAGCAGATCACCTCGCGGTCCGGCCGCGCGAGCTTCAGGCCCATGGCGCCGGCAATCTCGTAGCCCATGCAGGAATAGCCGTATTCCATGTGGTAGCCGCCCTGGCTCGGCTGCCAGAGCAGTTTGAGCGCGCCGGGCATGGTACCGGCGGCGCACATGGCGATCGCATTTTCTCCGGTCGCGCGCTGCACGGCACCGATGACCTGCGCATCTGTCGGCAGATCCTCGCCCGAGGGAGCCGCGCAATGGCGATCCACGGCAGCAAGCCATTCGGCACGCAATGTCACGTCCGGCGCCGGCGCCCTATGTTGGCCGAGATGTTCGCTGAGTGCCCCGAGCGCGACCTTTGCGTCGGCGACGAGCCCCAACGCTCCATGCTTGTCCGCGTCGTAGGCCTGCACGTTGATCGACACCAACCGCCGGTCTTTTGCCTGAAACAGCGACCACGAACCGGTGGTGAAATCCTGGAAACGTGTTCCGATGCCGATGACGAGATCAGCCTTGCGGGCCAGCGCATTGGCGGCGGCCGAACCGTCGACGCCGGCCGCACCGAAGTTCATTGGATGGTTTTGCGCCAGCGCCGACTTGCCGGCCTGCGTCTCGATCACCGGAATGGCATGCCTCGTGGCAAACTCCGCGAGGTCTTTTTCCGCGCCGCTATAGATGACGCCGCCGCCAGCTACGATCACCGGATTCTTTGCCGCCCTGATCAGAACCGCCACATCCTCCACGTCCCGTGCGTCGGGAACAGGCCGGCGAATGCGCCAGATCTTTGACTCGAAGAATTCTTCCGGCCAGTCGTGCGCCTCGGCCTGAACGTCCTGGCAAAACGAGAGCGTCACCGGCCCACAATTCGCCGGGTCGGTCATGACGCGCAAGGCCCGCGGCAGTGCCGTCAGCAATTGCTCGGGCCGGGTAATGCGGTCGAAATAACGGCTCACCGGACGGAAGCAGTCATTGGCGGAAACGGTACCGTCGTCGAAATCCTCGATCTGCTGCAGAACTGGGTCCGGCCGCCGGTTAGCAAAAACGTCGCCGGGAATGAAGAGAACCGGAAGACGGTTTACATGGGCCAGCGCCGCCGCCGTCACCATATTGGTTGCGCCCGGCCCGATCGAGGACGTCACCGCCTGCACCTGCCGGCGCTTCTTCGCCTTGGCATAGGCGATGGCTGCATGCGCCATGGTCTGCTCGTTCTGGCCGCGCCAGGTCGGCAGCCCGTTGCCGGCCTTCTGCAGTGCCTCGCCGAGACCTGCGACATTGCCGTGGCCGAATATCGCCCACACACCGTCGACGAAACGTTCCCGCTCTTCCGTCATCTGCGCGGCAAGCCATTTCACCATGGCCTGCGCCGCCGTCAGTCTTACCGTGTTCATGCTGCCTCCCGTGCCTTCACCCGCGCCGCGTCCCAGATGCCGCATAGCCGGGCATAACGCGTCGCCATTTCGTCCACCGCCGCAGCATCGGCGAGTTCGCCGGCAAACCAGCGACGCGCCACATCGCCGAAGATCGTCCGCCCGACGGCAAACCCCTTGACGAGATCAAAGCCCGCCGCGATCTCGAAGCTCGCCGCCAGTTCCTCCTCCGGCGCATCCAGTCCGAGCACGACGATACCTCGCGTGTGCCGGTCGTGTTCCTCGATGGCCGCGATCGCGTTGGCCCAGCCTTTGCGCGACGTCATCGGCTCCAGCTTCCACCAGTCGGGATAGATTCCCGCCGCATAGAACTGATGGATCAGCGTTGCGACGGTCGTTTCGTCGGTAGTGCCGACCTTGGAAGGAATGATCTCCAGCAGGAACTCCAGCCGGTTGCGCCGCGCGGCCTCGAACAATCGCTTCACGGTCGCTTCCTGAGCCGCCCGCGTTTGCTTGTCGTCGTCCGGGTGGCAAAAGCAGAGTACCTTCACCACGTCCTCGCCCGCCCATTCGCCGAGCGTTCCGCAATCGAGCCCAAGTTCAGGCTCCAGGGCTAGCGGTCGCGAACCGGGCCATTCCGCCGGCCGCCCGATCCAGAGACCCGTGCCGGACGCCCGATGCAGCGCGGACCGGCCGATGCGATTGTCGCAGAGGATGCCGTAGCCGCCGCGGCCCGCCTGGACGCGAAGCGCTGCATCGAGGCAAAGCTGTTTGAACGCCGCGCCCTTGGGCAGTGTGAACCCGTCCATCTGTTCCAGCTGCATCCGGTGGTCGAAGGCGAAAACCCGCATGGTCGACCAGTCGCCGTTGACCCGCGTATGACGCGTTGTGGACCAGTGAAGCTGTTCGAGTTCGGCATCGTTGCGCAGATCCGGGCGAACCACGCCGCGCTTCAGGAAGAACTGCAGTTCCTCGAAGCTTGGATAGGCCGGCGTACAGCCATGCCGGCTGACCGCGAAGGCACCACAGGCATTGGCGTATTTGAGAGAGGTCGGCCAGTCCTCTCCCGTCATCCAGCCGCGCAGCAGACCGGAAAAGAAACCGTCTCCTGCCCCCAGCACGTTGAACACCTCGATCGAGAAGCCCTGCCCCGTCTGGCCCTTGTCGAGGCTGTCGGGGATGGCATCCTGGAAGGCCACCGCGCCCAGCGGGCCGCGCTTGCAGACCAGCGTCGCTTTGCTCACCGCCCGCACCGCGCCGAGCGCGGCAAGCGTGTCGGTCGATCCGCCGGCGATGTGGAATTCTTCTTCCGTCCCGACGATCAGGTCGAAATAGTGGAGCGAAGCCTGAAGCCGTGCTGTCACCTTCGCGCTCTCGACGAAGCGGCTTTCGCCGTCGCCATGCCCGGCAACTCCCCAGAGATTGGGCCGATAGTCGATGTCGAGCGCCGTGCGCAGCCCGTGCTTGCGTGCCAGTTCCAGCGCCTTGACGACGGCGGCCTCCGTGCGCGGATGGCTGAGATGGGTGCCGGTGACGACGACGGCACGCGCCGAAGAGATGAAGGCCTCGTCGATGTCGTCTTCGCAAAGCGCCATGTCGGCGCAGTTCTCACGATAGAATATCAGCGGGAATTGCGTGTCGTCGCGAATACCGAGGATAACGAGCGCGGTCAGCCGTTCCGGGTCGATCTTCACCCCTTCCGTCGAGACGCCTTCCCGGGCAAGCTGTTCGAGGATGAAGCGCCCCATATGCTCGTCACCGACCCGGCTGATCAGCGCCGTCTTCAAGCCGAGCCGGGCACTGCCGCAGGCAATATTGGTGGGCGAACCGCCGATATATTTCTCGAAGGAGCCCATATCCTCCAGGCGCCCGCCGATCTGGGCGCCGTAGAGATCGACGCCGGCGCGGCCGATGGTGATGACATCGAGTACCTTGGTCATTTTATTACCTCCCGAGCCGGATCGCTGTACCGTTCGAGGCAGCCATCGCGTGAATGATCCTCTCGATCTCCAGCCCATGGGCGAAATCGGGACCCGCGTTCGGACCGCCGGCAATCGCCGTCAGGAGATCGCGTGCCTCGATGACTTTCTGCTCATTGAAACCGAAATTGTGGCCCGGCGCCGGGCAGAAGACTGAGAAATCCGGTTGCGCAGGGCCTGTCAGGTGGCGGACGAATCCGTCATCTCCCGCGCGATACACCCAGAGTTCGTTCATGTTCTCCTGATCGAACACGATCGTTCCGTCCGTACCGTGCAGCTCCCACTGCAGTCTGCACTTGCGCCCACGCGCCACCCGCGAGGTGGCGAACGAGCCCTGCGCGCCGGAGGTAAAGCGCAAAAGCGCGAGCGCACTGTCCTCGTTCTCCACCCGCTTCGCCCCATCGGGCGAAGGGCGCGAGGGAACGGCGATCTGGGTCTGGGCGACGACTTCCGCCACCGGCCCCATCAGCGCCAGCATATGGCTCACAAGGTGGCAGCCGAGGTCACCGAGCGCCCCCAGACCGCCGCCCTCGCGAGTCATCCGCCAGGACCACGGGAGGAGTGGATCAGCGGAATAGTCCTCGTCATAGACCCCGCGAAAGGCGAGCGGCTTGCCGATCACTCTGTCGCGAACCATGTTCCGTGCAGCCTGGAATGCCGGACTTCTCAGGTAGTTGTAGCCAAGCATGGTCACCTGCCCCGAATGGGCGGCGGCCGTTTCGGCCATGGCCTCGGCGTCTTCGAGCGTCAGAGCCATCGGCTTCTCCAACCAGACGTGCTTGCCGGCTTTCAGCGCCGCTTCAGCCATCGGCCGGTGCATCCCGTTCGGCGCGGTGATCGAAACCACATCGACCTTCGGGTCGGAAACCGCCTCCTCCCAGCGAGCGGTCGACCGTGCAAATCCGAACTGCCGGGAGAACCGCCCCGCACCGTCCTCGGTGACGTCCGAAAGAATCTCGAGCCTGGGATGCGCGCCGCCGAAAACGGCGGCGACATTGCGCCAGGCCATGGCATGGCACTTGCCCATGAAGCCCGTGCCGATCAGGGCGATTCCAAGTTCTGTCTGCGGCATTGAAGACGACATTTTCATCCCCGGTTTAAGCATGGCGGGGCGGCGTATCGACCGCCGCTGCAACCCTCAGATCGTCCCGCCCAGCGAGCCTTCCAGCTCGGCGAGTTCCTGGCCGCCGGCCATCAGGTCCTGCAATTGAGCGGCATTGATTTCGCCCTTCCTTGCAGTCCCCAGCGTCTGGCCCCGGTTGAGCACGGTGAAGCGGTCGCCGACCGCCATGGCATGACGGACGTTGTGTGAAATGAAGACGACACCAATGCCTTGGGCACGCACTCGGTTGATGGTGGCGAGCACATTGGAGGTCTGCCGGACGCCGAGCGCGGAGGTCGGCTCGTCGAGGATCAGCACCTTGGCGCCAAAATAGACGGCGCGGGCGATCGCCACCGTCTGCCGCTCGCCGCCGGACAGCGTGCCGACCGCCTGATCCGGAGCCCGCAGGTTGATGCCCATCTTGCGCATCTCCGCCATGGTGATCTCATTGGCCTTGTCGATGTCGAAGCGTTTGAACGGCCCCCACCCCTTGGTCGGCTCGCGCCCCATGAAGAAGTTGCGCGTGACCGACATCAGCGGGATCATCGCGAGATCTTGGAACACCGTGGCAATGCCGGCTTCCATCGCATCGCGCGGGCTCTCGAATGACAGGGGCCGGCCCTCGAAGGTGATCGAACCTTCCGTCGGCTTGTGCACGCCCGACATGGTCTTGATGAAGGTCGACTTGCCGGCGCCGTTGTCGCCGAGAAGGCAGTGGCATTCGCCCGCTATGACGTCGAAGGTTACCCCGTTCAGCGCAATGACATTGCCATAGTGCTTCTTGATATTTTCCATGTGGATGATCGGTGCGGTCATGTCAGCGCTCTCCGGTCACACGTCGGCGGATGACGTTGTTGAAGATCACGGCGAGCAGCAGCATTGCGCCAAGGAAGATCTGAAACCAGTCCTGGTCGAATCTCGTATAGGTAAGACCGATCGTCACCATGCCGAAGATAATCGCACCGAAGAAGGCTCCGATTGCCGAGCCGTAGCCCCCGGTCAGCAGGCAGCCGCCGATGACCGCCGTGATGATCGCCTCGAATTCCTTCATGAAGCCGCGACGGGCATCGGTCGAACCGGCGTCGATGACCGTGATGATGGCAACGAGGGCGGCAGCGACGGCTGTGAGCATGAAGAGCGCGATCTTGACGTTTCGGACAGGAACGCCGGAATTCTGCGCAGCAAGAGAATCGCCGCCCGTGGCGAAGATCCAGTTGCCAACCGGAGTTCGCAACAGGACGTAGGTGGCGATCACGGCGAAGAGGACAAACCAGATGATTTCCACCGGAATGCCAGGCACCTTGGGCACGCCGGACTTGAAGCTCTCCACAAGACCGGCCTCGGCGAGCCATCTGAACACAAACCCGAAGGCGTCGCCGGAAAAGATCGGCGTGAGAAAATCTTCGCCGATGGCTTCCCTGATTCCGCGAAGCTGCGTAGCCCCGCCGGTCAGGACCTTGAGACCAACCAGCGTCGCGCCGCGCAGTATGAACAATCCAGCCAACGTCACGATAAACGACGGTAGACCTGTTCGGATGACGATCAGGCCATTGGCTGCGCCAAGCATGGCGGCAAACGTCATGGTGAGCGGGATGGCAAGAATGAGCGGCATACCGACATTGACGGTAAAAGCGCCAAAGAGCATGCCGGAGAACGCTACCATCGACCCGATGGAGAGATCGAACTCTCCACCGATCATTAGCATGGCGGCGGCGATGCCAAGAATGCCGAGCTGGGCCGCCGGGGTCATGAAATTCATTATGCCGGACAGGGTAAACATTGTCCGATCCGCAGTGGCGAGAAAGAAAAGTGTGACGAGGACCACGCCCCCGATTGCCCCCAATTCCGGTCGTTTCATGAGTTTGGTGGCAAAGGACTCGGATTTGATCCGCTCATCCGTTTGCGTCAGCGTTTCAATCGACATGGTTTTCCTCCTCTTGGCGATGGCCGGGCGGCCCTACCCACATGCCTCCCGGCCACTTTTTCTTAGCGGATGCCCTGAGCGGACAAATCAATCACCTTGGCGGCGCTCTCCTTGGTCACGAGGTTCGGTCCAGAGGGTACGTCGCCACCCGGAACGAGGCCATACTGGGCTTTCAAGGCGAGGAATGCGACAGGCAGATAGCCTTGGAGGAACTGCTGCTGGTCGATTGCGAAAGCGGCCTTGCCGTCGGCGACGTCCTTCAGAAAACCAGCAGACAGGTCGAAGCTAGCGACCAGGACGTTGTCGCGGCCCAGCGCCTGAACGGCCTTGACCGCGGGCTCGCCAACCAGGGAAGCACCGAGGCCCAGCACAGTATCGACGGCTGGATCGGATTCGAGCGCCGCGCGAACTTTGGATTCGACTTCCGCTGGATCATTCTGCGTGGGGATGACGGCAACAGGCTTGCCAAAGCCTTCGGTAAAGCCATTGCAACGAAGGTCGAGGGCGACATTGCCGACTTCCTGGTTGACGCAGATGCCCTTGGTGCCACCCATTTCAGCGAGCTTGGCGCCGGCGGCCTTGCCGGCGTCGAACTCCGACTGGCCGACATGCAGAAGCGCGCCCAGCTTGTGCGCGACGTCGGAACCGGAATTCATCGAGATGACCGGAATGCCCGCATCGACCGCACGTTTGATCGCCGGACCAAGCGCGTCGCCGTCCGGAATGGAGACGACGAGGCCGTCCGGCTCCTGGTTTACGGCGGCGTCGATCATCTGGCCCATCTGGACCATGTCGAAGGTTTCCGGCGAACGGAACTCGACATTTGCACCGGTGTCCTTGGCCGCCTTCTCGACGCCGTTCTTGACCACTGACCAGAATGGATCGTTCGCCTGGCCATGCGCCACGACGATAATGTCAATTGCGAACGCCGGCGCGGCCATGGCCATGATGCCGGCAACCGTGACAGATGCGAATAGTTTCTTCATGCTAACCTCCCAGTTAAGATTGCCACCGGCGCCACTCCTCGACGCCCACTCATCCGGCCCAAAAGGCCGGAATTGAAAGCCGGCGACGGCACCTCCCGTGCACTCGGCAATGTTTGCGGATGGCCCGCGCCATCGTAATCTTTCAGAATGCCAAGGAAACCGGCTGTCCCGATGCCGCCGATTGCGTTGCCGCTTCGGCCATTACCAGAGCTGCAACACCGTCCTTCAGCGTGACCGGAATACGGGTGCCGTCGAGGATGGCACGCACGAAGGCATCCCATTCCGCCGCATAGGCGCGCATGTATCGTTCAAGGAAGAAGAACTCGGGCTTGGCGCTCGTAACGCCGGTCTTCGTCGCCTTGGAAACGGTGTGCTCGAGGACATTCCCCGCCGAAAGCAGTCCCTCCGAGCCCAGCAGTTCGACGCGCTGGTCATAGCCATAGACGGCACGGCGGCTGTTCTTGATGACGGCGATGCGCCCGTCGGCATATGTCAGCGTCACGACGGCGGTATCGACGTCGCCGGCTGCTCCGATTTCAGGATCGACGATCGAGGTTCCGACCGCATGAACGGCGTTGGGTGCATCGCCCATGAGGAAATTCGCCATATCGAAGTCGTGGATCATCATGTCGCGGAACAGGCCGCCGGACACCTTGACGTAGCTGACGGGTGGCGGCGAGGGATCGAATGACGTGATCGATAGCAGTTCCGGCTTGCCTATCCCGCCAGCCTCCAGGGTCGCCTTGACTCCTGCGAAATTCGGATCGAAACGGCGGTTGAAGCCGATCATGACTGGCACGCCGGTTGCCGATGCCATGGCCAGGCATGCCTTGGCCCGCTGCAGGGAAAGATCCACCGGCTTTTCGCAAAGCACGGCCTTGCCGGCGGCCGTCGCCCTTTCAATCAGGTCCGAATGGGTATCGGTGGACGTAGCGATCAGCACGGCATCGATAGAGGCATCCATGAGGATTTCGTCGGAGCTCAGGACCTTCGCACCGTAGGAGTCGGCCAGGGAACGCGCCGCCTCTTCATTTACGTCCGAGACTGCGATCAACTCGCTCCTGGCATGACCGGCAATATTGATGGCGTGCACACGGCCAATCCGGCCCGCCCCGAGTAATCCAATTCTAAGCACTGATATCCTCCCAACAAGCGGGCCTGCCGCCGCCTTCGAGGGACTATCTTTAATTTTGCTCTCGCGAGCAAGAATTTTTTGCTCGCGGGAGCAATTTTTTTATTGGACTGGCCGATATTCGCGCTATCAATAAAGCGCGATCCTATCGAGGAGGATCGGGAGATGAGGATGCCGGACGGGAAAAAGCTTGAATTTGCGAACGTGACTGCGGACGATGTCGCTGCCGCTGCTGGTGTGTCGCGGTGGACGGTCAACCGTGCCTTCCGCAAGGAAGCCTCGATCTCCCGTAAAAGTCTCGAAAAGGTGATGATTGCCGCCGAGCGGCTGGGCTACGTACCAGACCTGCGTGCCGCAAGTCTGGCCTCGGACCGGTCGAACCTGATAGCGCTGCTGATCGACGACTTCGCCAACCCCCACAAACTGGTTATGATGGAATGCCTGACCCGGATCTTGCGGCGCGAGGGATGGGATATACTGCTGGTCAATACCCTGGATCGGGATGACGCCGGCCATGCTTTGTTGAATGCCAGCCAAAGACGCGTGGACGCGGTCATCCTGATCGGCTTGCAATTCGACGATGAAGTGCTTGAAACCGCGCTTCACGCGCGCCGGTTTCGCAAGCTGATCATCTTTGCTCGCAGCTCGGAGCACTCGAATACGATCTCGATCGCGGTCGATGATGTGGGGGCGATGACCGAACTCGCGAGATACGTTCATCAACGCGGATATCAACGTCCGCTTTTTGTCGCCGGACCGCAGACCTATTCGGCGCATCTCCTGCGGAAGGAAACCTTTTTCTCATACTGGACAACGCATTTCGGGGTTGAGCCGGAATTGGTGACTGTTCAGACATACGATCCAGCCTTGGCCGGCAAAGTCGTGACGGAGCGTTTGAGCAACTGTGCGCGGGAAGACCTGCCGGATGTGCTGGTATGCGAGAACGACGCCCTCGCGATGGGCGCAAGCGATGCGGTTCGGTATGCCTTGGGTCTCTCGATCCCTGGCGATATTGCCATTACCGGCTTCGATGACGTTCCCCAGGCCGACAACCCCAACTATCGCCTCACGACTTATCGTCAGCCTCTCGCAGACATGGCGGAATACCTGGTCAAAGTCCTGGCCGATCCGGATGAGCAGGACCTTAACCATCTCTTCGTCGGGAGCCTGATACGCAGAGAGAGTGCTTAGGTCCGAAGGCACTCGGTATCCTCTTTTGCAAGACCGCCTGCCTGTCGTACCGGGAGCAGTTCGACGAGCAGCCTTGTAGGCCAAGGCGTCCCAAATCATCGATACGGACCCGAATGATCCATCATCGACCTTACCGGCACCAGACACGGCAATCACTCCGCAGCCAGTGCCAGTTGTTCACGTTGAACGTAATCTTCGCTCCGGTCATCGGCCGCTCGTTCAGGCGGCTGAATGCGGAACCACGTCGCATAAAGAGCGGGCAGGAACAGCAGGATTAGAACCGTTCCGACCGCCGTACCTCCGATGAGCGTATAGGCCATGGATCCCCAGAAGACCGAATGCGTCAGGGGGATGAATGCAAGGACTGCTGCCAATGCCGTCAGGATCACGGGCCTTGTTCTTTGCACGGTCGCCTCGATGACCGCATGGTAGTCATCCAGACCAGCCGCCTGGTTCTCCTTGATCTGTTCCGTCAGGATCAAAGTGTTGCGCATAAGGATGCCGGCCAGTCCGATGAGGCCAAGGATGGCGTTGAATCCAAATGGCTGGTTGAAGATGAGCAGGACGGGAACCACGCCGGCTTGCGCCTGAATGGATGTTGCCCGGGCCGCGGCAACGGCATTGCGCTTTGCCGACAGAGCAAGGCGCAGATCGGTGTCGTCAACCCGCATCAATGGCTGCCCGGCTTTGACTTCTTCGCCGAGGCCCACAAGCCGCTCGACAATCTTTCCCGGAACTCGAAAGCCGAGATCGCTCTGCACCCGGGCAGCAACGGTACCCGTGAAGCTGCGATTGGCGGCGTCCGGGGTTCCGGCTTTTGTCACGCTGACGAGCGGAGCGAGGCTACGCGGATCTGCGGCCTCCGCTTCCTTGCGCGTCGGCGCCAACAGAAAAGTGGCGGCGACAGCGCCGACCGTGGCGAGTACGGCCACGGAGGAGAGGAGGATTTTGCGCTTCATTTTCTCTGACCCTTCTTGACGGGCGGGGTTATAGGTTTAGATTGCAACATAACTCTAAATGCATTATAGATGTCAATAGAAATCTAAAAGGAGACGATCATGAGGGTCAGTCGCGCTCAAGCGGAAGCAAACCGGGAAACGGTCATCAATGTCGCGAGCAGGCTCTTTCGCGAACGCGGCTTTGATGGCATCGGCCTTAAGGATTTGATGAAAGGCGCCGGCCTCACCCAAGGCGGGTTCTACAAGCAATTTGAGTCCAAGGACGACTTGGCGGCACTCGCCTCGCGGCGGGCGATGGAGAGCGCCACGAGGAGATGGTCCTCGGTGGCCGCTTCGAGTCCCGATCCGCTCCAGGGGGTCGTCGACCTCTATCTCTCGGCAGGACACCGTAGCGAAACAGGAGATGGGTGCCCGCTGGTGGCGCTTGGAGCCGACGCGGCCCGCCAGAGCATAGACGTCCGCAAGCCGTTTCAGGACGGCATCAAGGGACATCTGCAGGTTCTCGAGGAACTGATGCCGACGTCTGGCCATCCTGATGCCTCGCAAAAGGCAATGGCAGCGCTTTCGCTCATGGTCGGTGCAGTGACGCTTTCGCGGATCCTGACCGATGAGAAGCTGTCAGACCGCCTGCTGGAAGCAGCGGCTACCGAGGTGAAACGCATTGCAGTCTCAGAGACGGCTGATTGAGGAGCAGGGCATGCAGGTCTCGATCGTTTCAGCATTCGAATCCTGCGGGGATGCAAATTTACTACTGGAGTTGCCATGCGTCGTATCGTCGTAACCGGAATGGGGGCGGTCAGCCCACTGGCTGCCAACGTCAACAGCTCATGGACCCGCTTGCTGGCGGGCAAGTCAGGCATCCGCCGGCTACCTGACGAAGTCGTCGGCGATCTCCCCGCAAAAATCGGCGGTGTTGTCCCGTCCTTCGAAGAGGACCGCGACGGCGGCTTTGACCCCGACAGCGTTTTGGCGCCAAAGGATCAGCGCAAGGTGGACCGGTTTATCCTCTTCGCACTGGCGGCGGCGGAGGAAGCCCTTACGCAAGCCCGTTGGAAACCTGTCTCGGAAGAGGACCGCCTCAGGACGGCAACGATCATTGCGTCCGGGGTCGGAGGATTTCCGGCGATCACGGACGCGGTACGGACCGTCGACCAGAAAGGGCCGCGGCGCCTTTCGCCCTTCACCATTCCATCATTTCTGGTGAACCTCGCGGCTGGCCAGGTATCCATCCGACATGGCCTCAAGGGACCGCTCGGCGCTCCGGTGACAGCATGCGCGGCTGGCGTCCAGGCAATCGGAGACGCAGCCCGCATGATCCGGGCGAACGAGGCCGATATTGCCATCTGTGGCGGCACGGAAGCATGCATGAACACCGTTAGCCTTGGAGGCTTCGCGGCCGCGCGGGCTCTCTCGACCGGCTTCAACGACACCCCTGCCTTGGCGTCGCGGCCTTTCGACATGCTCCGTGACGGCTTCGTGATGGGAGAAGGTGCAGGCATCTTGGTGATCGAGTCCTTGAGCCATGCGCTGGCTCGCGGGGCCGAGCCGCTCGCTGAACTGGTGGGCTATGGAACAACGGCGGACGCGCACCACGTCACCTCCGGCCCCGAGGACGGATCCGGCGCCGCAAGAGCGATGCAAATTGCCATCAAGCAGGCTGGCATTTCTCCGCATGAGATTCAGCACCTCAACGCGCACGCCACGTCGACCCCTCTCGGCGATCGCGGTGAAATCGAAGCCATCAAGAAAGTATTCGGTTCGACAGCAGGGATAGCAGTCAGCGGTACGAAGTCCGCGACGGGACACCTTCTCGGCGCCGCAGGTGGGCTGGAAGCAATCTTCTCGATCCTCGCCCTCAGAGATCAGACGGCTCCACCGACGCTGAACCTGAATGCCCCAGATCCCGCCGGCGACGGGATCGACTTCGTTGTGAACAAGGCCCGGCCGATGCAGATGGACTATGCAATTACGAACGGATTTGGGTTCGGGGGCGTGAATGCGAGTGCCCTGTTTCGTCGTTGGACCGAATGACCGGCCCGCCCGTCGTGTTTCAACGATCGAAACCCCAAACGTCCGGATTTCGTGCGAAATACTCACTCAGCATTTCGGTGAGCACCCGCACCTTTCGCGTGGGATGCTGACCCGGCGGGCGTACGACATACGCGGCCCCCGGAGGCACCGGATAGCGTGTCATGATCGGAACCAATGCGCCGGAGGTCACATATTCATATGTGATGCAATCGGGAAGCCAGGCGATGCCGAGACCTGCCGCCGCCGCGGCGGCAAGCGCCGTGGCGCTGTCGGCCTTGAACCGGCCCTGCGGCTGGACCGTGACGATCTTGTCGCCATCCATGAACTGCCAGGCTTCCGTTCCCTGCATGAGCGCCTGATGGGTGACGAGTTCGTCCAGCGTTTCGGGTGATCCGTGCGCTTCGATATAATCCGGGCTGGCGACAAGCTTTCCATGGATCGGCCCGACGCGCTTCGCGATCAGGTTGGAGTCCTGAAGGTAGGCGCCCCGGATCGCGCAATCGAAACCCTCTGCGATGAGATCGACGAAGCGATCGCTGTAGGAGGTATGAATGTGAAGCTGCGGGTGCTGGCGCGCCATGTCCGCGAGCACCGGGGCGAAGTGGGTTGGGCCGAAAGTAAGCGGCATGGCAACCCTCAGACGGCCGCGCAGCTCACCGGTCGGGAGGATCGTTTCCCTGGCGGTGTCGATCTCGGCGCTGGCTCTGGCCGCATGGTCCCTGAACGTGATCCCCGCTTCCGTGAGCGCGGCACCGCGGGTCGTCCGCGCAAGCAACTGAACGCCAAGCTCTGCTTCAACCCGAAAGAGCCTCCGGCTGACGATCGACTTGGAGACGCCAAGCCGGCGCGCGGCGGCCGATACGCCCCCGGCATCGGCCACTGCGACGAATGTCTGTAGGTCTTCGATGTCCATTCCGGCGTTCCTCATTTCGCGACACAGCTTGCCCGACTATGACACTACCGCATCACCAGAGGGAACGGCAAATTGCGTCCCGGCAACGTCGCCCCCTGGCGCATGTCCCCCGTGAACCCACCGCCGTCCATAGCGGCAGAGAAAGGAAGTCTTGATGACCCCTCGTAACGGCCTCGATTCGCTTCTTCGTCCCGAAGATTCGGTCCTCGTTCTGATCGATCACCAGCCTTATCAGCTCGCAAACCTGAACAGCCACGATCCGCAAGCTGTGGTCAACCTCACGACCGCGCTGGCGAAGCTGGCAAAAGCCTTCAACGTTCCGACCATTCTCACCAGCGTGATCGCGGCGCGCGGTGGGCTTCTCTTCAAGCAGATCACCGACGTATTTCCGGATCAGGAAGTCATCGATCGCACCTGGGTGAACACCTGGCAGGACGAGAATGTGGTGAACGTCGTCAAGGCGACTGGCCGCAAGCAACTGATCATCGCCGGCCTGTGGACCGAGGTCTGCGTCGCAATGCCTGTCATCCAGGCCGCCGGCGAAGGCTGGGACGTGACCGTGATCACCGACGCGTCGGGCGGGATTTCGAAGGAGTCTCACGAAGTTGCCATTCAGCGAATGATCGCGGCCGGCGCGAACGTGATGACCGTGATGGCGCTCGCTGGCGAATGGCAGCGCGATTGGGCGCGCACCGAGCATGTCGAGGAGCTGACCGAGATTCTCATCCAGCACTTCGGCGGCAGCGGCATCGCGTATCTTTGGGAGCAGCAGCTTCTCAACACGCCAGTAGCTGGCTGATTCCGGCCGGGATGGCCAGCATTTCGGTGAGGGTCGGAAGCGATCCGTTTGCAGGCCCTCGCCGCCCTCACCTCACAGGGAAGCCTTCTGCCGCAACAGACCCGTTCATGTGCGGCGACTGCGTGTGATCCACCCGCCGCCTTTTGAACAACTCGCGGATACTCCTCCATGCCTCCCACCTTCACCCTCGGCCTGCCGCTCAGCCGCCGCGACGTTCTGATCTCGGCCTCGGCGCTTGCCGCAAGCTTCGCCTTTCCGCCGGGCCCCGCGTATGCCGCGGGGCCTGCGATCCACAATATTCCGGAAGGAGAACACACCATGGGCTTTGTCACGACCGACGACGGCGTACAGATTTTCTACAAGGACTGGGGGCCCAAGGACGCCCAGCCCATCGTTTTTCACCATGGCTGGCCGCTCAGTTCCGACGACTGGGACGCGCAGATGCTTTTCTTCCTGTCGAAGGGCTATCGGGTCGTCGCGCATGATCGGCGCGGCCACGGACGCTCGGAGCAGGTCGCCAACGGTCACGACATTAATCACTACGCAGCCGACGCCTTTGCCGTCGTCAAGGCGCTGGACCTGAAGAACGCGGTTCACATCGGCCATTCCACCGGTGGCGGCGAAGTCGCGCGCTATGTGGCGCGACATGGCGAACCTGCGGGCCGGGTGGCCAAGGCCGTCCTCGTCGCCGCCATTCCGCCGCTGATGCTGAAGACCGGCGACAACCCCGAGGGCACGCCGATGGAGATGTTCGACGATTTTCGGACGGCGCTGGCCGGCAATCGCGCGCAGTTCTTCCGCGACGTCCCGGCGGGCCCGTTCTACGGCTTCAATCGCGAGGGCGCGACGGTCCATGAAGGCGTGATCCAGAACTGGTGGCGGCAGGGCATGACGGGTAGCGCCAAGGCGCATTATGACGGCATCAAGGCCTTTTCGGAAACCGACCAGACCGAGGACCTGAAGGCGATCGCCGTGCCGACGCTGGTGCTGCACGGCGAGGACGACCAGGTCGTTCCGATCGCCGCCTCGGCTTTGAAGGCGGTCAAGCTGCTGCCGAACGGCACGCTGAAGACCTATCCCGGTTTCTCTCATGGCATGCTGACGGTGAACGCCGGTGTGCTGAACGCCGACCTTCTGGAGTTCGTCACCGGGTAAGGGGCTCGCGGGACGGGGCGCCCTGCCCTGTCCGGCAGTCGCCCGCCGTTGGCCCGAAGTCCTGAGCAGTGCTGTAGACCCGGGCTGGTGCCGGCAAAGCGGCTCACGCCAGATCCTCGACGTGAGCCGCTGCCACCGGAGGATCATCTCATAGGAAACCGGAGCGTCCAAACTTATAGCGATAGGGCGCTCCCGGTTTGCGTGCTAATCCGGCACATGATGTCGATGATCGAGACAGTATTGGATGACGTCCGCTTCGATATCGATACAGATCGTCCGGTATTCCCCGATCAGGGCCGTGTCGGAATTGGATTGGTCGGCTTCGAGCTTGTCGAGCATCGCGCAGGCCTCCTCGTATGCTTCGCAAAGTTCGGCAAGGGAGGACGATCGCGCTGCGAGGATCTGCAGCCTGCCCCGGACGGTTGGCAGTCTCAGCATCAGCTTCAGCAATCCACGCTGCCCGGCCTCGCCTGATGCTTCTCCGCTGTTGTTTCGCCCGGGCACCGGCGGCCTCCTGGGTGTTCATCGGAAACAAACTTATCTTCCGGCCGCGTCGGGGGAAGTACGCAACAGTTACAGAATGCCGCGATCCATTCCAACGCACCTCGATCCTCTGCGGGTTGACCGGAGAGGATGCTTGCTGGTGCGTGCTCCCGACCTGATTTCGTTGGTCCACCATCGTCAGCGGTCAGCAGATTTGCTCTTAAGCGACGGCATCCACGAGGGTGGCTTCACCATCAGTTACCGTTGCGTACTTACAATTTACGCCTGTCAAAGACACCCTTCCCCTCGTCAGACCAATTCCAGCGAAGATGTCTGCGCGTCCGGCTGCTCATTCGTGCCTCCAACCCCGTATCTGAGCTCAGTTCTGTCGATCGAGGAGCGCTCAAATGGACACACGATGCAAATCTCGCATCGCCACGGTGGGAGCGGCACTGCTCGTGTCCGGAAGCCTCCTGGCGCAGGACGGCGAAGAGGCGGATGTTCGGATCGAGCCGGATGCCGTGGACGCGTTGAGAAGAATGGGCGACCATCTCCAGTCCTTGCAGAGCTTCACAATCGAGGCGGAAGTATCGGCGGAGGTGGTTCTCGACACCGAACAAAAAGTCGAAATCGGAAGCGAAGTCACATACGAAGTGAGGCGACCGGACAAACTCAGAATGGATCTGACCACGGACGTGGTCGATGGCGAACTCATCTACGACGGCCGGAACGTGATCTATGCCTGGCCGCACGACAATGTCTTTGCCATCCTGCCCGCCCCCTCGACGATCAAGGAAATTCTCGATGAGATCGCGCAAAAATACCAGCTCACCTTTCCGCTTGCCGATCTGTTCGCATGGAGCACGCCCGACGCTTCATTCGCGCTGATAACGGAAGGTTTCTTCGTGGGGCCTGCCTATGTGGACGGCAAGCTTACCGGCCATTGGGCATTTCGCAGTCCCGACCAGGATGCCGAGTTCTGGATTGCCGCCGAAGGCAGTCCCTTGCCCCTGAAGGTCTCCCTCGTCGACGTTGACAACCTCGCGCGTCCGAGAGTCACGGCCAAAATTGAGTGGGAAGAGAACCCGATATTGCCGCCGGAAACGTTCGAATTCAGCGCACCTGAAGGGGCGGGCAGGATTTGGCTCCCCCAGAAGGTGAGTGAAAAATGAGGGATGGTCGCTTCGCGCTGTGCAATCTTGTCCGCCGCCGCAGACGGACGGCCCGCCCGTATCAAAATTTCACAAGCAAGCCGAGCATCGGCCCCTGTTCAACGACGTCGAATTCAAAGCCGTCATTGTTATAGTCGACACCCAGCGCCCGGTAGCCGACCGTCGCGGAAATCCTGTCATTGAATTTGTAGCCGATGGCTGCAGCAACGTCCCAATCGAGATCCGCGCCGCCGCCGCCCACCAGACCCCACGCGCTCAGGAAGACGTTCGGCGTTATCGCGTGGACACCCCTTACCCCTACAAGCGCATCGACCCATGTGGCGCCGTCACTTTCCTCGACACCGTCCAGAATGCCGCCGCTCAGCGAAATCGTCGTATCCGCCGACCAGACGCGGACGCCGCCAACGACGTCGAGATAGCCGCTTTCATTCCGAAGAACCGAGTAGCCCACGCCCAGGAGGCCTGCGAACGTTTTGCTGTCGACCTCGGCTTCGTCGGCCAGAATGCCCCGGGGCGTCGCCGCGTTACCGGAAAGATCGGTATATATAATGTCCGCGAAAACGCTGTAGGGACCGTTCCGGGCTTCGCCCATCGCCATGGCAGCAAAGTCGAGATGGTCCCAGATATCGCCGAAAGAGGCGTCCGCGTGAACGGTGGGCAGACCGAAAACACCGAGATCGCCGGTCAGGCCCGCCGCCCAGAAATAGGGTGCGAATGTCAGCGTCCAGCCGCTTTCAGTCTCCACCTGCTTCGCATCGGGCGTGATCATCAATGAGGGATCCGCGGCAAGAGCCGTCTGGCTCCACAGGCATAGACCCAAGCCGGCGATGGCTGGCGAGATGCGCTGCGTCATAGCAACCTCCATGATTCGACATCTACGGAGCCCCGTTCAACTATGAAGAACCTGCCGGATGGCGTCAATTCGGAGCTCGATGGCCTGAATTTCCGGCAGATGAAGAACGAGCCAACTCTGGCGGCACGGCAACACTATAGTGCCCGCAAGGAACGGCAAGTCGCAACAGACGATAAGCCTCAAGGCACATGTTCGTACATGTTCGCACGTTTCACCGACCGGAAACTGGCACGATACTCATTCTCTCGACTGGACGATCCGATCCCGATGTCGGCGCACGATGAAACGCAAGGCCTCGGCATCGGAACATGGCTCGGGAGTTCAAAGCAATGCCAGACCTACTCAGTTCTATCGGCCGCATCCTGAGCATGGCACTTGCCCTGTCATTGGCTGCGACTGCCTTTCCGGTCTCACTACCTGAAGCAAAGGCGCAGAACGCTTCTGAGAGCCAATCGGGAGCAGACGGCCAGACCGCGCCGGACCTCCTGACGGAAGAGGAGCTCGAAGTGCTTGTTGCGCGCATAGCGCTCTATCCGGACGAGCTCGTCGCCGTCATCACCTCCGCGTCGATCTTTCCGCTGCAGATTGTGCAAGCCGAGCGCTTCCTTGAGCAATCGAAGACGACCAAGGACCTGAAGCCGAGCGACGACTGGGACGGCAGCGTCATTTCGTTGCTGAACTATCCGCAGGTCGTCAAGATGATGAGCGACGACCTGGAATGGACGCAGGGGCTTGGCAGTGCCCTGACCTACCAGCAGAAGGATGTGCTGATCGCCATCCAGACGCTGCGCGACAAGGCAGTTGCGAATAATGTCATCAAGAGCGACGACAAGATTACGGTGGTGAACGAGGGCGACAACGTCCTGATCAAATCCAAGGATCCCGAAAAGGTCTACGTGCCGCAATATGAGCCTCAGATGCTCTATGAGCCGACCTATACGCCGGCGCCGATCACCTACTATCCCGACCCATATCCCAACTACTACTATCCGACGGCTCCGTTCTTTGCTGCAGCCGTGACCGGAGCAATCTGGGCATCGGTGGTGGATTGGGACGATTGGGGCGTTTGGAGCGGCGATTGGGATGGCGCCGACATCGACATTAACTGCGATCATTGCTTCAACGACCGCGACTTCGATCGAGGCAACCTGAAGTTCAACGATATCGACTGGAGGAACGTCGACCGCTCCAAGATCAATTTCGACAAGAACCAGTTCAGCAGGATCGACCAAAACGCGATACGGAATGAGTTCAAGTCGAACCGCAGCAACAATATCGCGGCCAAAGCCAAAGATATCGGCCGGGACCGCGGCGCCGCGATCGCCCATCATCCCAAAGTCACGGCCACCGATATCCGCAAGAGCAAGATCGATGCCGACCGGATACGCAATCGCTCCGGCGCGGCCAACCAAAGATCGCGCCCGGCGGGACAGACGGCGGTCTCCCGCCGGTCGAATGCCGCAACTGCGCATGTCGGCAGCCGCGATGTCAAACACGCAACTCGGCGTGCCACGCAGCCGAGGCCGGGTGCGCATGTGCAGCACCGCCCGAGCCGGCAGCACTCCGTTCTCGGAAGCCCCGGAAACCGTCATCTCACGCATATGTCGTCCAACCGCGGCCGGCACTCCATGGGAGGCGGCCATCGTGGCGGCGGGCACAAGTTTGTCAGACACGGTGGCGGACGTCGTCGCTAATCCCCGCTTGGAGGAGAACATGACGATGAAGACAGGTTACAGGAACATTCTTCACACGTTGACCTGCGCCGCGGTGATCAGCGCCGCGATGCCGGTCCCCGCCGTCCACTCCCAGGACGCGGGCGAGGAGATGGCGATCTCGGCATTCGCCTCCCCGGAGGAACCGCCGACCTTCTCCTCGCCCGAAGAGGCAGTTGCCGCCTTCAGATCGACCGTCGAGGAAGGCGATGTCGATAAGCTCGCAGCCCTGCTCGGCTTGGATGTCGCCAAGACCAGGGCCGCTGACGGCGTCATGGATGCCTATGCTGAAATCCAGGCCGGTTTGAAGGAGAAGCTGGACGTTGAGGATGTGAATGGGCGCAAGGTGCTGGAGATCGGCAGCGAACGCTGGCCTTTCCCCTTCCCGGT
Source organism: Neorhizobium descurainiae (assembly GCF_051400715.1). NCBI lineage: Bacteria > Pseudomonadati > Pseudomonadota > Alphaproteobacteria > Hyphomicrobiales > Rhizobiaceae > Neorhizobium > Neorhizobium descurainiae. The sequence continues at coordinate 31,627 of NZ_JBLFFK010000020.1, forward strand.
GTCCAGGGGCGATGACGGCAGGTGGGCCTTCGATACCTATGTCGGGCTCGAAGAAGTCGCCAATCGCAAGGTCGGCGCAAACGAGCTATCGACTATCCAGACCATGCAGGACTACGTGGCTGCGCAGGAACAATATGCCCTCGCCGATCACGATGGGGACGGCGTTCTCGAATATGCGCCGAAGCTCATCAGCACACCCGGCGAGCAGGACGGTCTGTACTGGCCGGCAGACGCTTTCGGCGGAGAGGAAAGTCCAGGCGGCGCGGCACTTTCGGATGGAGACGCGCTGCAATCCGCCAGGGCGGGAGAAGGCTTCAACGGTTATCGCTATCGAATACTGACGCGCCAGGGAGACGTGATCGCCGGGGGAGCTCATGACTACGTCATCAACGGCAACATGATTGCCGGGTTCGGCCTCGTGGCCTGGCCGGTCCATTATGGCGTGACCGGCGTGAGGACTTTCGTCGTCAACAAGAGCGGCATCATATACGAAGCCGATCTTGGCGAGCAGACGGCGGACATTGCGTCGAAGATCGAAACCTTCAATCCGAACGATGATTGGCAGGTGGTTGATGATTGATGCAAGCCATCTTTCCCGAGCGGTTCAAACGTCGAGAAACGCCGCGGTGGTGACGGTATTGGCGCTCGCCGGCGCGGTCGCATGCCCGGAGGAGACGCCGGCGCAAGACTCCTCCGGGTCCGACCTTGCCAAACAGCTGTCCAATCCGGTCGCCTCCTTGATCGGCTTGCCGTTCCAATTCGCGCCACCGTCACGTTCCTGTTCCTCAAACGGCGAACTGCCGGAAGGTCGGCAGGTTCCGCCGGGGCTATCCGCTGGGAATTTCGCATTTGATCGACGGCGCCTTGAACGGCAATACGGCCAAAGATCCGCCTGATGCATCCGCCTTCGCATTCTGGCCAACGGCCGAGGGATGAAACCACGCCGTCATCGCAACGAGGGCGAATACCGCAAATGCAATGGCGACAGCTTTACGTACGATGGCTGGAGAGTAAAAGCGATTGAACCTCGCGGCTCCCGCCGGGAGTGAAGCCGCGTGCTGATAATCTACCCCGACCCACTCGATCACCGGCACGTATTGCCCCTTCGGGATGGAAATTCGAAGCGGATTGCCGCGCCCGGCTGAAACGTAATAGCTGGCGAGGTCATGACGCAGACGCCGGGCCTCCAGGCGCACAACAGGGTCTGTCTGGGGATCGAAGCTTTCGTCCCGCCCAAAGACGATCGTCGCAATCGTATACCCCTTGAGACCACGATCACGGCCTGCGAGAAATTCGTGAACAATGTACTGCAGGAATTTCCTGCGTCGCGGCGTGCCTTTGAATTCCCTGCTTTCCAGAACGCGGTTGAGTTCGGCGAGAGCCAATTCCGGCGTCACGATAAAATCATGTGGCGCGTGAATCTGCTCCTTCTGTTCAAACGCTGACATCACGATCTCCCGCATACGTGCCAAAAAGACAGCCGGCAAGGCGACGAAGTGTTGATCTGGTCATAGACCTTGGAGCCCATCTCTCCATCGAGCCGAAGACAATTGCGATCGCTGTCACGTCCGTGGCCTCACCTTGGAGGCGGCTCGTTCATCCGGCCGGAGTCGAGCAGAAGCTCCGGCGAGAGGTAAGTACACAACGGTAAATGCCCCCGCCGCGAACGTAAGTTTACGCCCGTTTACCGTTGCGTTCGCGCGCCCATGGCTTCCAGTGTTTGCCCCGGTCCGAGAGGCCACAGTCAGGCCGGATTCACACAGACGGCCAAATCCATACTGCCGGGCAGATGACCACTGCCGGTTTACGTAAACGATCCCGACATTTACCGTTGCGTACTTCCGCTGGCCCGTTGCAATCGCAAACATGACCGCCTCACGAACCGGAGGCGACCAATGGCATTGGCATTCGACGGTGCTGACTGCGAGGATACGACACCCGCAGGGATGATCTGGGTTCCCGGCAGGGTCTTCATGATGGGATCCGCCGATCACTATCCTGAGGAAGCTCCGGTTCATTCCGTGAAGGTCGACGGCTTCTGGATCGACGAGACCCCCGTCACGAACCGCGAGTTCCGCAAATTCGTCAATGCGACCGGCTACGTCACGCTTGCGGAGCGCAAGCCGCGAGCCGAGGACTATCCCGGCGCCCTGCCGCAAATGCTCAAGGCCGGCTCGCTGGTGTTTACACCACCCAGACTGGCCGTCGATCTGCGCGATTGGACGCAGTGGTGGCGGTTCAAGTTCGGAGCCAACTGGCGCCGCCCCCATGGTCCTCGTTCTTCGATCAGCGGGCTGGACGATCATCCGGTGGTGCACGTCGCCTATGAGGACGCCGAGGCCTACGCAAGATGGGCAGGGAAGGACCTGCCCACCGAGGCTGAATGGGAATTCGCCGCGCGCGGCGGGCTTGACGGCGCCGAATATGCATGGGGCGACGTCTTCATGCCCGACGGCAAACCGATGGCCAACATCTGGCAGGGTGCCTTCCCCCATCAGAATACGAAAGAGGACGGATACGATCGGACCTCGCCGGTGCGCGCTTTTCCGGCAAATGGCTATGGGCTCCATGACATGATCGGCAATGTCTGGGAGTGGACGTCCGACTTCTATGCGGCGCGGCATCCGGCGGACGCGGCGAAGCCATGCTGCATACCCGTCAATCCCCGGAATATGCGGTCCGAAGAAAGCATCGATCCGTGCCAGGCGGGGATCCGCATCCCCCGCCGCGTCTTGAAGGGCGGATCTCATCTCTGCGCGCCGAGCTATTGCCGGCGGTACCGCCCGGCGGCGCGACATGCCCAGCCGATCGACAGTTCGGCGAGCCATGTCGGCTTTCGCTGCATAGTCCGGAAGGGAGTGCAGACATGAGCAACGGCCAGCCTTCACGGTTCCAGTTGGCGCTGACCTGGCTCGCCCTCGGCATCACTGCGCTGCTGCTTCTGCTCGGCGTGTCCATTCACGGCTTTTCGGCTGACGTTCATCAACGCTTCTGGGCCGATATTTTCGGCCGAGTGGGTGGGCCGATGAGTTTCCGCTTTTTCCTGCAACCGGCAATGGCGCTGCTCGCCGCCGTTCCGGACGGCCTGGCGGACGCGCGGCACGGGCATTCCTTCTTCCTCTGGACGAACAGGGGAGATCCGACTGCGCGTCACGGCCGGCTGCGGCAAGGGCTTATCTCCACCGCGCGCGTGGTGCTGCTGGGGATCAGCATGGATGTCATCTACCAGCTCAGGATGTTCGACCGTTTCTATCCGGCAGAGGCGGTGATGATGGCGATCCTGCTCGCGATCATTCCCTATTTCGCCTTCCGCTGGATCATCGAGCGCGTCGCCGGCTGGTGGTTCGCCCGCAAACCCACTGCGTAGAACGAGTGAGCGACATGACCAAACCACCGAAAGCAATCCCTGAAAGGCCCGCGAGGCTGCCGGAAACCCCCGTGCCGCCGGTCCCGAAAGTCGACGAGTCGAAATCGGACATCGCGTCGGTACAATATTCGGCTTACAGGACCGGTCTCTCCAACCACCGGACGGGCCTGTCGGAACACCGCACCTCGCTGTCGGAATACAGGACCGACCTTTCCACGCATCGCACCGACCTTTCGACCGACCGCACCGAAATGTCGATGCGCCGGACCGGCATGTCGTTCCAGCGCACGCGCATGAGCGCCGACCGCACGCTGATGTCCGTGATCCGCACGTCGCTGTCGTTGATCTCCTTCGGCTTCACCATCTTCCAGTTCTTCGAGAGGATGCGCGACGCCGGCACCATCACGCATGCGGCCGCCCCGCGCAACTTCGGCGCCACGCTGGTCCTTCTGGGCATCGTGATGCTGGTCGTCGGCATCGTCTATCACGTCCAGTTCATGCTCGGCCTGCGCCACGAGCGCCAGGCGATGCACCAGGAAGGCCTTGTTCACGCGGAGAGCAGATTTCCACCTTCGATGACGCTGATCACCGCCGTCCTGCTGCTGATCATCGGGGTGATCGTCATCCTCAGCATGGTGTTCCGGGCCGGCCCGTTCGGATGAACTGGGACGGTAACCAAGCATAGCGAGCAGGCGAGCACGCCATCCTCGGCTGTCTTCACACTACCGGCCAACGATCATCAAATAAGGAGTTAGCGACATGGCCAATACAGATAAGCCAAACATTCTCGTCATTTTCGGAGATGACATCGGGATGTGGAATGTCGGCGTCTACGCCAACGGCATGATGGGCCACACGCCCAACATCGATCGCATCGGACGCGAAGGCGTTGTCTTTACCGATCACTACGGCCAGGCGAGTTGCACGGCGGGCCGCGCAGCTTTCATCATGGGGCAGGTGCCGGTCCGTACCGGCATGACGACGATTGGCATTCCGGGCTCGCCTCGCGGCATTCAGAAAGAGGACCCGACGCTCGCCGAAGTTCTGAAAACACAGGGCTATGCGACCGGACAATTCGGCAAGAACCATCTCGGCGACCGCAACGAGTTCCTGCCGACCGTGCACGGGTTCGACGAATGGTTCGGCAACCTCTATCACCTCAATGCAGAAGAAGAACCAGAAGAGCTCGATTATCCCGGTCAGAAGAACCCCGAATACCTCAAGAAATATGGCCCCCGCGGCGTGCTGCATGCCTGGGCAACAGACGAGGATGATGAGACCACGGACCCCGTCTTCGGCCGCGTCGGCAAGCAGAGGATCGAAAACACCGGCATGCTCACGCGCAAGCGCATGGAGACCTTCGATTCGGAGGTACTTGAGCATACGCTTGACTGGCTCGACCGCAACGGCAAGGGCGACAAGCCCTTCTTCTGCTGGTTCAACACGACTGCCATCCACATCTGGTCGCATCCGCAAAAGAAGTACGTGCAGATGGCGGTGGACGAAGGGCGCGCCGAAGAGGACGTCGTGCGCGCGAAAATGCTGGAGCACGATGAACAGATCGGAATGCTTCTGAAGAAGCTCGAAGACCTCGGGGTCGCCGACAACACCATCGTCGTCTACACCACCGACAACGGCAACGAGCTCTTGTTTTGGCCGGACGGCGGCTATGCGCCGTTCCGCGGTGAAAAGGGAACGAGCTGGGAGGGAGGACTACGGGTTCCCTGCCTCGTGCGCTGGCCTGCGAAAATACCCGCTCATTCCATCTCCAACGGGATCCAGAGCCATGAGGACCTTTTCGTCACGCTTGCCGCCGCCGCCGGCTTGCCGGACCTCAAGGACAAGCTGCTTACGGGCCATAAGATGAACGGCACGACCTACAAGGTCCATCTCGACGGCTACAACAACCTCGATCACTGGACCGGCGGCTCGAAGAAATCGGCCCGGCGCGAATTCTTCTACTACGACGAGACGGACCTGATGGCCGTGCGCGTCGACAGCTGGAAGATGCATATCGGCCTGAAGCCGGAGGGCAGCTGGTGGAACGAGAAATACTACCCGAACGTCCCCTATGTCTTCAACCTGCTGATGGATCCGATGGAAAAGATCGATCCGGAATCCCACGAGTGGGGCTATGCCGGCCGCAAGTTCTTCGCGCAGAAGATGTGGGCGCCAACCGCTGCACAGCCGTTCATCCGCAGCCACCTGAAGAGTTTGATGGACTATCCACCGCGACAGGGCGCCGACACGCTCAGCCTCCACAAGGCCCTCGAAGCGGCAATGGCAAAGATGGAAGCTGCCCACACTTCGAACAACTGAGGACCTCGCTGCTATTTGACGGTCCAAACCCGACCTAGAGGCCGTCCCGCAGTTGGGGCGGCCGAAGATGGAACATGGCGACAGGAGAGAGATTCATGGCAAAGCCACCGAAAAATGGAAAGCCGAACATCCTCGTCATCTGGGGCGACGATATCGGCATCAGCAACCTGAGTTGCTACTCGCATGGGCTGATGGGCTACCAGACGCCCAATATCGATCGCATCGCCAGGGAAGGCATGATGTTCACCGACAGCTACGGCGAGCAGTCCTGCACCGCGGGCCGGTCGTCCTTTATCACGGGACAAAGCGTGCTGCGGACGGGTTTGTCGAAAGTCGGCATCCCTGCGGCGCCGATCGGCATGAACGAGAAGATCATCACCATGGCCGGCGCACTCAAGAACCAGGGTTATGCGACGGGCCAATTCGGCAAGAACCACCTCGGCGATCTCAATCACATGCTGCCGACAAATCATGGCTTCGACGAGTTCTTCGGGAACCTGTACCACTTGAACGCCGAGGAAGAGCCGGAGATGTACGACTACTATCCGGAGAAGGATTTTCCCAACCTGCTCAAGAACATCAAACCGCGCGGCGTGATCCACTCATGGGCGACCGACAAGGACGACCCGACCGAAATGCCCCGATGGGGCCGCGTGGGCAAGCAGAAGATCGAGGACACAGGTCCGCTAACGACCAAGCGGATGGAAACCTGCGACGATGAGTTCGTCGCGGCAGCGAAGGATTTCATCAAGCGCGCCAACGATGCCGGCAAGCCATGGTTCATCTGGCTGAACACCACCCACATGCACTTCATGACGCACACCAAGCCGGAAAGCCTGCGTCAGGCCGGCCGCTGGCAGTCACCCTATCATGACACCATGATCGACCACGACAAGAACGTCGGCGAGATGCTCGATTTCCTCGACGAGCTCGGCATCGCCGACGACACCTTCGTGCAGTACTCGACCGATAATGGCCCGCACCGCAACTCTTGGCCGGACGGCGGCATGACGCCGTTCCGCAGCGAGAAGAACACCAACTGGGAAGGCGCCTTCCGTATTCCGCTGCTGGTGCGCTGGCCGGGCAAGATCAAGCCTGGCTCGATCTCGAACGAGATCGTTCAGCACCACGACTGGTTCCCGACCTTCCTCGCCATCGCCGGCGAGCCCGACATCGAGGAAAAGGTGAAGAAGGGTTATCAGGCCTGCGGGCGCACCTACAAGAACCACCTCGACGGTTTCAACTTGGTGCCCTACCTGACGGGCGAGACCAAGGAGAGCCCGCGCAAGCTGTTCATGTACATCAGCGACGACGGCGATATTCTGGCCGTGCGCTACGACAACTGGAAAGTTGTCTTCATGGAACAGCGCCTTCCGGGAACGATGGGCGTCTGGGCAGAACCGTTCGTCCGGCTGCGGCTGGCCAAGTTCTTCAATCTGCGAACGGATCCTTACGAGTTCGCGGACATTACCTCGAACTCCTATTACGAGTGGCTCCTTTATCACGCCTACATCCTCTACGGCGCGATGACGATCGCGCAAAAGTTCGCGGCGACGTTCAAGGAGTTCCCGATCATCCAGAAGCCGAACACCTTCACCATCGATGATTCCATCAGGGTGATGGAGGACACGGCCGGCGGTGCCGGCCACTGAGACAAGGGACGCGGGCGGGAGCTTTCACCCGCCCGCGTCCCTTGCAAATCCGGAAGATGTCCATGACGAACGATTCACTTCCCTCCTGGAACGACGGCGCGGCGAAATCCGCAATTCTCGATTTCGTCGCGCGCGTGACCAAAGAAGGCGGCCCCGATTTCGTGCCGCCCGCCGAACGCATCGCCATCTTCGACAATGACGGCACGCTCTGGTGCGAACAGCCGCTGCAGGTGCAGTTCTTCTTCGGCCGCGAGCGGCTGGAGACCATGGCCCGGAAGGACCCTGGTCTGAAAGAGCGGCAGCCGTTCAAGGCCTATCTCGAACGCGACATGGCGGCGATCCACGATCTCGGAAAGAAGGGTCTGCTCGAAGTCGGTGCCGCCGTCCATGCCGGCATGACGGAGGACGCGTTCGAGGAATATGCACGCAACTGGCTGGCGACCACGAAGCACCCGAAGCTCGGACGGCTGTTCACGGAGCTCACCTACCGGCCTCAGGTCGAGCTTCTGGATTTCCTGCGGGCACACGGCTTCAAGACCTTCATCGTCTCCGGCGGCGGTATCGACCTCATCCGTTGCTTTTCCGAAGAGCGCTACGGCGTTGCCCGCGATCAGGTCGTCGGCTCCAGCGTCAAGACGCGTTTCGAAATGCAGGATGACCGCGGCGAACTTGTGAAGCTGGCCGAGATAGACTCCTTCGACGACCGCGAGGTCAAGCCGCATAATATCGGCCTGCATATCGGCCGCCGTCCGATCCTGGCCTTCGGCAACTCCGACGGCGATCTCGCCATGCTGCGGTACTGCAAGACGGGGCCTGGGCCGCGCCTGGCGCTGCTGATTCATCACGACGACGCGGAGCGCGAATTCGCTTACGACCGCGAGTTCCGTCTGAGCCCGCTCGCCGAAGCCCTCGACAAAGCAGACGAATACGGCATCGTTGTCGTCAGCATGAAGCGGGATTGGCGCACGGTATTCGAAACGGGTTGAAACGATGATGGAAGGAATGCGAGGTCGGATAGATGAAGGAATGGCTGATCGTCATAACGGAGCACGGGATAGTCATCATCGACTGGATGGCGCTTGTCATTGTCCTGATCGGGACGGTGGAGGCGTTTTTCCTGGGCCTATCCGCAATGCTCGGCTCGCTATCCGGCCACGAGCGGCGCGACATCTGGCTGCGCTACGCCCGCTGGCTGGTGGCCGCCCTCACCTTCCAGCTCGCGGCCGATATCATCGAGACGTCGATCACGACGGATTGGGAGGCTGTCGGGCGCATTGCGGCGATCGCGGTGATCCGCACCTTCCTCAACTACTTTCTCGATCGTGATCTGTCGGAGATCCGGGAACGCCAGAAGGAAATCTTGGAGGCGCCGACGCCAGCCATTCCGAAGGAACATTAGGCCTTGGCTTGCCGACTTGAGGCGTTGCCGCACGACGCGTCCAACATCCCTGGCCTCCAAACGAGCACGCCTCGTGCCGGAATCCCGTTGTCCCACGGACAAGGTGCGAAACCCTGCCGTGACCAACAATCTGTCACGATAAAAAAGAGCACCTTTCCGTCGCCGGTCGGTCGGCTTCTGCCTTCCGGCCTCGCCGGACAGCGCCCTAATAATTCGGACACGCCGCACTTGAATTGGTGCTGGTAAAATCCGGCTCCTCCGGCAGATTAATCAACCTCAAATAGGCATACCGATTCACGACTAGCGGACCGACCTTTCCGCTGGCGAGGCCATTTATTCGTCGAAATCAGCCAGGGAGCCGCAAATGACAGCCACAACGTCGACCTTGCAGTTTTTTCTCAATGGAAAATCGGTAACGATCGAAAACCCCTCTCCTTCTACGTTGCTGGTTGATTATCTGCGGTCGCCGGAGGTGCGGCTGACAGGCACGAAGAAGCCCTGCGGGCAAGGCGGGTGCGGTGGCTGCACGGTCATTCTTTCGGACTGGCCGGATGGAGGCCCCGTCAGGCACCGCGCCATCAATTCCTGCCTGCGCCGGCTCTGCTCGCTGAATGGAATGGCGATTACAACGATCGAGGGGACAGGCAGTGTACCCCCGTCGCTGGCTGCCTATCCCGCACATCATCCAACCGCCTCACGCGGTGGGCCGGATTTCCACGATTCCCTGCCCTCCAGCCTGATTGAAGCCGTCAAGCAGGTAAAGGCAAGCAACAGGGGCGATCTCGCACTGGCCGCAGGCCCCGACATCTCGCAAATCAATCCTGTGGCCCATGCTCTTTCAAGCAACAATGGCAGCCAATGCGGCTATTGCAGCGTTGGCTTCGTGATGAACATGTCGGAGTTCATCACGAACAATCCCCAGGCCACCAAGCAGGATATCGAAGACATTTTCGATGGCAATCTCTGTCGATGCACGGGATACCGTCCAATCCTCACCGGCATGAAAACCCTGGCCAGCGACTGGTCCTCGGAAGACGAGGACAACCGGATGAAGTGCATGGAGGATCCGGAGATCGACATTCCGAAAGGAACGCCGGTCAGAATCGACGCACCGACCTCGCCATTTCCAGTGGAGCCCCTGGACGTTCCGGGATCTGTGCAGTGGTTCACGCCGTCGAACATGGATGAACTGGCAGCGGACGCGGCCGGCCTGACGAAGGGCGGCAAGACGTTCCGTTTCATACATGGCGGCACGTCCTATGGGATCTACAAGACCGAGTTCGAAACCGTCGACGCCTTTATCGACCTGCGGTACGTCCAGGAACTGCAAGGCAAACCCAGCCCGGCATTTCACGATCAGCTTAACTACACTCTTCCCGCCTGCACCACCTACAATGAGCTCATCGAATTTATCGTCAACCTCGATGACGACTCTCCCGATTTTGCCGCCATACTGTACATGGCCGAAAGAACGGCCGGGCGGATCGTCCGAAATGCCGCTTCGATCGGCGGAAACTTCATGCTGTGGCTCCATCACGTTGCCGGCGGCAGCGGTGAGCCGTTCCCGTCCGACCTGACGCTGGCCCTGATCGGCACGAGCATGACCGTAACCTATTATGAACTGGATCTCGCCAATGGAGCGCCGGGACAGCAATCGACCGATCAGGTCGATGCGCTCCTTGCCAAGATCGAAGCCGATCCCACCTTCCCCGCCAGAATTGTGATCGTCAGCTTCCAGATCACTCCCGTCCGTACCTCCATCACGGATGCTTATGAGCGCTACTTCTCCTTTGCCCAGAAGGTGGCGCTGCGGGAGGTGAATTCGCATTCCATCGTAAACTCGTTCATTTCATTCGATGTTGATACCCAGTCGGGGAACGTGGACAGCCCTGGCAAGGTCATATTCGGAGGGATAAATGCCTCTTACTGGCGGGCGTCGACCATCGAGGGCTGGTTCTGGAACGGGAAGGTTTTCTCGTATGAAAACCTGCTGTCCGCCTGCGCGCAACTCAAGGCAGACGTAACGCAAGCTCTGGTGGATTCCGCAGCTCGAAGGGGCGAAGCTCCATGGGAAGGATTCACCGACGCGTACAAGGCGAACCTTGCCGTGGCGATGTTTTACAAGGCGGGGGTCGCGGTTCTTGTAAGGCTGGGCTTCGCCATGCCGGTCAACGCCAATTCTGCCGGGGAAATGACCTGGGGAACCTGGGCGGTCAGCGATGGCCTTCAGGATTACGCCGCACAGGATTTCAAGGCCCCGGTCGGTCAGCCCTATGTCAAGGCGACGGCCCTGGAGCAGTGCTCGGGCCGCACGCACTATACCCACGAACTCGCCTATCCCCAAGGGACCTTGCATGCCGCCTTCGTGCAGAGCCGCAACGCCCTGGCCCAATTTTCATTCCAATGGGAAGGCAACCCGGTTCAACCGGATGATCTCAACGGTGAGTTGGCGGACATGTTCCCGCGCTTCCGCCGGCTGCTGACATGCGAGGACGTGCCCGTCCGGCCAGCCAATTTCCAAGGCATGGGCGGCGACCAACCGATGTTTGCCGAAGGCTCCGTTCTTTATTTCGGGCAGGCGATCGCAATGGTGCTTGCCGATACCGAAGAGGATGCGAACCTGATTGCCGACTATGTTTCCGCGCATTGCCTCGGCTACCAGCCGATCGGTTGGGACGCAGGTTGGCAGGACCCGATCCTGGCGATCGAGGACGCTATCGCAAAGGGAAGTATTTTTCCCGACACTCCATCTACGGCGTCGTATCTGTGCCACATCTGGAAGGTGACCCGTCCGCGCAGCCGGTTTGATTGGATGGCCACCCTGCCCGCCATTCCGAGCGACTTCGACGCAGATCCGGCGACGACGGACAACGTGCTTGTCGACGGGGCGAATTGCATCCGAGTCGTGAACAACCAGAAAACCGGCGGTCAGGCGCACTTCTACATGGAAACGCAAGCCTGCCTGGCAGTTCCGGCGGACGAAGGAAGGATCGTCGTCAATTCATCGACCCAGAGTCCGATGGAGATGCATCAGACGGTCGCCTCGGCTCTGGGGCGCCAATACAACAAGGTCAAGATCCAGACACGGTTGCTGGGCGGCGCCTTTGGCGGAAAAACCGAGCAGGCGCGTTTCACCACGGGGCCGACGGCCGTCGCTGCCGCGGTGATCGATGCGCCCGTCCGACTGGCGATGGCCCGCGACAGCGATATGGCGATGATCGGCAAGCGGCACGCCCTTTACGGAGTGGGACAGATAGCCGTCGATGACGGCTCCGTCCGTCCCGAAGACAAAGGGAGGATTAAAGGCACGCATCTGACGCTCTGGGCAGACGGCGGCGCATATTACGACTGTTCTTTCGTGGTCACGAACTGTATCCAGACCCGCATCGACAACGCCTACATGATCGGCAACTTCGAGAGCCAGATCGACGCCTGCAGGACCAATACGCCTCCAAATACGGCGATGAGAGCGTTTGGAGACATTCAGGCGACCAATATCCTGGAGAACCTTATCGACGACGCTGCGACCGCGGTTGGTCTTCGCCCGGAGGATCTGCGGGAGAAGAATTTCTACCAGCGGGGTGAAGTCACGCCTTACGGCCAGACCTTGACCGCCTGTTACATGCTGGAGGTCTGGAATTACCTGAAGGAAAAATGTCAATTCCAGAATAAGCTTATGGAGGTTCAAGCGTATAATGCGCAGAACAAATGGAGGAAGAGAGGCATTGCGCTCATTCCCGTCAAATACGGATCGGGATACAATTTCGAGCAATTGAAGCAGTCCTCTGCGATCGTCGTGGTCAATCAATCGGACGGCTCGCTCGTCATCCATCAGGGCGGTGTCGACATGGGCCAGGGCTTGTTGACCCAGGTCAGGCAGGTGGCGGCCTATGTGCTCAACATCCCGCAGTCACTCATCCATGTGGAAAGTCCGCAAACGGATACAACTCCCAACACCAGCAGCTCGGGTGCCTCGACGGGAACGCCCTATAGCGCGGAGGCGGTGAAGCGCACCTGCGAGCAACTGCGGCAAGAATTGAACGAATTCGGCTATCGGCTGCTCAAGGACAATGGAAATGACTGGTGCCGGGCGCATGGGTTTGACTTCTGGAACTACGGCGAGGCCGGCTGGAACACCGAGGTCACCATCAACGACAACACGGCCTTGATCTGGCAAAACCTGGTCAACTACGCCTATGTACAGCGACTGCCGCTGACCGCAACGTTCAACGCCAATATCGAGCACGGCGACTTCGACATGCCGGTGCTGACCTTCAAGCAGGCCGGGGATCAGCCGAATATTCCTGGCATCACGCGGGCGAACGTCGCAACGGTCACAGACGTGCAGAACCAGTTCGTCGGGTTCACCTACTCGGCAGCCTGCTCGGTCGTCGAGGTCGACATCCTCACCGGCGAGACCAAGATACGCAGTTCCGACCTCGTCTATGACGTTGGCTGGAGTCTGAACCCCGCGCTCGACGTCGGGCAAGTCGAGGGCGCCTTCGTTCAGGGCGTCGGCTTCCTCATGACAGAGGATCTCGTCTACCAGCCCGACACGAATGCGGGAAACGAGAAGGGGCAACTCAATACGACGAATACATGGCGGTATAAGATCCCTGCGCAGGTCACGATCCCACTCGAGTTCAACGTATCGCTGTTTCCGCGCAACGATCCCTCGGTGGTCAACATCCCTCCGGACGATCAGGGGATCTTCTCTGCCAAGGAAGTCGGGGAACCGCCGCTGGTGCTGGCGAATTCGGTCTTCTTCGCCATCAAGGATGCAATCCGGGCATCGCGCGTGGAACGCGGCCTGTCCGGCCTGTTCAACTTGAGAGCACCCGCTACCGTTCAGGAGGTGCGTCGCGCATGTGCCGTCGATCTGCCTGACTGAGCCGCGATCACCGGGGCAGCTTGCCTGGTCGGGCCTCAATCGGCCCGCATCTTGTGCGTACGCTCGAGCACGGCGTCCGGCACGACCGAACGGCGGTTGACCGCGACGTAGTCCGCGAACTCGTTCTTGAGCACTTCGATGAATGCCGTCAGATAGCTGGGGTGGACGCGTCCGCGCGGCACGAGCATGGAGATGCGGGCGGGCTCGATCGCGCCCTTGGAAAGGGGAACCCAGGCCAGTGCACCTTCGCTGACCTCCTTTTCGACGCCGAGCGAGGTCAGGAATGCAATACCGAGGCCCGCGCGCACGAGCGCCTTCAATATGCCGGGGCGCTCGGCATGGGCGACCACGTGGCCAAGGGGGTAATTCCCCTGAAACAGAACGTTGAGCCCGCTGTGGGAAAGCCATTCCCGCCCCGGAACGATCAGCGGGTAATCGGCACAGTCGGATAAGGATAGGACGGGCCGCCGTGCGAGAGGATGGTCCTGCGTCATGATGACCCCGATGGGTTCGCTCACGGTGTAAACGGTCTCCGCCCTGACATTGTCGCTGACGTCGTAGGCGAGTACGACATCGGCATCCTTCGCCAACAGCTCGTTGGTGATGCGCTGATTGTCGCCGGAGATGACCGTGTAGTCGACATGCGGGAAGCGCTGGTGCAGCTTCGTCATCGCGCATGGAAGCACATGTTCGGTGAAGGTTTCCGCGGCCGCGATCCGGATCGTACCCCGCACGCCGCCGCGCAGGCTGCCGATCTCCTGTTTCAGCAGTGCGCTTTCACGGTTCCAGCGCCTGATATGCCCAAGCAGCACCTCTCCCGCCGCGGTCGGTCGTATACCCCGCGGCAACCGCTCGAACAATTCGATACCCAGCTCTTCCTCCAGCAGGATAAGCTGGCGATTGATTGCCGACGACGCCACATGCAGGCTTTCGGCGGCCCTTCTGATCGAGCCGTGCCGCACCGCAGTGTCGAAATAGAGAAGCGCCGTGCGCAGGAGCGCCATCTTTGCACCTCGAAGCGATCCAATAATTCGCGCAGTAAGCGCGAAATTTACTGCTAGTGCAATGCTTTTGATGATGCTTACTATTTCACAGCTTGAATGAAAGTGCCGTCAGAGCACCGTCAAGCGATGCCGGAACGCCACCCGATCACGCTTGTCCCGGGGGCTTCCACATGGGGAACAGAATGAATGCATCAACCATGGCACTAGGAAGCCGCGACCTCGCTCCATCGCCACGCTCCTCCGGGATTGCCGAAACGATGCCTGCGGCCATAGAAATCAGCAACGTATCCATGTCCTTTTCGGGCAATGGCCGTCAGGTCGATGTGCTGGATGATATCAGTCTGGCCATCCCACGCGACCAGTTCGTTTCGGTCGTCGGCCGCAGCGGCTGCGGAAAATCGACGCTGCTGCGCATCATCAGCAATCTCGTTGCGCCCTCGCAGGGTAGCGTCCGCATCAACGGAACAAGCAGCGAAGAGTACCAGCGGAAGCGCAAGTTTGGCTTCGTGTTCCAGGAAGCATGCCTGTTTCCGTGGAAAACCACGCTCCAGAACGTGGAATTGCCGCTTGAGATCATGGGCGTGATGTCGGCGTCCGAGCGGCGCGAAAGAGCCCGCGAACTCCTCGGCCTGGTCCGTCTTGACGGATTTGACGACCACTATCCTGCACAGCTTTCCGGTGGAATGCGTCAGAGGGTGGCGATCGCCCGAGCTCTGTCCTACGAGCCCGAGTTCCTGCTCATGGACGAGCCCTTCGGTGCGCTCGACGATTTCACGCGTCGAGAGATGCACGACGAGCTCATCAATATCTGGAAGTCACGCAGCTTGACGGTGCTGTTCGTCACGCATTCCCTTTCCGAGGCACTTTACCTGTCCGACCAGATCATCGTGATGGCGCCACGCCCGGGTCGCATAAAGGCGGTCGTGCCCGTGATCGAGCCGCGTGTAGCCGATCCCGCAATCCGGGCGAGTGCCGCTTATGCTCGCCAGATCCAGGAACTGGAGGCGCTGCTTCATGAGCAATGACAAGACGACGGTCGGCCCCGGCAGGCGGTTCAGCGCGTTTCGGCGCGTCGCGGAACTCGGCCCTTCCCTTGCGCTGTTTCTGGCGGTTGCCTGCTTTTGGGAAGCGGCGGTACGTCTCTTCGATATCCCCGGATACCTTCTGCCTGCACCGAGCGCGATCGCCGGCAAGATGTACGCCGTGCGCGGAATGCTGCTTGAGAACCTGATATCGACGATGACGGCCGCCGTTCTCGGCTTTGCGATCGGCACCGCCTTCGCTGTCCTTCTGGCGGTTCTTTTCCTCTATTCGCGCATTGCCGAGCGCGCGCTTTTCCCTTGGGCGATCACGCTCAAGACCATTCCCATCCTCGCGATTGCGCCCTTGCTTACCATATGGCTGGGCTTCGGTTTGGCGCCGAAGGTCGCGATCGCTGCGATCGTCTGCTTCTTTCCGACACTCGTGAATGCGGCAAAGGGTTTTCGCACCATCGACCGGCAGTCCCTCGAATTCCTGACGATCATCGGTGCCTCGCGCAGTCAGACATTCCGTCACGCCCGGCTCTATGCCGCGCTGCCCTACATCTTTGCGGCGGCGAAAATCAGCTCCAGCATGGCGGTGATCGGAGCGATCGTCGCCGAGTTCACAGGCGCCAATCTCGGCATCGGCACAGTCATCGTCACCGCCGGCTACCAGCAGGATTCCGCCATGCTCTTTTCCGCGATCGTCGTCTCCTCGATCGCCACCATCCTCATGTTCTACCTCGTTGTCGCCGTCGAAAAACTCTGCCTCTTCTGGCCAGAGGCCACCGCCGATGTTTGATCAGCCCTTTCCGGAGAAACCCGTCATGACAGCTGGCTTCAAGACCCTGCTCGCCCTCATCCTCCTATCGGCGGCGTCCCTGCCGACGGCAGCGCCTGCCTCTTCCACCGATGACGTATCGCTGCGCCTGCCCTGGCTCCTCAACGTCCAGTCGGCAGGTTATGTGATGGCGAAGAAGCAGGGCTTTTATGAGCAGGCAGGGCTGAATGTCGACATCATGCCTGGCGGTCCGAACCTCAATTCGACGGCACTGGTGGCCTCGGGGGCCAATACGTTCGGGACCAACGACGTAAGCCAGATCGTCTTGGGCGCCGCGAACGGCATGGACCTTGTCATGGTAGGCGCCTGCTTCCAGCGCCATCCGGGCGGCGTGATCTCGCTGGCGTCGGAGAATATCAAGGAGCCGAAGGACCTTGCCGGCAAAAAGCTCGCATATAACGAAGGCGGGCCATGGGTCCTCACACGGGCGATGCTGGCAAAGGCAGGCGTTGCCCTCGATCAGGTTCAGCTTGTGGTTTCGCCCAGCACCGAACTGCTGCTCAACGGTTCGGTGGACGCAAAAACCGGCTTTGCGATCAACGAAGCGGTCGCGCTCGATCTGCAGGGTCACAAAACCTCTGTGCTCCTGCCCTCCGACTACGGTGTGCAGACCTATGCGGAGGTGATCTTCACGACCCGAAAGATGGTCGATGAAAATCCTGATCTGGTGAAGCGCTTCGTGGCGGCGACCCGGAAGGGATACGACTACGCCTTCGCCCATCAGGACGAGACGGTCGCAGCCGTCCTGGAACTCAACAATCAGCTCGACCCGAAGCAGCAAGCCGAGCAGCTCAAGCTTCAAGAGAGCTACGTCTACACGGATTTCACCGAAGTCAATGGCGCTTGCGCGTTCGATGGCACGGTCATTCGCGATACGAAGGCAATGCTCCAGGAGTTCGGAGGCCTCACGGCAGATGTCGATGTCGAGGCGCTCTACTCCACCGATTTCATCCCCCACAAATAAGCTTTCAAGAGGAAACACGGCCATGAACCTCCAGCACACGCCCATCCATCCCGACGGGGTCCAGATGCACCTCAAGATCAAGCCGGGCGATGTGTCCCGTTACGTGCTGACGCCGGGAGATCCGGGACGCGTCCCAGTCGTGGGCAGTAGCTGGGATACCTATGAGGAGGTCGCACATTTTCGCGAATATCGGACCGCCCGCGGCACGCTCGACGGCGTGGATATTACCGCATGCTCCCACGGAGTGGGCGGCCCTTCGACGGATATTGCGGTCGTGGAGCTGTCGAACTGCGGCGCCGACACCTTCATCCGCGTCGGATCCTGCGCGGCATTGCAGCCGGAAATCGAACCCGGCGATCTGGTGATCTCGACCGGTGCGTTGCGTCTGACGGGCACGGTGGACGCCTATGTCGACAGGTCCTACCCGGCTGTCGCCAATCACGAGGTCCTTATGGCGCTGATCCAGGCGGCGGAAGAGATGGGCGAGAAATACCACCTGGGCCTGGCCGCCAGCGTGGACAGTTTCTATGCCGGCGAAGTCAATCCCATGCCCGGGGGTTTCTGGCAGTCGAAGATGGACCACGTGCTGGAGGATCTGCAGCGGGCCAAGGTGGCAAACTTCGAAATGGAAGCGGCCACGATCTTTACCCTGGCTCAACTCTTCGGCTTCCGGGGAGGCATGATCTGCTCGGTCGGCGCGAACCGCATCACGCGCAAGCGGGCGGACTCGGCCGACTCGATCAAGCGCTGCTGCGCCGTGGCAAGCCGTGCGGTCGTGATTTTGGCCGGCTGGGATGCGAAGAAACAGGCGGCCGGAAAATCGCACCTCTTCCCGTCCCTGGTGGCCTGAGTTCGTAGAACGCCGACATGTCGCTCAAGATCGTCTTTGACACGGATCCCGGCATCGATGATGCCACCGCGCTTCTGTTCCTGAATGCGAGCCGGAATGTGGAGCTGCTCGGCATCACGACGGTTTTCGGCAATGGTGACATCGATACGGTCACGCGCAATGCGCGATACCTGAAGCGCCGGTTTTCCATCGCCGCGCCAATCGCCCGTGGGGCGGATCGAGCCCTGCGGATCGATGCAGCTCCCCCTCCGGTCCATGTGCATGGGATCAACGGTCTGGGCAACGTGCGGATCGATGAGAACGCCCTGCCCGCCCTTGATCCACGCCCCGCCCATCGCTTCATCATAGACCAGGTGCGCGCCCACCCGCATCAGGTCACTTTGCTGGCCGTGGGTCGGCTGACCAATCTCGCCCTGGCGCTTTCGGAGGATCCGGCGATTGCGGAGTTGGTAAAGGACGTGGTCGTGATGGGAGGGGCGTTCGGCCTTGCCGGCCCCAACGGCAATGTCACGCCCGTGGCGGAGGCGAACATCATAGGCGATCCGCATGCCGCGGACGTGGTGTTCGGTGCGTCCTGGCCGGTAACGGCCGTCGGACTTGACGTGACCCGGCAGGTGATCATGCGCCCCGCCGATATCGAGATACTGGCACGCGAGAGCGGGGATGCCGGGCGGTTCGTTGCCGACATATCGCGGCATTATATGGCGTATCACCAGCGCTTCGGCGTCGACGGTTTCTACGTCCACGATTCGACGGCGGTGGCCTTCGTCCTGGATCGCTCGCTGTTTGGAACTCGACAAGGGCCGATAAGGGTCGCGACCGAGGGGATAACGATCGGCCAAACCATCCAGAAGGACCGATCGGTTTTCCACCCGCCGGGTGCCTGGGATAGCGCCCCCGATCAGTCGATCGCCGCCTCCGTCGATCGCGATGGTGTCCGGCATTTGCTCATGCAAGCCTGTCTGACGTCGGATGCCGCTCGGGCGGGGCGGCTTCTTTCAAATTGACGACATGCATATTCACTTCATTTGCCGAGATTGGAAACACCGATGGCGGACGAGCAAAACAGCACTCTGTTAAACGCGCTCCTCGGCGCCATCGAGGAGGAGATCATTCCGCGAACAACCCTTGGCGTCGAACAAGGAAACAAGATTTTCGGTGCGGCTCTTCTCAAAAAGGCGGACTATTCCGTCGTACTGGCCGAGACCAACAACGAGATCGAAAATCCACTGTGGCATGGGGAGGTTCATACGCTGAAACGCTTCTATGAGCTGCCCGCTGAAATGCGTCCGAGCCCCAGCGAGCTGATATTCCTCTCCACCCATGAACCGTGCTCGATGTGCCTTTCGGCCATCACCTGGTCAGGCTTCGATAATTTTTATTACTTCTTCAGCCACGAAGATTCCCGGGATGCGTTTGCAATTCCACACGATCTGCGAATTCTGAAAGAGGTATTCACTCTCCGCCCCGGCGGCTACAGACGCGCCAATGCCTTCTGGAGAAGCCACTCAATCAAGGAGATGGTACAAAGTGCTCCCTCTCCTCTGCGCAGACAGCTGGACGCGCGAGCCTCGATGATTTCCAGGCGCTATGCGGAGCTTTCGGAGAAGTATCAGCGAGCCAAGGATGGGAATTCTATTCCCTTGAGATAGCTCTTGCGGAATAGCGTCCCCTTCCCTCCGTGCATGCGAGGGTCTTCAGTCCAGCTTTGAAAACTTCCGGCTGAAGCGGAGCTCTAATGCGAATAGGGTCCAAGACCTGTCACATCAGCTTTCCCCTGGCGGTAACAGGCCAGAGAGCTTCGACGCGCCCGTTGCGGACGCAGACATACCAGTCATGGAGATTGCAGGTCGGATCGCAATGGCCGGGGATCAGCTTCAACTGCTCGTTCAAGCGCAAAGTATGGCCGGGGTCACCGATAGTGCCATGTTCGTCTGAGGCGTCGATATAGGTCAGATCGGGCCTCTCGAAAAAGACGGGCAGGCCGCTGTCTACCGAATGCGCCTTGTCAGCCGGAATCTCTCGCCGACAGCTTCGCATGCGCCGCTGCAGAGCTAGTTCCGCTATCCGCAGACGGATACAAAGATCAAGGCTGCCTGATTTGCCGGCGCATGTTTGTGGAGACCCACGAACGTGCGCCCGCCCTCCGCCAACCCAGGCGACGCCGCGACCTTGGCAGATAACCACGAGGAGCCGGGTCCGTAGCCCACCGAACTTGCCGGGCCTTCCCTTAGGCGCTCTCGCTATAGCCTCGGACCGGTGCGGCGGTTGCGGGCAAAACGCGATTGACGGAATTCCGTTTCACAGAGCGCCACACAGCGAGATTTTAATCCTGCATCCCTGCCGATCTGCTGGAAATATAGATTTTTCTTCTCTTTAAAGAGCAATTCCCATTGGCCTCCGGCATGATTTAGTATAGTGTTTTGATAGAAAACAAGCCAGGTCGAGGACTTGAGATATGACCCTTTCCCTCACAGCGCCGGTACTCCTGACGGGAAATCGTATCCATGCCTCGCGCATTGCCTGTTGTCGTTTCTCCCCGTCCCGAATGCGGACCTCGCTCACCCGAGACACGCACATCGCTGAAAGACAAGGCCCGAGAAGGCGGAGAAACGAAAATGCAGAGACAAGTCATTGAATATGGCGGCATCCCGGTCGGAATAACCGTTCCCCATAACGACAAGCTGCGGTTCATTGCCGTGAAATTCCACGTCATCGATCTGGACAATCGACAATTCGCAAGCGTCGGCGAGTTGAAGGCCGCCATCCGCGATCATCTCAATTCCCGATCGGCGATGGCAGCGTAATTCTTTATTCCGATCAGGGCCCTTCATGCGCAGCCTGCACGCCGTGCGTCAGACCAACATGGCTGATCCCGACGGTTTCGACCCCGATGCCGTGCCGGATGCGGAGCGCTTCATCCCCGATCCCGAACTGTCTTCAGGCGGTCGGCATGGGCCTCGTGCTCGCCGATCTTCTCACGCATGAAAAGCTCACCGCGCGGCAGGCGGTCCGTCGCTCCGAAGGCCGCCACCGGCTCGTGCTCGGGGCGCCCGGCGGCGCTCGGCAAGAAGGATGCCACGATCCTTCGCAGATTCGGCGTGCAACAAAATAACCGATAAAGACGTTACAAAGGTTACTTTGCTTTGGCCATTCGCGTTTTCGGGCGCGAAGCGAACAGGAGGTGGGAGATGCTGACCCTCCACAAAACCAGGCACAATCGCAAAACCGTTAACGGTGTGGAGATCGCTTATCGCGACGCGGGATCGCACGAAAAGCCGGCGCTTTTGCTTCTGCACGGCTTTCCGAGTTCGTCGCACATGTTCCGGCATGTCATCTCGCCCCTGTCGGATGTGGCATATGTCGTGGCGCCGGACATGCCGGCGTTTGGGTTTTCCGCGGTGCCTTCGGCAAAGGAATACGAGTACACGTTCGAGAACATCTCGCGCACGATCGAGACATTGCTGGACGAATTGGGCATCGGCCCGTGCTATCTGTATATGCAGGACTGGGGCGTGGCGGTCGGCTATTATCTTGCGACCCGCTCTCCAGACAGGGTCCTCGGCCTGATCGTCCAAAACGGAAGCGCCCACGACGAAGGACTGGGTGCTGAATGGGACGGCGCCAAGGCATATTGGGCGGATCCGTCGGCGAAGAACAGGGCCAATCTGCCCGATTGGCTCAATTTCGACGGAACGCGCAATGAATATCTCGGCGGGCTGCCTGATGCGTTGACACCGCTCATTCCGCCGGAATGCTGGCACTTGGATTGGGAGAGGTCTTCGCGGCCGGATGTGATCGACATCCATTTCAAGTTGTTCTGCGACTTCAAGAACCATGTCGCGCGTTTCCCGGAGATACGAACCTATCACCGCGAACGTCAGCCGCCCTGCCTCGTTCTGTGGGGGCGGCACGATCCGTTTTTCCAACTGGGCGAAGTGATGGCCTATAATCGCGCGCTCGGAACGGTGGAAACGCATGTGTTTGACGCCGGGCATTTCCTGCTTGAAACGCACGCGCAGGAATGCGCCGCCCTGATCGGCGATTTTATCGGGAACATGGAGACGCGCCGACGCGAGGGCGTTTGAGGAGCCTCAGCCGGCTCGATGTCGGCGGGCTTTCTCTCGGTTGCCGCATGTGCTCATGCTGCACCACCGGCGTTGGCCGCTCCTGGATGCGTCAAGAAACAGCCAGCCGCAGCGCGGACATGCCCGAACGCGCTCTTTCGGCAGAACGAACAGCGCTTCGACCACGAGCAAGGAAAGCGCGGGCGGGATTGCGTCGGGGCTGGCCAGACTGTCGGGGAGTGCTTTCAAGGCGCCCTCTTCGGAAAATAGGCCGTGCTCGAACACGCCGGCCGCGGCGGATCGAAGAAGGGCTTCCAAGGGCTTCTTTGGTGGGGCGCGGCTTTCAGACACGGCGCTAAACACGGCCCACGCGTTCTCGCGGACCCGGCGAACGGCCCTGACAAATCGCTCGTCGCGGCCGGCGGCGAGCCTGGCTGCCTGCGAAGACGAGACGAGGCCGACCGATTGGCACCAGGTGCTTACATCCGCGCTGCTCTTCAGCAGTTCGTTGTCGGCAATTGGTTCGGCGCGGTTGAAGACCGTGTTGGTCAGATCGAGCGCGGGGTGGCCGCCGATGAAGTGACCCTCTTCCCAAGGAGAAATGGCGTGTCGGACTTTGACAGGAACCATCTGCAATGAACCGCGCGAGCAGCGGCATCAGTAACCGCTCGTCCGCTCATAAAGGGTTACGCACCATGTTGCCAGAGCCAAGCGGCGATCGCGACAGCTGTGATTGCAAAAGCGCGGCCATAACCCGCCTATCGAACGGGAACAGGCCTTCCGCGCGAGCGTTCCTTCCATGAGCGTCAACCTTTGGAGAACCGCGATGGCTGAAGACAAGAAGGCACGGGAAGCCGTGGAACATGCCGACAGGACAGGCAGGCTTCAAAGACCGCCGGCCGGGCCGCATGCCAAGGAACACCTGACGGACCGGGAGAAGACGCCCGGCACGGGTTCTCTCCCCGAGCCCGACGCGAAGGAAGCGGATGCCGGACCGGATTGATCCGGGTCACCGCGTAGGGAACCGGCCGGCAGCGCGGCAATGCAGGCCATGCGACGCCTTGGCGCTTGCCCGGATCGTCGCACGCCGGTAACACCGCCTGACGGATCGGTCGGACAAGCGGGCATGGCAGGCGAAACAATCACACTCTACGAGGCGATCGGCGGCGACCGGACGGTGCGCGCGCTGGTGAAGCGTTTCTACGAACTGATGGACACGCTGCCGGAAGCCGCCCGCTGCCGCGCCATCCATCCGCCGAGCCTCGAAGGCAGCGAGGCGAAGCTCTACGATTATCTGACCGGCTATCTCGGCGGTCCGCCGGTCTATGTCGAGAAATACGGCCACCCCCGGCTTCGCTCCCGCCATTTCGGCGCGGCGATCGGCCCTGAGGAGCGCGACGAATGGATGCTCTGCTTCCGCCGCGCCATGGAGGAGACGATCGAGAACGAAAAGTTGCGCGAGATCATCTGGCCGCCGATCGAACGGCTCGCCTTTCACATGCAGAACAGGGAATAGTGCTTTGGAAGGACTCGGGTATTTCAGGCCGTTGATTCTGTTTGTGAGCGGCGCGATGGGAGCTGCCGGCGTCGCTCTGGCGGCGGCGGCAAGCCATGGCGGCGACACGCTCTTCCTGGGCTCTGCGTCCACCATGTGCCTGGCGCATGCACCGGTCCTGCTCGGCCTCTATCTTGGCCACAAGGCGTTCCGGACGGCGACGCCGGCAGCACTTGTGCTGGGGCTCGGAACGATCATCTTCGCCGGCGACCTGGTTGCGCGGCACTATCTCGGCGCGCGGCTGTTCCCGCTTGCCGCGCCTTTGGGCGGCATGGGCATGATGCTCGGCTGGCTGCTCGTGGCTGCGGGGGCGTTTTTCGGGCGCAGAGAGATTTAAGCCCCCTCTGGCCTGCCGGCCATCTCCCCCACAAAGGGGGAGAAAACTCGTGGCACGGCCTTGCCTCATCCGTTAGTCCCTCTCCCTGTGAGTTGTGCGATCGCATATGGGACGTGAGGCGGTCCGGCATCTCTAACCCTCCCCCTTGTGGGGAGGGTGGCCGGCAGGCGGGAGGGGTTTCCAAGTCCGACGCAGACGGGACTTTGCCTACCGCCGGAACGCCAGCACCCGCCCCGCTTCGGCGGGCGGCACATCGGAGTAATGGGATTTCACGCCGGCGGGGAAGGGCACGACATTGGTCATGTCGGCCTGCGCCTCCGCACGCGCCGTCAGCAGCGCATAAAGTTCCGGCACCAGTCCGTCGCCATTCTGTTCGGCAAGCTTGTGCAGGCCGATGAAGAGGCTGACGTCACGACGTTCTTCGTTCATCATTGCGTTCCTTCATGGTCTGGAGCGCCCGCTCCAGACTGGATTTCGAGCCGTTGCGCAGGGGGACGAAGGCGACGCCGAACTTCTTGCAGCCGGACTTCACCCTCAGACACGCATCGTGGCTGATACAGTCGATGGGGCAGAAGACGCAGTCGACCGAGGGCAGCACGGTATCGATGCGCGAGACGGCTTCACGCAGACCGCCGTCGTGGTGGATCAGTTCCGCCCCGTAATTGCTGGCGATCTCCCGAAGATGCGCCACCTGACAGTCGCGCCCTCCGACATAGAGGAAACTGCGGACGTCGATCGCGCCACCGTCACCGCGTGCCGGTGCCTTGGACGCGTCCTCCGCGCCGCTATTGCCGTTCTTCCGCTTCTGCTTCTTGGCCATGGTGCTCCCCATCCGACTCTCGGGGCCGGAACCCTCGATGGAGCGCACCTTAGTAAACTTGATTTTCAGAGTAAAGATTAAAGTCGACTCTTTTTATCAGGATATATCCAGGCACCTGACAGGCCGACTCGCCGTCAAAATTTTACCGTTTGATAAATTTTTCGGCTGTGATACCTTTTCCGCAATAGTTGTCCATGAATCCGACAAAAGAGGGAACATAAGATGGATCGACTGGGAAACGGCCAGATGGCCGGGATTTCGGCTGGGCGTCTTTCGCAGGCCCAGTATGAGACGAATTTCGCCGACCTCCACCCGCGTCTCGATAGGCATGAGGCGCTGGTCGCCGCCGACCGCTGTTATTTCTGCTACGACGCGCCGTGCATGACGGCCTGTCCCACCTCCATCGATATCCCGCTGTTCATCCGGCAGATATCGACCGGCAATCCGCTGGGTTCGGCCAAGACCATATTCGACCAGAACATCCTGGGCGGCATGTGCGCCCGCGTCTGTCCCACCGAAACGCTCTGCGAAGAGGCCTGCGTGCGCAACACGGCGGAGGACAAGCCGGTCGAGATCGGCAAGCTGCAGCGCTACGCGACCGATATCGCCATGGAACAGGGCCGGCAGTTCTACAGCCGTCAGGCTCCGACCGGGAAGACGGTCGCGGTGGTCGGCGCCGGTCCTGCCGGTCTTGCCGCCGCCCACCGGCTCGCCATGCATGGCCATTCCGTCGTGGTCCTCGAAGCGCGCGAGAAATCGGGCGGCCTCAACGAATACGGCATCGCCACCTATAAGGCGGTCGACGATTTCGCGAGCCGCGAAGTGGATTACGTGACCGCCATCGGCGGCATCGTGATCCAGAACGGCCAGGCGCTGGGCCGGGACTTTTCGCTCTCCGATCTCACATCCAAATATGACGCCGTCTTCCTCGGGATGGGGCTTCAAGGCGTCAACGGCCTCGGCATCGAAGGCGAAAATCTCACCGGCGTCGAGGATGCGGTCGATTTCATCGCCGCACTCCGGCAGGCGAAGGACAAGGCGACAATCCCTATCGGGAGGCGCGTCGTCGTGCTCGGCGGCGGCATGACGGCGATCGACGCCGCGATCCAGTCCAAGCTGCTCGGCGCCGAGGAGGTGACGATCTGCTACCGCCGCGGCAAGGAGAGCATGAACGCCTCAGGCTATGAGCAGGATCTCGCCACCGCCAACGGCGTTATCATCCGCCATTGGCTGGCCCCGAAATCCATCATCGGCAAGGACGGCACGGTGCGCGGCATCGAGGTTGAATATACCGCAGTCCAAGACGGCAGGCTCGTCGGCACCGGCGAAACGGGCGTCATTGCCGCCGACCAGATCTTCAAGGCGATCGGCCAGAACTTCTCCGCTTCCGGTCTCGGCGCCCTGCAGTTCGAAAGGGGCAAGATCGTGGTCGATGCCGAAGGCCGCACCTCGATCGAGGGCGTATGGGCCGGCGGCGACTGCATCGGCGTTGGCGAGGACCTGACCGTCTCGGCCGTCGCGCAGGGTCGCGACGCGGCTGAAAGTATCAACCGCGCCTTGGCCGCCGGGGCGCGGCCGGCCACCGCAGTGGCTTGAGGGAGGATTGGACCATGGCTGATATCCGCAACGATTTCGTCGGCATCAAATCGCCCAACCCCTTCTGGCTCGCCTCCGCGCCGCCGACCGACAAGGCTTACAACGTCGAGCGCGCCTTCAAGGCAGGGTGGGGCGGCGTGGTCTGGAAGACGCTCGGCGAGGAAGGCCCGCCGGTCGTCAACGTCAACGGCCCGCGCTATGGCGCGATCTGGGGCGCCGACCGCCGCCTGCTCGGCCTCAACAATATCGAGCTCATCACCGACCGCGACCTCTACACCAATCTCACCGAGATGAAGCAGGTGAAGAAGAACTGGCCGGACCGGGCGATCATCGCCTCCATCATGGTGCCCTGCACCGAGGAGGCCTGGAAGGCGATCCTGCCGCTGGTGGAAGAGACAGAGGTGGACGGGATCGAGCTGAATTTCGGCTGTCCGCACGGCATGTCCGAACGCGGCATGGGTTCGGCCGTCGGCCAGGTGCCGGAATATATCGAGATGGTGGTGCGCTGGTGCAAGCAATATACGCGCATGCCGGTCATCACCAAGCTGACCCCCAACATCACCGATATCCGCAAGCCCGCCCGCGCGGCGAAAGCCGGCGGAACCGACGCCGTCTCGCTGATCAACACCATCAACTCGATCGTTTCCGTCGATCTCGACAGTTTCGCGCCGAACCCGGCCGTCGGCGGCAAGGGCAGCCATGGCGGGTATTGCGGCCCGGCCGTGAAACCGATCGCCCTCAACATGGTGGCCGAGATCGCGCGCGATCCGGAGACCTACGGCCTGCCGATCTCCGGCATCGGCGGCATCACCACCTGGCGGGATGCGGCTGAATTTTTAGCGCTGGGGGCCGGCAACGTGCAGGTCTGCACGGCAGCGATGACCTACGGCTTCAAGATCGTCCAGGAGATGATTACCGGCCTCTCCGACTGGATGGACGAAAAGGGCCACCGCACCCTCGGCGACGTTATCGGACGCGCCACCCCCAACGTCACCGACTGGCAGTATCTCAACCTCAACTACATCGCCAAGGCGCATATCGACCAGGACGCCTGCATCAAATGCGGCCGCTGTCACATCGCCTGCGAGGACACCTCGCACCAGGCGATCACCGCGATGGTCGATGGCGTGCGCCATTTCGAGGTGATGGAAGAGGAATGCGTCGGCTGCAATCTCTGCGTCAACGTCTGTCCGGTCGAGAACTGCATCACCATGGAGCCGCTCGCGGCAGGCGCGCTCGACAGGCGCACCGGCAAGGTGGTCGAGCCGACCTATGCCAACTGGACGACCCATCCGAACAATCCGATGGCGAGACAGGCCGCGGAGTAATTTCCACCCGGAGCGATCGTCATCCGTAAAGCGACACTTTACGGATGACGATCTCATGCTTATATATCCCCATGAGGATCCGGAACATCGTCCACAAGGGGTTGCGCCGCTTCGTTGTCGACGATGATCCGACGGCGCTGCAGCCGGCGGTGGTTCCGAAGCTGCGGCGCATGATTTCCTTTCTGCAGGACATGGAAACCGAAAGCGAGCTGCGGACGGTGTCGAGCTGGAAGGCCCATCAATTGACGGGCGATCGCAAGGGGACGTGGAGTCTGTTCGTTACCAAGAACTGGCGGCTGACATTCCGAATCGAGGCCAAGGAGATCGAAATCATTGATCTCGACTACGAAGACTATCACTAGGAGCGACCAATGGCTGAGGCACTCGGCATTCGCATGAAAAGCCCGGCGCACCCCGGGGATTTCCTGAAGCATGAGGTTCTCGATGAACTGCAGCTCTCGGTCACCGAGGCCGCAGGGATATTGGGTGTCACGCGCCCGGCGCTCTCCGCTCTGTTGAACGAGCGCTCCTCGCTTTCGCCGGAAATGGCACTCCGGTTCGAGAAAGCTTTCGGCCTCTCCATGGACACGCTGATGCGGATGCAGAACAGCTTCGATATCGCCGAAGCACGCCGACGCGAGGGGGATATCCACGTTCTCCCCTACAAAGCGCCGACGGCCGCGAGTGCCCCGAAACAGCGATAATCTCCACGGACATCTCGCAATAGGACGCCCGGTCAGCTCGGCCGGGGCATTTTTGCCCGGGCGCTGCGGATCAGGAACGCCATGCGGTCGCGCGAAAGCGCCGCCTTCTCCTGTTTGGCATGCTCGCTGAAGGCGATGGAGCCGCCCGGCGTGCTGAGCAGGCAGCGATATTGCGGCCCGCCTTCCCCGCCATCCTCTTCCTCTATGACCGGCGAAGGCAGGCGATCGGGATCGATATGCTGCTCGTCATGGGTCCAGAGCCAACGACGGGTGACCAGCCAGTCGCCCGCTCCGTTCTGCCGGACCGAAACCACGGGCCGGGCAAAGGCGCGGATTGCGAGCCAGCCCCCCACGCCCCAGAAGAACAGGATGACGAGCGACCGGAACGGATCGTCGGCAATGCCGCCGTCACGGATGAAAACCGAAGTCGCGAGCAGGAGAATGGCGAACCAGGCAACCACGAAAAGCCAGCCGTAAAGCGGCCGCAGGTTTCTAAAAAGCAGTCTCTCCATGGCCGATGCCTCCCAAGACTTCTTTTCAACATCGGCATTATACCACGATTTCCGGAATGGTGAGCATATGGAAGGCTCGCACCGCCAATCGGGGCGCGAGCCTGGCTGTCAGAACTCGATGACGATCTTCCCGAACGCTCCGCGATCGAGATGCGCGAAGGCTTCCGCCGCCTCCTCGAAACGATAGCGCCTGTCGATCACCGGTTTCAGGCCGGTCGCATCGACACCGCGGACGAAGTCTTCGAGCGCCCGGCGATGCCCGACGGAGATACCCTGAATGGTCGGCACCTTGAGAAGCAGCGGCAGGGCCGGACCGGAGACGTCGAACCCTTCGAAAACGCCGATGACCGAGATGCGGCCGCCAACCGCCACCGCCTGCAGGGAGTTTGCGAGGCCTGGCCCCCCGGCAATTTCGAGGATGTGGTCGGCGCCGTAATCGCCGGTGATCTCATAGACCCGCTCCACCCAGCCGTCGCGTGGCAGAAGATGGTCGGCGCCGAGCGACCGGGCGCGTTCGAGCTTTGCCGGGCTGGACGAGGTGATGAAGACTTCCGCGCCATGGGCCTTGGCGATCTGGAGCCCGAAGAGAGCGACGCCGCCCGTTCCCTGGATGACCACCTTGTCGCCGGCCTTCAAACTGCCCGCCTCGATCAGCGCGAACCAGGCGGTGAGCCCGGCGCAGGGCAACGTGCTTGCTTCCGCCGCATCGAGGGTCGCCGGTGCCGCCACGAACCAGTCCTCCGGGAAAGTGACGTATTCGGAAAGCACACCGGGAAAGTAGCCGCCCAGCGTCTTATAGGGCGGGTGGCGGGCATCCCCCAATCCTCCGCCTTCGATGCGGCCCGGCGAGAAGGTCGAGATGACCCTGTCGCCCGGCTTGAAGCGCGTCACGCCGGAGCCGACCGCTTCCACCACGCCCGCCATGTCCGAGGCCGGCACGAAGGGAAATCTGAGCGGCAGGTCCATGCCGGTTTCCAGCACCAGCTTGTCGCGAAAGTTCAGCGATACTGCCTCGGTCCGCACCAGCACCTCCCCGGCGCCGGGTTCGGCGATCTCGGCTTCGCGGATACGGAAATCCTGCGGCCCGGGCGCGGCCATGCTCCATTGCCTTGCCATTCTCATCACATTGCTCCTTCAAAGTTGCGATGAGGTGAGCATATCGTTGAAAATCCGTCCGCAGTTGCGATAGTATCTCGCCATAATGGTGCCTGAACGGATACAAAATGGAACAGCTCAACGGCATTCCGGTCTTTGTCGAGGCAGTCGAAGCGGGCGGCTTTTCTGCCGCGGCAAAGAAGCTCAATCTCACGCGGTCGGCGGTCGGCAAGACGATCGCAAGGCTGGAGGAAAGGCTTGGCGTCCGGCTTTTCCACCGCACCACCCGCAGCCAGAGCCTGACCGAGGAAGGCCGCTTCTTCTATGAACGATGCCTGCGCGCGGTCGAGGAAATCCGTTTGGGCGAGGCGCTCCTGGAATCCGGACGCCGCGAAGTCCGGGGCAAGCTGCGCGTCACCATGCCGGTGATCTTCGGCCGCCAATGTGCCGCACCGATCCTCATCAGGCTTCTGGAAAAACATCCCGGCCTGGAGCTCGACCTTTCCTTCAGCGATCGCGTTGCCGATCTTCTGGAGGACGGTTTCGATCTTGCCGTCCGCAACGGGCCGCTGAAGGACGAAGCCGACACGATGACGCGCAGGCTCGCGACGCAGCGCCTGACGGTCTGCGCCTCGCCGGCCTACCTGGAAAAGCACGGAGAACCGCTAAGCCTTGACGAACTGCCCGAGCACGAAGGCATTGTCTACGGCAAGCGGGACAGTCACCGCACGTGGGTCTTTCCGACACCGGACGATCCGTGGAGGACCGTCCTGCCGCGCACGCGGCTGCGGCTCGACGATCTCGATGCTATAAGGGATGCGGCCTGCGACGGCATCGGCCTCGCCTGGCTGCCCTGCTGGATGGTCCGCGACCACGTGGCGGCCGGAAGGCTGCGGCAGGTGCTGAAAAACGTCACGCCCGTGATCTTCGAGACCCACGCCGTCTGGCCGAAATCGCCCGTCATGCTGCCGAAGGTGCGGCTGGCGATCGATACCCTGGCAAGGGAACTGCCGCCCTTCATGGAATAACCCGGACCGCCCGATCGCGACCTTGCCCCTCTCCGAGAAAATGGCAGAGCCCGGTCAAGCCTCGTCTTCCGGCTCGTTCAAAAGGTCGAGCATGGCGCTGAGCGCGCGGGTGACGTGCCGTTCCGCATGATGGAGCGCCGAGAACTGCCTCAGCGGCATCGGAAAATCCGCGACATGCAGCCGGCCGGAGAAGGAATGAGAGGCCGCGGCCCGGCTGGAAAGCACCGTCGCCGCAAGACCTGCTTCCACCGCCGCCATGGCCGCCTCGTTCGAGGGCATTTCCATGACCACGGAAAGCGACTGCGGCTCGATGCCGAGATTGACGAGCTGCGCCTCGAAGGCCGAGCGCGTGCCCGAGCCCTTTTCGCGCATGATCCAGTTGGTTTCGAGAAGGTCGCTGGACCGGATCCTTCGCCCGTCCGCCCATGGGTGGCGGCTGCCGACCACGAGGACCAGCCGGTCCTCGGCGACCTTGCGGCGCTTCAAACCGGCGAGGAACACCTCGCCCTCGACGACGGCCAATTCCGCCGCCCCCGCCAGCACCGCTTCGGCCGCACTCTGGGTATTGCCGACGGTCAGCCGCACGTCGACGCGCGGAAACCGCTCGTGATAGCTGACGAGGCGCGCCGGCAACCAGTAACTCGCGACCGTCTGGCTGGCATGCACGCGCAGCACGCCGGAGGCCGAACCGCCGAGATCGGCGAGCGTATGCTCCGCCATCCGCGCCCTTTCCAGCACGGCACGCGCCTCCGGAACGAAAAGACGGCCAGCTTCCGTGAGCTCGATCCGCCGCCCGACCCGGTTGAAGAGGATCACCGCATGCCGCGCTTCCAACGCCGAGATCGCCGCGCTCACTGCGGATTGGGTGAGGTTCAGCGCCTCCGCCGCCCGGGTCACATGTTCGCGGGCCGCCACTTCGAGAAATATCCTGAGCTGATCCAGTGTCATCCGCCGATCAATCGTCTTAGTCGAACAATATGAGAAGACTTATCAATTGGATTTGTCTTTTTGCAAGATAGAGAATGATTTTCGGCAAAATCAAAAGCTCCTGGAAAAATCATGAAGCCGATTCATCCGACAGCGGAACAACAGACCTCCGCCTCCTTCATTCATTTCTCGGCCGCCTCTCAGCTTCTTCCAGGGCTTCTCCTGACCGCGGCCATCGCCTGCGCAGCATTCGCCGTCCGCAGCCTGACAGGGTGGATGGCGCTCAGCCCGCTTATCCTCTCGATCGTTTTCGGCATGCTGATCCGCAATGCCCTGCCCGTTCCCGCTGCCGTCGAGCCCGGCATCGGCTTCTCGCTGAAACGGATCCTGCGCTTCGGCATCGTCCTGCTCGGCCTGCAGGTGACGGCGACGCAGATCCTCTCGCTCGGCGGCGCCGGTCTTTTGATGGTGGCGCTGACGCTCACGGCAACCTTCGTCGTCATCCGCCTCGCCGGTCGGCTGATGGGCGTCGATCGGTCGCTGACGGACCTGATCGCCGCCGGCACCTCGGTCTGC
The DNA here is from genome assembly GCF_051400715.1 of Neorhizobium descurainiae. Lineage (NCBI taxonomy): Bacteria > Pseudomonadati > Pseudomonadota > Alphaproteobacteria > Hyphomicrobiales > Rhizobiaceae > Neorhizobium > Neorhizobium descurainiae. Next base: position 64,481 of record NZ_JBLFFK010000020.1, read on the forward strand.
GGCGCCTCGGCGGTGATCGCCGCCAATACGGTGGTGCGCGGCAGGCAGGAGCACGTCGCCTATGCCGTCGCCTGCGTCACGCTGTTCGGCTCGCTCTCGATGCTCACCTATCCGCTGCTGGCGTCTCCATTGGGCCTGGATGCCCGCGGCTACGGCCTCTGGAGCGGCGCGACCATTCACGAAGTCGCGCAGGTCGTGGCGGCCTCTTTCCAGGGCGGCGATATTGCCGGCCAGTTCGGCACGATCTCCAAGCTCGCCCGTGTCGTCATGCTGGCGCCGCTCGTCATGACCCTGGCGCTGGCCGTGCGTTCGGGCGCAGAGGGCACTGCGAAAGCCTCGGCGCCGATGCCCTGGTTCGTGCTGGGTTTCGTGGGAATGATGCTGATCAACAGCGCGGTCGCCATTCCGGCGGACGTCAACCAGATGTTCGCAACGCTCACGAGCTTTCTGCTCTCCATGGCGCTCGCGGCCATGGGCCTGCAGACCGACATCCGCAAGCTGAAAGCGGAAGGCTGGCGGCCGCTCGCCCTCGGCGCCTTCGGCTGGCTCTTCATCGCGGCGTTCGGCTACGCGATGCTGAAACTCTTCGCGTTCTGAGAAGGAAGAACTGCGAGACAGGGCCGCCTCCCGGAAGGGGCGGCTTTTGCAGTTCAACAGGGCTTGGGTTTGTCGGCCGCCTTTGGGGCTTCGTCCTTCACAGCCTCGTCATGATACCAGCAGTCATCAACGACGCTGGCGGACATTTCATAGATACTGGCCGATGCAGTCCTGCCGTTTTCCAGGCGCCGCCGTGGACGGACCGGAAACTGATAGATCTTCGCAGTGTCACGACGGATGTCGGTGGTCATCCTATCGTCTCCCAACTTTAAGAGTGCATTCAAACACACACTGAGCACAAATCTGCACATTTTTTGTGCTTATTGCATTATTTTACATCAACTCCGTCTTTGACGCTAGGGCACTAATTGAGCTCGGCAGCTCACCAGGAGATCGTTTTGCTCCTCGGACCTGCCGCAAAGCAAACGTGTGCTCGCGATTCCGGTTCCTTAGGAAGGACATGCAGCTTCAAAAAAGGGGCTTCCATCAGACGACCCTCATTTAATCGCGGTGTTCGCGGCCCTCGCTCCCACCCGAATTGGAGTTCCTTCCATTTTTTTGAAAGCAGTGGCAGCGGGAGCGCCAAACTGGCACGGGAAATGCGTTCGCTAAGATATCCCGGAGGGGCGGCTTCGTTTGAGGCCGCTGTCCTCAGGATGGCTCAACCATGGAACTTCACGGCCTGAGAGATAAAAAATGACCAAGTATAAGCTCGAGTACATCTGGCTCGATGGGTACACCCCGGTACCGAACCTGCGCGGCAAAACGCAGATCAAGGAATTCGACGCGTTCCCGACGCTGGAACAGCTCCCCCTGTGGGGCTTCGACGGTTCGTCGACGATGCAGGCGGAAGGCCGTTCGTCCGATTGCGTTCTGAAGCCTGTCGCCCTCTACCCGGACCCGGCCCGCACCAACGGCGTGCTCGTCATGTGCGAAGTCATGATGCCCGATGGCGTCACGCCGCATCCGTCGAACAGCCGCGCCACCATCCTCGATGACGAGGACGCCTGGTTCGGTTTCGAGCAGGAATATTTCTTCTACGAAAACGGCCGCCCGCTCGGCTTCCCGGAAACGGGCTATCCGGCTCCGCAGGGCCCGTATTACACCGGCGTCGGCTACAAGAACGTCGGCTCGGTCGCCCGCGAGATCGTCGAGGAACATCTCGACCTCTGCCTCGCTGCCGGCATCAACCACGAAGGCATCAATGCCGAAGTGGCCAAGGGCCAGTGGGAATTCCAGATTTTCGGCAAGGGCTCCAAGAAGGCCGCCGACCAGATCTGGATGGCGCGCTACCTGCTTCTCCGTCTCTGCGAAAAGTACGGCATCGACATCGAGTTCCACTGCAAGCCGCTCGGCGACACCGACTGGAACGGCTCGGGCATGCACTGCAACTTCTCGACCAAGTTCATGCGCGAAGTCGGCGGCAAGGCCTATTTCGAAGCGCTGATGGCCCAGTTCGACAAGAACCTGATGGACCACATCAACGTCTACGGCCCGGACAACCACATGCGTCTGACCGGCAAGCACGAAACGGCCCCGTGGAACAAGTTCTCCTACGGCGTTGCCGACCGCGGCGCTTCGATCCGCGTTCCGCATTCCTTCGTCAAGAACGACTACAAGGGCTATCTGGAAGATCGCCGCCCGAATTCCCAGGGCGACCCCTACCAGATCGCTTCGCAGGTTTTGAAGACGATCTCGGAAGTTCCGACCTCCGGCTTCGCTTCGGCGGCTGCCTGATCGATCCGATCGTCTCTCAAGCAAAACGCCGGCCTTCGCGCCGGCGTTTTTCTTGCCCGCGTCGAAAGCGGCGCCGATCAGCCGTTGCGGACCCGCAATCCGTCCATGAAGAGCTGTTCGAGAAAGCGCGCGGCGTCTTCGAAACGGCCCTCGCCGGAATAATCCTGTCCGAGCACCGCCCTCACCTGCACGTCGAAATCGGCGTAATGCTGTGTCGTCGACCAGATCGAGAAGATCAGGTGATAGGGATCGCATCTGGCGATCTTGCCCGCGCGCGCCCAGGCGCGGATCACCTCCGCCTTCTCGTCGACAAGGTCCTTCAGCGGGCCTTTGAGCTCGTCTTCGATGCGCGGAGCACCCTGCAGGATCTCGTTGGCGAAGAGCCGGCTCTCCCGCGGATAGTCGCGGGCCATCTCCAGCTTGCGGCGGATGTAGGACCGGATTTCCGCTTCGGGATTGCCGTCCGCATCGAAGGCCCTGAGTGGCTCAAGCCAGGTGAACAGGACCCGGTCGATGAGCTGGCGGTGGATCGCCTCCTTGGTGCGGAAGTAATAGAGCAGGTTCGGCTTCGACATGCCGGCCGCATCGGCGATCTGGTCGATCGTCGCACCCCGGAACCCGTTAACCGAAAAGACGTCCAGCGCCGCCTCGAGGATGCGCTCCTCCTTCTCCTCCTGAATGCGCGTGCGTCTTAGTGTCTTCGCCGCCCTCGGGATGGCCATCCGTTTCCCAGCCCCTCTTCCGCGCCCGCTCAACGCTCCAGAAATTCCTCTGGATTTTTCGTGATTTTCGTCTTGAGTGACGGCACGGAAATTGTAATGTTTTACCAACCGGTCAAATTATCGGCGACAAGCGGAACAAACGCAATGCCGATCTTCAAGTGCTGGAAGCGCGCGAAGGATCGAGGGGAACGAAAAACATACCGTCCAAAAAGGGCGGAGCATAAACTGGCGAGGACGGAAAAATGGTGGCAGCACCCGGCGAAAACTTGCGCGTCAATGGCGACCGTCTCTGGGACATGCTCATGGAGATGGCGAAGATCGGCCCCGGCATTGCCGGCGGCAACAATCGCCAGACGCTGACGGACGCGGACGGCGAAGGCCGCCACCTCTTCAAGACATGGTGCGAAGCCGAAGGCATGACGGTCGGCGTCGACAAGATGGGCACCATGTTCGCCACCCGCCCCGGCACCGATCCGGACGCCCTGCCCGTCTATATCGGTTCGCACCTCGACACCCAGCCGACCGGCGGCAAGTTCGACGGCGTGCTCGGCGTGCTCGGCGGCCTGGAGGTCGCCCGCACGATGAACGACCTCGGCATCAAGACGAAACATCCGATCGTCGTGACCAACTGGACGAACGAGGAAGGTGCGCGGTTCGCGCCCGCCATGCTGGCATCCGGCGTCTTTGCCGGCGTGCATTCGATGGACTACGCCTATGCCCGCAAGGACCCGGAGGGCAAGACCTTCGGCGACGAGTTGACGCGCATCGGCTGGGTGGGCGACGAAGAGGTCGGGACCCGCAAGATGCACGCGTATTTCGAATACCATATCGAACAGGGTCCGATCCTCGAGGCGGAAGGGAAGCAGATCGGCGTCGTCACCCACTGTCAGGGCCTCTGGTGGCTCGAATTCACGTTGACCGGCAGGGAAGCGCATACCGGCTCGACACCGATGAACATGCGCGTCAATGCGGGGCTTGCCATGTCGCGCATCTTCGAAATGGTGCAGGAGGTGGCGATGAGCGAACAGCCGGGCGCAGTCGGCGGCGTCGGCCAGGTGTTCTTCTCGCCGAATTCCCGCAACGTCCTGCCGGGCAAGGTCACCTTCACCGTCGACATCCGCACGCCCTCCCAGGAAAAACTCGACCGGATGCGGGCAAAGATCGAGAAGCAGGCGGCGGAGATCTGCGAGAAACTCGGCGTCGGCTGTTCGGTCGAGGCCGTCGGCCATTTCGATCCAGTGACCTTCGATCCGGTTCTCGTCGCCCGCGTGCGCGAGGCGGCGGAAAAGCTCGGCTACAGCCACCGCGACATCATTTCCGGCGCCGGCCACGATGCCTGCTGGGCCGCGAAGGTGGCGCCGGCGACGATGATCTTCTGCCCATGCGTCGGCGGGCTTTCCCACAACGAGGCGGAAGACATTTCCAAGGATTGGGCGGCCGCGGGCGCCGACGTGCTGTTCCATGCCGTGCTGGAGACCGCGGAGATTGTGGAGTAGGATCGGGAGACATTCTGGTCGAGAGGAGAACCCAATGGGACGCCCGACAGAACTATCGCCGGAGGAGCGTGCTGACCTGATCCGCCGCGGCTATCGCCCCATCGAGATCTGGGTACCCGACCTCAATAACGAGGCTCTTCGCGTTCAGCTTCAGGAGGAAGCGCGGCGGATCGCTGAAGCTGATGCGCAGGAAGGCATCCTGGATTGGATCGAAGCTGCAGGCCCTACCGATTGGGACAAGCCGTGAAGATAAGCCGGGGAGATGTCGTGATCGCTGTTTTTCCGGGCGAACTGGGCAAACCTAGGCCAGCCATTGTCCTACAGGCCGACGACCTCACCGAAATCTTCAGTACGGTCTTGGCCTGCCCAATGACGACGCATCTGATTAACGCCCCCTTGCTGCGGCCGATTATTGCACCCAACACCGAAAACGGATTGCAGGAGCTTTCCCAGATCATGGTCGAAAAGATCTCGCCGTTGAGGAAGGATGTCGTCCGGCAGCGGATTGGACGACTAGGCGCCGGAGACATGAAAAGGCTTGAAATCGCCCTGATCCACATCACCGGCCTTTCATATTCGATACCTCCTGCAAACGAAACCAGACAATCAGGGGAACAACCATGACCACAGTCATCAAGGGTGGAACCGTCGTCACCGCCGACCTCACCTACAAGGCGGATGTCAGGATCGACGGCGGCAGGATCGTCGAGATCGGCCCGGACCTCTCGGGCGACCAGGTGCTGGACGCAGCGGATTGCTACGTCATGCCGGGCGGCATCGACCCGCACGTGCATCTCGAAATGCCCTTCATGGGCACCTATTCCTCCGACGATTTCGAAAGCGGCACGCGCGCGGGCCTTGCCGGCGGCACGACGATGGTGGTCGATTTCTGCCTGCCGGAACCCGGCCAGTCGCTCCTCGATGCGCTGAAGCGCTGGGACAACAAGGCGACCCGTGCCAATTGCGACTACTCGTTCCATATGTCCGTCACCTGGTGGGGCGAGCAGGTCTTCAACGAGATGAAGGCCGTCGTTCTGAACCACGGCATCAACACCTTCAAACACTTCATGGCCTATAAGGGCGCGTTGATGGTGAACGATGACGAAATGTTCGCCTCCTTCCAGCGCTGTGCCGAACTCGGCGCCCTGCCCCTCGTTCATGCGGAAAACGGCGATGTGGTCGCCGCCATGCAGCAGAAGCTGATGGACGAAGGCAATAACGGGCCGGAAGCGCATGCCTATTCGCGCCCCGCCTCCGTCGAGGGCGAGGCGACCAACCGCGCCATCATCATCGCCGACATGGCGGGCGTCCCGCTCTATGTGGTGCACACGTCCTGCGAACAGGCGCATGAAGCGATCCGACGTGCGCGGCAGAACGGCATGCGGGTCTATGGCGAGCCGCTGATCCAGCACCTGACGCTCGACGAAAGCGAGTATTTCAACAAGGATTGGGACCATTCGGCCCGCCGGGTCATGTCACCGCCCTTCCGCAACAAGCAGCATCAGGATTCGCTCTGGGCCGGCCTCTCCTCCGGTTCGCTGCAGGTGGTCGCGACCGATCATTGCGCCTTTACCACGGATCAGAAGCGATATGGCGTCGGCGACTTCCGCAATATCCCGAACGGCACCGGCGGGCTTGAGGACCGCATGCCCATGCTCTGGACCTACGGGGTGGCGACCGGCCGCATCACCATGAACGAGTTCGTGGCGGTCACCTCCACCAATATCGCGAAAATCCTCAACATCTATCCGAAGAAGGGCGCAATCCTGGTGGGCGCCGATGCGGATATCGTCGTCTGGGACCCGAAGCGGTCGAAGACGATCTCGGCGAAGACACAGCAGTCGGCGATCGACTACAACGTCTTCGAGGGCAAGGAAGTCACCGGCCTGCCGCGCTACACCCTGACCCGCGGTGTCGTGGCCGTCGAGGACGGTGCGATCAAGACCCGGGAGGGCCATGGCCAGTTCGTCAAGCGCGAACCGTTCCAAGCGGTGAACAAGGCGCTCTCCACCTGGAAGGAACTGACCGCCCCGCGCAAGGTCGAACGTACCGGCATTCCGGCAAGCGGGGTGTGACGGTGAAGCGGACGCCGCAGGGCCGGAATCCCCCCCTCTGTCCTGCCGGACATCTCCCCCACAAGGGGGGAGATCGGCAAGACGTGCCGGCTTCCCGAAACATCAAGTTCGTGCGGCACTGCAGCGGCAGTTTCAAATCTAAATTGGAGGCGATGCCGAGCTACTCTCCGATCTCCCCCCTTGTGGGGGAGATGTCCGGCAGGACAGAGGGGGGTAAGGCCGCAGAAACATCAGCCCGGCGTTTCCACCAATGCATCCAGCTCCGGCAAAAGCACGACGCTTTCCTGTTCGTTGGGATCGGTGCGGGCGATCACGGCCGTGCACGGCGTGCTGGAGAGATTGGCCGGCAGATGCGGCACGCCGGCCGGGATGTACATCAGCTCGCCCGCATGCAGCACGACATGGTTCTCCAGCCGGTCGCCGTACCACGTATGCGCAGAGCCGGAGAGCATGTAGATCGCCGTCTCGTGGGTCTCGTGCAGATGCGCCTTCGCCTTCACGCCCGGCGGTATCGTCAGGAGATGCATGCAAATGCCTTGCGAGCCGACCGTCTCCGCGGCGATCCCCTGAAAATAGCTGAGGCCCTGCTTGCCGTCATAGGCGGCATCGGGCTTCACGATGCGGCAGGTGGGTTTTGATGCGGTATCCATTGCCATCTTCCTCCGTAAGGCGGGATCTTTTGCAAGGATACCACGATCCGGCGATTTCCCGTGATAGGCTGGGGCCACGAAAAACCATCGGTCTCACGGCCGACATTCCATATGGATCTTATTCGAAATGTCATTGAGCCCTCCCCCCTTTTCCGTCGTTTCCGCCAGAAAGCTGGGGCTCACCTTCGAGACCAGTGACGGGCCGGTGCATGCGCTTTCGAATGTCGATCTGGAGGTGAGGAAAGGCGATTTCGTCTCCTTCATCGGTCCGTCCGGCTGCGGCAAGACGACGTTCCTGCGGGTCATCGCCGATCTGGAAAAGGCGACGGCGGGGGAGATCACCGTCAACGGCATGACGCCCGAGGAGGCGCGAAAGTCGCGGTCCTACGGCTATGTCTTCCAGGCGCCGGCGCTCTATCCCTGGCGGACGATCGAGAAGAACATCGCCCTTCCCCTTGAAATCATGGGCTATTCGGCAGCGGAGCGGCAAAGCCGCATAGAGCGCACGCTGGACTTGGTCAATCTCTCGGGCTTCGGCAAGAAATATCCCTGGCAGCTTTCCGGCGGCATGCAGCAGCGCGCCTCGATCGCCCGCGCGCTCGCCTTCGACGCCGATCTTCTCCTGATGGACGAACCCTTCGGCGCGCTCGACGAGATCGTCCGCGACCATCTGAACGAGCAGCTCCTGAAACTCTGGGCGCGGACGGAAAAGACCATCTGTTTCGTCACCCACTCCATTCCGGAGGCGGTCTATCTTTCGACGAGGATCGTCGTCATGTCGCCCCGGCCCGGCCGGGTGACTGACGTCATCGAATCCACTTTGCCGGCCGAGCGCCCGCTCGAAATCCGCGAGACGCCGGAATTTCTGGAAATCGCCCAACGGGTGCGCGAGGGGCTGAGAGCGGGGCATAGCTATGAGGAGTGAGGTTTTGCAAATATCAAAAACCCCTCCCCAACCCCTCCCCACAAGGGGGAGGGGCTTGCCGGGCCGCTTCCTCCCGCCATATCGCATCGCTGCTACTGTTAGCAACGTTGCCAAAAACGCGTGGCGAAGGCGGCAGATTAAGCCCCTCCCCCTTGTGGGGAGGGGTTGGGGAGGGGCCTTGGGCTCAAATATTCGAGGAGGGGTCTGAATGCCCCACTCGAATATCGACTCCAAAACAAGAGGGCGCGCCCAGCGCTTGCGCCGTGAATTGACCAAGGCCGAAGTGGAGATGTGGACCATGCTCCGCGATCTCCGCCCCTTTGGAGCACGCTTCCGCCGAGAGACGCCGATTGGGCCATATATCGCCGATTTCGCCTGGCTGTCCGCGCGGATCGTCGTCGAGGTCGACGGTGATACCCATGAGACCGATTACGGCCGCCGACACGACTTGAAACGTGACGAATTCCTAAAGAGCCAAGGCTTTATCGTACTCAGATTTGATAACGGTCAGGTTCTCGACGGTCCCGACTATGTCTTCCTAACCATCGAAAAGCATGTCGCTCCCTTCCTGAAGAAGGAGCTCGCATGAAACCCGACACCCTCACCCAACGCATAATCCCCATTGTCGCCATCCTCGTCGCCATCGTGGCGGTCTGGTACGTCGCGGCTTATTTCATGAACGCACCCTTCCAGCGCGACCTCGACCGGCGCGGCAATGTCGCCTCGACGCCGATCGAATTCTTCGAGAAGACGATGGCTCAGCCGAAGCCGGTGCTGCCGGCGCCGCACCAGGTGGTGAGCAACGTCTTCGAGAACACCTTCCTGCGGCGCGTCACCAGCAATCGCAGCCTCGTCTATCACGCCTGGGTGACGCTTTCGTCCACCGTCGTCGGCTTCACCTTCGGCACGGCTCTCGGCATCCTGATCGCGGTCGGCATCGTGCATGTGAAGGCGCTCGACCGCAGCCTCATGCCATGGATCATCGCCTCGCAGACCGTGCCGATCCTGGCGATCGCGCCGATGGTGATCGTCGTGCTGGCGGCGGTGAACGTCACCGGCCTCATCCCCAAGGCGCTGATCTCGACCTATCTCTCCTTCTTCCCGGTCGCGGTCGGCATGGTGAAAGGCCTGCGCTCGCCGGAACTCATTCAGCTCGATCTGATGCGCACCTACAATGCGAGCGCCGGCCAGACCTTCTGGAAGCTGCGCGTGCCGGCCTCGATCCCCTTCCTGTTCACGTCCATGAAGGTGGCGATCGCCGCAAGCCTGGTCGGCGCGATCGTCGGCGAAATGCCGACCGGCGCGGTGGCGGGAATCGGCCGGAAACTTCTGGACGGCTCTTATTACAGCCAGACGATCGATCTCTTCGCGGCGCTGATCGCAGCTTCCGTGCTCGCCGCTGCGCTCGTCACCATCGTCGGTCTTGTCGCAAAGATCGTCGATCGCGCTATGGGTGGGAGGCCGGCATGAGCCTGATCTTCCGTTCCTGGCAGGGAGCGACCGCGCTTCTCCTCTGTCTCGGGGCACTCGCCTCCCTGCCCCTACTGGCGCCGGACGTCTCCGCGCCTTTCGGCAGCGACACCGTGACGTTGATCTTCGTCCTGGTGGCGGGAGCCGCCCTCGCCTCCTTCACCAAAGTCCCTGCGACGTTTCTTGCGGCGATCCTCTTCCTTTGCGCCCATCTCGCTGCCTGGCTTTTGATCGGCGGGCTTTCCGGCAATGAAAACGGCAAGGCGACGCTCGCCTTCTTCCTTATGATCACAGCCTGTTGGCTGATCGCCTGGCGCTCTGTCACCGTGCTGTCCGCCATTCGTACAAAATCGAAGGCCGGCGACACGTTCCTGAGGCTCCTCATCCCGGCGATCTTCGGTGCCTGGATCCTGATCATCTGGGAAGCGGTCACCCGCGGCGGCGGCATTCCCTTCATTCTGCTCCCACCACCGAGCGCCATCGGCGCGCGGCTTGCCGGCTCGATCCCGATCCTCTGGGCCGACGTGCGGCAGACAATCTTCAAGGCGGTGCTGTTCGGTTATGTCGTCGGCTGCGCCTCCGGCTTCGCCGTGGCGATCCTCGCCGACCGCATCGCCTTCCTGCGCCGCGGCCTGCTGCCGATCGGCAACATGGTCTCGGCGCTCCCGATCATCGGCGTGGCACCGATCATGGTGATGTGGTTCGGCTTCGACTGGCAGTCGAAGGCTGCCGTCGTCATCATCATGACCTTCTTCCCCATGCTGGTGAACACGGTTGCGGGCCTTGCCGCGGCGGGCAATATGGAGCGGGACCTGATGCGTTCCTACGCCTCGAACTACTGGCAGACCCTTTTCAAGCTGCGCCTGCCCGCCGCCATGCCCTTCATCTTCAACGCGCTGAAGATCAATTCGACGCTGGCGCTGATCGGCGCCATCGTGGCTGAATTCTTCGGCACGCCGATCGTCGGCATGGGATTCCGCATCTCCACCGAAATCGGTCGCATGAATGTCGACATGGTCTGGGCCGAAATCGCTGTTGCGGCGGTTGTCGGTTCGGTTTTTTATGGTGTCGTGGCGCTTGGCGAAAGAGCGACGACGTTCTGGCATCCGTCTAACCGTGGGGGTTAGGCGCTGAAATCCGGCCCCTGGCAATGGAGCCGGCAAACAACAGAGGGAACGAAAATGAAAAAGATCATGATGACATTGATGGCGGGCGCGATGTCGCTCGCGAGCGCCCAGGCGATGGCCGCGGACAAGGTCACCCTGCAGCTGAAATGGGTCGCGCAGGGCCAGTTCGGCGGCTATTACGTCGCCAAGGACAAGGGTTTCTACGAGGAGGAAGGCCTCGATGTCGAGATCAAGCCGGGGGGCCCGGACATCGCCCCGGAACAGGTGATCGCCGGCGGCGGCGCCGACGTGATCGTCGACTGGATGGGCGGCGCGCTTGTCGCCCGCGAAAAGGGCGTGCCGCTGGTCAACATCGCCCAGCCCTATGAAAAATCCGGCCTCCAGCTCATCTGCCCGAAGGACGGGCCGGTGAAGACCGAAGCCGACTTCAAGGGCCACACGCTCGGCGTCTGGTTCTTCGGCAACGAATATCCGTTCTTCGCCTGGATGAACAAGCTCGGCCTCTCGACCGACGGCGGCGCGAACGGCGTCACGGTTCTCAAGCAGAGCTTTGACGTCCAGCCGCTCATCCAGAAGCAGGCCGACTGCATCTCGGTCATGACCTATAACGAGTACTGGCAGGCGATCGACGCCGGCTTCAAGCCGGAGGACCTGATCGTCTTCAATTACACCGCCATGGGCAACGACCTGCTGGAAGACGGTCTTTACGTGCTCGACACGAAGCTGAAGGACCCGAAGTTCAAGGAAAACATGGTCAAATTCGTCCGCGCCTCGATGAAGGGCTGGAAATATGCGATCGACAATCCGGAGGAAGCCGCCGAGATCGTCATGGACAATGGCGGGCAGGACGAGAACCACCAGAAGCGCATGATGGGCGAAGTGGCCAAGCTCATCGGCACCGGCACGGGCAAGCTCGACACGGCCACCTACGACCGCACGGTGAAGGCGCTTCTCGACCAGAAGATCATCACCAAGCAGCCGGAAGGCGCCTATACGAGCGAGATTACCGACGCAGCACTGAAATAATAATCGCCGCCTCTCCACTCAAAGAGAACGCGCGACTACAGGTCGCGCGTTTTTAGAATTTTCTTACGTAAATCATAACCAAAACTCATTCATCTCATAACGTATATGGATTGATTTGTGCAGCGCAAACACGTAAAAGTGCGGCCTTGATGAATCTTTCGCTGCCGGGCTTGTAACCGTTTTGTGCGGTCACCATCTCGAAGCGGGATGCCACGCGGAGGGGGCGCGGCGAGACGGGATCTGCCCCGAGCGGAATATTTGCCCCTTATCTTCAGGTCGGAAGTAGTCGCATGTTTCGCAAGTTCCCGAAGTCTGCCGGTCTCACGGCTCTCTTGATCTCGCTTGCCGCGAGCACAGCGCTGGCGCAGGAAACTGCTCCGCCGGCCCCGGCCCAGACTGAAATCAAGCTCCCATCCATCGTCGTGACCGAAGCGGTGACGAAGCCTCTCGTCGATCGTGTGGTCGCGACCGGCACGATCAAGCCTGTGGAAGAGGTCTATGTCCAGCCGCTGGTGGACGGCCTGTCGATCAAGACGCTCAACGCCGATGTCGGCGACGAGGTGAAGGCCGACAGCGTGCTCGCCACGCTCAACGACGACGCGCTCCTGCTGCAGAAGAGCCAGTACGAGGCCAACAAGGCGAAAGCCGAGGCCGCCGTCGCCCAGTACAAGGCGCAGGTGATCGAGGCCGAGGCCAATCTCGCCGACGCGACCCGCCAGCGCGACCGCACGAAGCGGCTGAGCCAAAGCGGCACGAGCACCGTTTCCCAGCTCGAACAGGCGGAAGCGCTGGTGGAAGTGTCCGAGGCGCGGCTGAATGCCGCCAGGCAGGCCGTCAGCGTCGGAGAATCCGACATCAAGGTCGTCGACAGCCAGATCGAGGACGTCGACCTGAGGCTCGCCCGCACCGGTGTGAAGACCCCCGTCGCCGGCGTCGTCTCGGTGCGCAATGCCAAGGTCGGCGCGATCGCCACGGGCGCGGGCAATCAACTCTTCACGATCATCAAGGACGGCGCGATCGAGCTCGTCGCCGATCTTTCCGAATCCGATATCCAGAAAATCAAGGCCGGCCAGAAGGCGATCGTGACGATCGCCGGCGGCAGGACGAAGATCGAGGGCAAAGTGCGGCTCGTCTCTCCGACGGTCGACGCCACGACACGGCTCGGCTCCGTGCATATCGTCATCGACGACGAAAGCGGTGCCCGCGCCGGCATGTATGCCAGTGCCGAGATCATCATCGCCGAGACCAATGCGCTGGCGCTCCCCTTGTCCGCCGTCACCACCGGCCGCGAGGGTTCCACCGCCCGCAAGGTCGAGGACAATGTGGTCAAGCAGGTGAAGATCGAAACCGGCATCCAGGATGGCGGTTTCGTCGAGGTCGTCAGCGGTCTCGAGGCCGGCGACATGGTCGTTGCGAAGGCCGGCGCCTTCGTCCGGGACGGCGACAGGATCGCCCCGGTCCCGGCCGAACCCGGCACTGTGTCCAACTGAGGCCAGAACGAGGTAAGCCCGCATGAACTTCTCCGCCTGGTCGATCCGCAACCCGATTGCGCCGCTGCTCGGCTTTGCCCTGCTGCTCTATGTCGGCATCCAGTCGTTCTACGCCCTGCCGATCACCCGTTTTCCGAATATCGACGTCCCGGTCGTCTCGATCACCGTGACCCAGAGCGGCGCGTCTCCCGCCGAGCTGGAAATGCAGGTGACGAAGGAGATCGAGGACGCGGTCGCCTCGATCAGCGGCATCGATGAAATCCAGTCGACGGTGACCGACGGCCAATCGCAGACCGTCGTGCTCTTCCGCATCGAAAAGCCGACCGAAGAGGCCGTGCAGGACACCAAGGACGCGATCGACAAGATCCGCAGCGACCTGCCCGCCGGCATCGAGGAACCCGTCGTCACCAAGGTGGACGTCGAAGGCCAGGCGATCCAGACATTCGCCGTCTCCTCGCCGAACATGACGCTGGAGGAAATCTCCTGGTTCGTCGATGACACGGTGAAGCGCGCCCTGCAGGGCCAGCCGGGGATCGGCCGCATCGACCGCTACGGCGGCGCCGACCGCGAGATCCGCGTGTCGCTGAACCCTGCCAAGCTCGACGGTTACGGCATCACGGCCGCCGACGTGAACCAGCAGCTTCGGGGCACCAACGTCGATCTGGGCTCCGGCCGCGGCCAGGTGGCCGGCAACGAGCAGACGATCCGCACGCTCGGCGACGCCCGCAACGTCCAGCAGCTCGCCGATACGACGATCACGCTGCCGAACGGCCGCTTCGTCAAGCTGACCGAGCTCGGCACCATCACCGACACCTATGAGGAGCCGAAATCCTTCTCGCGCTTCAACGGTACGCCCTCGGTCACGTTTGCCGTCTTCCGCGCCAAGGGCGCCAGCGAAGTCTCGGTCGCCGAGACGGTCGCGGAAAGTCTCGACGAGGTGCGCAAGGCCAATCCGAACGTCTCGATCGAGATGGTCGACGACTCCGTCTATTTCACCTACGGCAACTATGAAGCCGCCCTACACACGCTGATGGAAGGCTCGATCCTCGCCGTCATCGTGGTGTTCCTGTTCCTCAGGAACTGGCGCGCGACGCTGATCGCGGCGGTCGCCCTGCCGCTCTCGGCGATTCCGACCTTCTGGATCATGGACGTCATGGGGTTCTCCCTGAACCTCGTAAGCTTCCTGGCGCTCACGCTCGCAACCGGTATTCTCGTCGACGACGCGATCGTCGAGATCGAGAACATCGCGCGGCATATCAAGATGGGCAAGACGCCCTACCGGGCGGCGCTGGAAGCGGCCGACGAGATCGGCCTTGCCGTCATCGCCACCAGCTTCACGATCATCGCGGTCTTCGTGCCGGTCTCGTTCATGCCGGGCATTCCGGGTCAATACTTCATCCAGTTCGGCCTGACGGTCGCCTTCTCGGTCTTCTTCTCGCTGGCGGTGGCGCGCCTCATCACACCGCTGATGGCCGCCTACCTGATGCGCGCCGAAGACGCGATGGAAGACCATCACGACAACGACGGCTGGATCATGAAGGCCTACACGCGCCTCGTCACCGGCACGACCCGCAAATGGTACTGGCGGTATACGACGCTGCTCGCCGCTATCGGCTTCCTCGTCGGCTCCGTGATGCTGCTCAGCCAGGTTCCGGGCAGCTTCCTGCCGCCGGACGATTCCTCGCGCGTCGTGCTTTCGGTCGAACTGCCGCCGAATGCGACGCTGGATGAGACTGCCGCCAGCACGGACGTCATCTACGATGCCGTTCGCAACATCGACGGCGTGGAGAGCGTCTTCATCCTGGGCGGCGCTTCGCCGAAGGGCGATCTCGAACTGCGCCGCGCGACCGTGCGCGTGATCCTCGGGAACATCGACCATTCGCTGGTGAAGACCCTGGTCAACAAGGGCCTGGGCTCCATCCCCCTTCTCGGCGATTATATGCCGAAGATGAAGGAGAACGGCCGCACGCGCCCGCAGTGGGACGTCGAGAAGGATATCTTCGCGGCCGTCCGCTCAATCCCGGACGTGCGCATCTCCAAGGTCAACGACCGCGCCGAGCGCGAGCTTTCGTTCAACTTCCTCTCGACCAACGAGGCGGACCTGAACGAAGCCGTCAGCATCCTGGAATCGAAGCTGCGCGCCTCGCCGATCCTCGTCAACGTTTCGTCGGAAGGCGCGCTCCCCCGGCCGGAACTACAGATCCGTCCGCGCATGGATGAGGCCTCGCGTCTCGGCATCACGCCGCAGCAGATTTCGGAGACCGTTCGCGTTGCCACGATCGGCGATGTCGACGCGAACCTCGCCAAGATCTCGCTCGACGACCGGCAGATTCCGATCCGCGTGCAGGCGTCGCTCGATGTCCGCCGCGATCTCGCCGCCATCCGGGCGCTGAAGATCAAGACGGCATCGGGGGCCAGCGTGCCGCTCTACAACGTCGCCGACATCGACTATTCGGAAGGTCCGAGCTCGATCAAGCGCAACGATCGCAGCCGCGTCGTGTCGATCGGCTCCGACGTGCCTTTCGGCACGGCGCTCGACACGGCGAGCGCCGAGTTCAAGCGCATCGTCGATTCGACGGAGTTCCCGAAGACGGTCCGTCTGGCCGAAAGCGGCGACGCCAAGGTGCAGGCGGAAATGACGCAGAGCTTCGGCAACGCCATGCTGCTCGGCCTGATGCTGGTGCTCGTGGTGCTGATCCTCCTCTTCAAGGACGTGATCCAGCCCTTCACCATCCTCTTCTCGCTGCCGCTGGCGATCGGCGGCGTGGCGGCGGCGCTGATCATCACCCAGAACGCGCTTTCCATGCCGGTGCTGATCGGCATCCTGATGCTGATGGGCATCGTCACGAAGAACGCCATCCTGCTCGTCGACTTCGCCATCGAGATGAAGCGCCACGGCCTGGAACGCGTCCATGCCATGGTGGAGGCCGGCCGCAAGCGCGCCCGCCCGATCATCATGACCTCGATCGCCATGTCGGCGGGCATGCTGCCTTCGGCGCTCGGCGTCGGCGAAGGCGGTTCCTTCCGCGCGCCCATGGCGATCGCGGTGATCGGCGGCATCATCGTCTCGACGGTGCTCTCGCTCGTCGTCGTGCCGTCCTTCTTCCTGATCATGGACGACCTGTCGCGCCTGCTCGGCAAGCTCTTCGGCCGCATGGTCGGCAAGAAGGAAGAGGAAGATCTCGGCCTCTCCAACGAGGAACTCAGCCAGGAGACGCGCAAGCAGGCGCAGTCGATCGCCTCGCTGGAAGAGCGCCTCAACCAGATCGAACGGCAGACCGGCGCCAACGACGACCGCTCGCCGGGGACGCAGGTGGGCAACAAGGTGCTTCGCCTGCCGCCGATGGCTGCGGAATAAGCTTCATCTCCAGCCGCATTTCGAAAACGCCGGGCCTTAGGTCCGGCGTTTTTCATGGTCTGCGCAAAAGAGTGCCTGTTTGATCGACGTCAAAACCCGCCTTCATGAAACTGCTATTCTGGCGCCGGAAGCCCTTCCCGCGCCTTCTCCGCGCCGGAATGGCTCAGAGACCACCCTGCTCCTTCAGAAACCGCACCACATGATCGACGCCTTCGCCACGCTTCAGGTCCGTGAAGACGAAGGGTTTTGCCTCGCGCATGCGGGAGGCGTCGCGGTCCATCACGTCGAGATCCACACCCACATAGGGCGCGAGGTCCTTTTTGTTGATGACGAGAAGGTCCGAGCGGGTGATGCCCGGTCCGCCCTTGCGCGGGATTTCCTCGCCCTGGCAGGTGGAGATCACATAGATGGTGATATCGGCGAGATCGGGCGAGAAGGTCGCCGCCAGATTGTCGCCGCCGGATTCGATGAAGACGACATCGAGATCGGGAATGCGCTCGTTCAAGCCGGCGATCGCCTGCAGGTTGATCGTCGCGTCCTCGCGGATGGCGGTATGCGGGCAGCCGCCGGTTTCGACGCCGATAATGCGGTCGGAGGAAAGCGCCTGCATCCGAACCAGCGCCTCTGCATCTTCCTTGGTGTAGATGTCGTTGGTGACGACAGCGACGGAATAATCCTCCCGCATCGCCTTGCAGAGCTTTTCCGTGAGCGCGGTCTTGCCCGAACCGACGGGTCCGCCGATGCCGACGCGCAAAGGTCCGTTCGCCGATTTCATGAGATGTCCTTTCCTTTGATGCCAGCTTAAGCCCGCTTTCAGGAGCGGAAAAGCCGGGAATGCTGCGTTTCGTGCCGGAGTGAGGCGATTTCCGCCTGCACCGCCGCACCGCCGAGATCGGCAAGCGTGGTCCCTGAGGCCCGCTCTGCGGTCTCGGCAATCAGTCCCTCCAGCCCGGCGAGGATCGCCACACCTTCCGTCTGGCCCGCCACCCCAAGCCGGATGCCCGCCGAAACCGATTGCGAAACGGCGGCATGCAGATAGGCGGCAAGCCCCTTCTCAGTATGTACGCCATGCCCGGCAGCGACCGCACCGACCGCGACCGGGAACGGCACATTCGCCGGGGGGCGCTCCAGCACCCCATCCGGCCAGGCGGCAGCCGCCGCAACGAAAGCCTTGCCGAGCGACAGCGTTTCGGCGAAGCGCTCCGCCGAGCCCGCCAGGGCCAATCCCAGCTCCGCCGCCTCTTTCAGCATCGCCTCGTTTCCGGACTGCCGCCAGGCTTCCGCAAACAGCACCGCATCGTTCCACAACACGCCGTGCCTGAGCAGCATCGAAAGCCAGTCCGTCAAGCCTGCGGCATTCTTCACCAGTCCGTCGAACACCGCCCTTTCCAGCCCGCCGGACCAGGCGAAGCCGCCGATCGGAAACGCCGGCGACAACCAGGCCATCAATCGAAGCAATGCCTGCGTGTCGAGGCCCTGGCTCATGCCCGCTCAATCGTGATGGTGATGATGGTCGTGGCCATGCGAATGGCCCCCATGCGAATGGTAGGCGCCGCGCGCCGGCTGGAACGGTTCTTCCACCTCAGCGACGGTTGCGCCCAGCCCTTCGAGCATGTTCCGTATGACATGATCGCGCAGGATGAGAATACGCCCCTCCTCTATCTGCGCCGAAAGATGCCGGTTGCCGAGATGCCAGGCGAGTTCGATGAGATGCAGCGTATCGCGCGCCTTCACCTCGAACAGCTTTTCGGGCGCCGCCTGCACTTCGATCGTATCGCCGCTCTCCAGCACCAGCCGGTCGCCGTGGTGGAAAAGCACCGCCTCTTTGAGGTCGAGCATCACCATGTCGCCGTTGGAGAGATGCAGCAGCTTGCGGCGGAGATGCCTGAGATCATGCGGCAGGGTGACGGTATCGATCGGCGGATCGGTGATCTCGCCGGCGGGGCGGTAGGAATGGATATGCTGCATGATTGCGGAACTCTCAAACTGGAAATGTCAGAAGGCTATTGTGATGCCTTAATACGATCAACAAGGTAGTTTGCAAAAGCACTGCACGCCACCAACATGAAGCGCGCGTCAGCGAGGTCGAGCTTGGACTGCTCCATCATTGCATGTCGAATACCTTCAGCATCGTTGGTCCAGCCGTAGAGTTTTGAGAACGCATCCTGTAAGGCCGGGTGCAGATGCTCTTCTCGAGCGAGCAACTTGAGAGCCTGCCCCAACGTGGCTTTGGGATCATCAGTAGCGATCTTTGCGGCTGCCTCCACAGCGGAGATCGATTCCTTTATCGAATTTCGATAATCTGGATTTACGCGGTTCGAGAGCAGCCGAGCCGAAGCGCCAACGTGGCTAGAGATAGAACTGAATTGTCCGCGAGTGGAAAGCGCCTTTTCGATTTCTGCAACTTCATGTTCGTTTGAAATCGCTATTAGATTGCTATCGACAAATCGGTAGCCCGAGTTTTCAGTTTCAAGATGATGATTGACGGTAGCTCGAAACTTTGCAGCTTTCTCGTAACTTGAGTCTCCTGGTTGCCAATCCTTCCAGTGAGAGCCGTAGTTTGCCAACCAATCAACGAAATCATAAACTGCAAACCATGGTTGCAACATAAACCACTGTTTTAGCCATCTTACGTAGACTTCACCGTTATCAGGCAACTCATCAAGGGGCAGCTTGAAGAAGTTGTTATGGCCAAGTTTTGCAATCAGACCTAAATCGGAGCTTTGCCAATAGAAATCCAATGGAATGCGGTCAATAAAGGTCAGATAAACGGCATTCCACAAACCGTTGCGCAGTTCATCGGAAATCGAATCCGTCTGAATCGGTACAGTCGAAGCTGCCAAACCCAATCGTTGTGAAAAGCGCAAGCCTGCCACCTCAAAACAGAAAATAGCGCTGCGCCATCGGCAGCACGGTGGCCGGCTGGCAGGTGAGCAGCTCGCCGTCGGCGCGGACTTCATACGTCTCCGGATCGACCTCCACATGCGGCGTCGCCGAATTGTGGATCATCGAAGCCTTGGAAATGCCGCCGCGGACGTTCTTCACCGCCACCAGCTTCTTGGCGACGCCGAGCTTGTGCGCAAGCCCGGCATCCAGCGAAGCCTGGGAAACGAAGGTGACGGAGGAATTGGTGCGCAGCTTGCCATAGGCGGCAAACATCGGCCGGTAGTGCATCGGCTGCGGCGTCGGGATGGATGCGTTCGGATCGCCCATCGGGGCCGCCGCGATCGAACCGCCGAGCAGCACCATTTCCGGCTTCACGCCGAAGAAGGCCGGGTTCCAGAGCACGAGGTCGGCGCGTTTTCCCACTTCCACCGAGCCGATCTCGTGGGAAACGCCGTGCGCGATCGCCGGGTTGATCGTGTATTTGGCGATATAGCGGCGGACGCGGAAATTGTCGTTGTCGCCCGTCTCTTCCTTGAACTGACCGCGCTGGCGCTTCATCTTGTCGGCCGTCTGCCAGGTGCGGATCGCCACCTCGCCGACGCGGCCCATGGCCTGGCTGTCCGACGAGATGATCGAGAAGGCGCCGATATCGTGCAGGATGTCTTCCGCCGCGATCGTCTCCTTGCGGATGCGGCTTTCGGCAAAGGCGATGTCTTCGGGAATGGACGGCGACAGGTGATGGCAGACCATCAGCATGTCGAGATGCTCGGCGAGCGTGTTGACCGTATAGGGCCGGGTCGGGTTGGTGGAGGACGGGATGACGTTCGGCTGGCCGCAGACCTTGATGATGTCGGGCGCATGCCCGCCGCCTGCCCCTTCCGTATGGAAGGCATGGATGGTGCGGCCCTTGATCGCGGCAACCGTATCCTCCACGAACCCGCTCTCGTTCAGCGTATCGGTGTGGATCATCACCTGCACGTCGAACTGGTCGGCGACCGAAAGGCAGTTGTCGATCGCGGCGGGCGTCGTGCCCCAGTCCTCGTGCAGCTTCAAGGACGAAGCGCCGGCAAGGATCATCTCCTCGATCGGCGCGGGAAGCGAGGCATTGCCCTTGCCGGCGAGCGCGAGGTTCATCGGGAAAGCATCGAAGCTCTCGATCATCCGCTCGATATGCCAGGCGCCGGTGCAGGTGGTGGCAAGCGTGCCATGCGCGGGACCGGAGCCGCCGCCGAGCATGGTCGTGACGCCGCTCATCAGCGCTTCCTCGATCTGCTGCGGGCAGATGAAATGGATATGCGCGTCCATGCCGCCGGCCGTCAGGATCTTGCCCTCGCCGGCAATCGCCTCCGTCGATGGCCCGACGATGATGGTGACGCCCGGCTGCGTATCCGGATTGCCCGCCTTGCCGATCGCATGGATACGGCCGTCCTTCAAGCCGACGTCTGCCTTGTAGATGCCGGAATGGTCGATGATCAGCGCATTGGTGATGACGGTATCGACCGCGCCTTCGGCCCTTGTCGCCTGGCTCTGCCCCATGCCGTCGCGGATCACCTTGCCGCCGCCGAACTTCACCTCCTCGCCATAGACGGTGAAATCCTTCTCCACCTCGATGAAGAGCTCGGTATCGGCAAGCCGCACTTTGTCGCCCACGGTTGGACCGAACATCGAGGCATAGGCGACG
The DNA here is from genome assembly GCF_051400715.1 of Neorhizobium descurainiae. Lineage (NCBI taxonomy): Bacteria > Pseudomonadati > Pseudomonadota > Alphaproteobacteria > Hyphomicrobiales > Rhizobiaceae > Neorhizobium > Neorhizobium descurainiae. The sequence goes on from NZ_JBLFFK010000020.1 coordinate 85,721, forward strand.
CGGGACATCTTGTGGGGCATGGTTCAGGCTCCGGACGGAAGTTGGAGAAACGCTTCGTTTCGTGCAGCGCGCTTGTCGATTGTTACGGTAGGCTCGGCACCGTTTGCGCTGTTCAATTCGGCAATGAGATAGTCGGCAAAATCGGCATTGCCCTTTCGAAAGCGTCCTAAAGCGCGTTCGACAACACCCGCCTCACCCAGCACGAGGTTTTCGGATTCCAGCAAGGCTTCAATGACTCCAACCAGTTTCGCACGATCAAAGCGAGCCTCTTTCTTCAGCGCCCAAACTACTTCGGCGAGTGTCAACAAATTGATATAACCCGCATTTTGCGGTGTAAGGGCTTCGGCCATGAACTTAGCAGCCGCTGGCGACCATACAGGGTCGTCGTCAAGGATGAATCGAACCAGAACATTCGTATCGATCCCGATCATTCGTCCCCGCCGCTGCGTGACAGTTTGGTCTTTTCGGCAATGCTCTCCATGATCGCTTCATCGATATCCAGCGGCGGGCCTTCGTGTTTTCCGAAAATGCCGCGGAGGTGGGAGAGCCCTTTTTTCTTTGCGACGACACTAACCTTGCCATCATCCGAGACGATGAACTGCACGGAGCCACCAGGCGACAATCCAAGAGCCTTGCGAACCTCGATCGGGATCGTAGCTTGGCCTTTCATTGAAGTCTTTGCCTCGAACCGGCCCATTGCCGCCTCCATGAATTCCTACTTTTCCAAGAATTCATACTTAGCATAAAATTCCATACTTTTCCACTCGGCGCCTTCACAGCGGCCCCATGATCTTCTGCTGAAAGCCGTAGACCTCGCGCTTGCCCGAAAGCGGTATCAGCGTCACGGAACGGGTCTGGCCCGGTTCGAACCGCACCGCCGTGCCGGCCGGAATGTCGAGCCGCATGCCGCGGGCCTTTTCCCGGTCGAAGGAAAGGCCATTGTTGGTTTCGAAGAAATGGTAGTGGCTGCCCACCTGGATAGGCCGGTCGCCGGTATTCGAAACCTCGACGGCAATGGTCGGCGCGCCGGAATTGAGTTCGATTTCGCCTTCTGCGGCAATGACTTCACCCGGAATCATGAATCAACCTCCCAGAGACTTAACGTATCGGTTCATGCACGGTGACGAGCTTGGTGCCGTCCGGAAAGGTCGCCTCCACCTGCACGTCGTGGATCATCTCGGCAATGCCTTCCATCACCTGATCGCGGGTGACGACATGCGCGCCGGCCTCCATGAGATCGGCGACGGAACGGCCGTCTCGGGCGCCTTCCACCACGAAATCGGTGATCAGCGCGATCGCTTCCGGATAGTTGAGCTTGACGCCGCGCTCCAGGCGGCGGCGGGCGACGATCGCCGCCATGGCGATCAGGAGCTTGTCTTTTTCTCTGGGCGTCAGGTTCATGGGAATCCCGCAGTGAATTTCAGGTATGGCAAAATCAGATGTTCCAGACTTTCGGCACCGGCGCGCCGTTACGCAATACGGAAATTGCCGGTACCAGGATTTTTCTTAAGTCGAAGCCGGTGGGGGCCACGAGACGGCCGATCAGCTTGCCGTTCCAGTGGCTCGCTCCTCCGGAGGTACCGTCGAGACATTGCCGGAGTTTCGGGAAAAGCGCCTCCGCGAGTGGACCGGTATAGAAGAGAGTCGCAAAGGCGACCTGACCGGAGAGCACGGCGGCAGCCCGGGAGAGCTGCTCGATCTCGCCGTCGAACCGCATCTCTTCCGCATGGACCAGCCTGCCCGCGCGCCGCACCCGCCAGCGATCGCGGAAAAACCCGTTCGCGACAGCCTCGCCCATCGCCTTTCGGCCGAGCAGAACGGCCTCGACGGCGAGGAATTCGGAATTTTCGGCAAGATCGACGTCCAGCCGCCGCGTCAGCGAAGCCCGGTCGAAGAGAATGGTTTCCTGGGGAAGCCAGTGGACGGAGGCATTCTCGCCGACGGTGATATCGGCGGAGACGGAGGCCGTGCCGGCGGCCGCCTTGTAGATCTTCTCGTTCGCCTGGGTGGTGACCGTGAGACTGGTGGAAGCCGCGGCGGCGACGGACCATTCGATCACGTCGCCGCCCGTCAGTCCCCCTGACGTGTTGATGAGGATCGCCTCCATTTCAGGCGAAAATGTCTCCGGAAGGCGTATTTTTGCGCAACCTTCCTGAAAGAATTCGGCAAGCCTGGTGCGCCCGCCGAACGTTTTGGTCACAAGGCGTCCTGCACCCCTTGCCCGCTGCGGCGCGTATCGATCGGCTGGCTGCTGCTGCACGTCGTTCCCTGAACTCCGGTTTCGGTCGCGCAGTCCGATGCAATGCCCGTGCCAGACTTGGGTTTTGCCGGGGCGGCGGTGGCGATGACATCGGTGCTGTCGGCCTTGCCGAAGAATTCCCACATCCGCGAGGCCGGATCAACATTGGGATCGAAGGCGGGCTTCACTGCTGCAACGGTCGTCACCTTGGCGACGCTTGCGGTCTCCTTGGCGGCGGCAATCACCGCTTCCGTCGCTGCGGCCGGCTTCGGCCAGTCATGCGTGCCGTTGGCGAAGACATAGGAAGCGATCCGCGCACCGCTCTTGCAGGTGCCGTAAAGGCTGAAGGTCACACCCTCGACGGTTTTCGGATCGCCGTTGCCCTTGCAGCCGTCGAGCTCGGTCCAGCGCTCGACGGCGATCTTGAACCCGTATTGCCAATAGGCGCTGCCGCCGCCGGCATAGGGGTTGGACGTATCCTTCACGCCCGCGAAAGCCATGATGGAGACCGGCCGGACGGGGCTGCAGTTGCTGTCGTCCGGTTCCCATTTGCCGTTGATCTCCACCGGCCGGCCGGCGCGCAGCGAATGCACGAAGCCGGCGGCGGCGAAATCGTCATGGCCGGAGCAGAGATAGGCCGACAGCATGCGCCCGCCGCCCGAATAGCCGGAGGCATAGATGCGCGCGGGATCGACGCAGAACGTCTCCTTCACGGTCTTCACGGCCTGTTCGATGAAGGCGATCTCGTCGAGCCCGCCTTCCTGCCTGGTCACGAAAGGCACGTTCCAGGCATGGGTGCCCGCCGTCTTGCCGGGCAGGCTGCCTTGCGGCGCCAGAACGATGAAGCCGTTCTTCTCCGCAACCTTGTCCCAGGAGCTTCTGTTCAGCTGCGCTTCGGGATTGCTGTTGCTGCCGTGGAAATCGAAAACGACCGGAACCTTGTCGTTGCCGGTGTAGGACGACGGGACGAAATAGACCGCGGAGCGGGCAGCGCCGCCGGTTTCGATGGTGATCGGATGACGTCCCGGCTGCATCGGCTGACCGCATCCGGCATAGGCTCCCCCCGAAGCGAGGCAAGCAGCCAAGAAAAAAGCCCCTACCGCGATCGTGCGAGTAAGAGCAGGACTGGAAAAGGAACCGGCAACGCGAGCAAAATCCATCAGCGCCTCATCATGAGTGCAGGAGTGGTGTCAACAATGTGCGGGGTCTGCCCTGACACGGCCTTGGTAACACATCCCCGATCGCGATGAAACGCACGAAATGCTGCGGCAGGATACAAACATTCATCAGTAAAAGGCTGGTTTCAAACAGTAAGATGCCGCCTTGCTTCCGCCGTATCCAGTGTTTCGGCCGGCCCTTCGTGCACGATCTCGCCACGATCCATGATATAGACTTGGTCCGCGAGCTCGCGGCAGAAGTCGAGATACTGTTCCACGAGCAGGATGGCCATGCCGGTGCTGTCGCGGAGATAGCGGATCGCCCTGCCTATATCCTTGATGATCGACGGCTGAATACCTTCGGTCGGCTCGTCCAGCACGAGGATCTTCGGGCGCGTGACCATGGCGCGGCCGATCGCCAATTGCTGTTGTTGTCCGCCGGAGAGGTCGCCGCCGCGCCGGCCGAGCATCGACTTCAGCACCGGGAAGAGCGAGAAGATCTCATCCGGGATGAACCTGTCCTTGCGGGCGAGCGGCGCATAACCGCTCTCGAGATTTTCCTGCACGGTAAGGAGCGGGAAGATTTCACGTCCCTGCGGCACGTAGCCGATGCCGTGCTTGGCGCGGGCATAGGGCGGCAGGCCGTTCAGGGCCTCGCCCTCGAAGCTGATCGTGCCGGCGCTGACGGGATGCTGGCCGGTAACGGCGCGGAGAAGAGAGCTCTTCCCCACGCCGTTGCGCCCCAGCACGCAGGTGATCTTGCCCATCTCGGCGGTGACCGAGACACCGCGCAGCGCCTGCGCCGCGCCGTAGTGGAGATTGACGTTGTTGACTGTCAGCACGTTGCACCTCCCTTGGTGGAGGCATCACCCCCCTCTGCCCTGCCGGGCATCTCCCCCTCAAGGGGGGAGATCGATTTGACGCAAGCCTTTCCCACAAACGACTGCCGTTCATGGAAAAAGAAATGCCGAGCAGCACGAGGGAAACAAGGACGCCGCGGCTTGCCGATCTCCCCCCTTGAGGGGGAGATGCCCGGCAGGGCAGAGGGGGGTATCAGCGAAGTACTATCCATATCACCGCCCCAGATAATTCTCGATCACCTTCGGATCGTTCGAGACGAAGTCGATCGAGCCCTCCGCCAGCACCGAACCTTCCGCAAGACACGTCACCTTCACCCCGAGGTCGCGGATGAAGCCCATGTCGTGTTCGACCACCACGACCGAACGCGTCTTGGCGATTTCCCTCAGAAGCACGGCGGTTTCGGCCGTTTCCGCATCGGTCATGCCGGCGACGGGTTCGTCGACCAGCAGAAGCTTCGGCTCCTGGGCGAGCAGCATGCCGATCTCCAGCCATTGCTTCTGGCCGTGCGACAGGTTGGCGGCATATTCGTCCTTGCGATGGGTAAGCCGGATCGTCGAAAGGATTTCCTCGATGCGCGTCTTGTCCTCCGGCGTGAGCGTGTAGAACAGGGTGGCGAAGACGCCGCGGTCGCGGTTGAGCGCCAGTTCCAGATTGTCCCAGACGGTATGGCTTTCGAACACGGTCGGCTTCTGGAATTTCCGGCCGATGCCGAGCTGGGCGATATCCGCCTCGTCCTTTTTCGTGAGGTCGATCGCATCCTCGAACAGCACGGTGCCGGTATCCGGCCTCGTCTTGCCGGTGATGATGTCCATCATCGTCGTCTTGCCGGCGCCGTTCGGGCCGATGATGGCGCGCAGTTCGCCCGGCTCGACCACGAAGGACAGCGAATTGAGCGCCTTGAACCCGTCGAAGGAGACGGAGACGTTTTCGAGATAGAGCAGGCTTTTCTGTCGCGTCTCGGCAATCGTGTTCATGATCTTGTGTCCCCCGCCCCTATTCCGCCGCCTGTGCGGCCCGCACCACGGTCTGTTCGTTCCCCCTGCCCTTTTCCGCAACCGCTGCGGCCTTCAGCGCTTTCCGCGCCTTGAAGCCGTGCTGGATCGTGCCGACGATGCCCTTCGGCAGGAAGAGCGTGACGGCGATGAAAAGGCCGCCCAGCGCATAGAGCCAGAATTCCGGAAAGGCGCCGGTGAAGAAGCTCTTGCCCGCATTGACGAGGATCGCGCCGATGATCGGGCCGATCAGCGTGCCGCGGCCGCCGACCGCGGTCCACACCACCACTTCGATGGAGTTCGCCGGTGCGAACTCGCCCGGATTGATGATGCCGACCTGCGGCACGAAGAGCGCGCCGGCAATGCCCGCCATCATCGCCGAGACGACGAAGGTGAAGAGCTTTATGTTCTCCACACGGAAGCCGAGGAAGCGCACCCGGCTTTCCGCATCGCGCACGCCCACCAGCACCTTGCCGAATTTCGAGCGGGTGATGGCCGACGCGACCAAGAGGCAGAGCGCCAGCATGATCGCCGACATGGCGAAGAGCACCGCGCGCGTGCCGTCCGCCTGGACGGAAAATCCTAGGATGTCCTTGAAGTCGGTAAGGCCGTTATTGCCGCCGAAGCCCATGTCGTTGCGGAAGAAGGCGAGCATCAGCGCATAGGTCATCGCCTGGGTGATGATCGACAGATAGACCCCGTTGACACGCGAGCGGAAGGCGAACCAGCCGAACACGAAAGCGAGCAGGCCCGGCACGAAGAGCACCATCAGCATGGCGAAGCCGAACCAGTCGAAACCGTACCAGAACCACGGCAGTTCCTTCCAGTTCAGGAAGACCATGAAGTCCGCCAGGACCGGGTTGCCGTAGACGCCGCGCGAACCGATCTGGCGCATCAGATACATGCCCATTGCATAACCGCCGAGCGCGAAGAAGGCGCCGTGGCCGAGCGAAAGGATGCCGCAATAGCCCCAGACGAGATCGAGCGCCAGCGCCAGCAGGGCGTAGCAGAGATACTTGCCCATCAGCGCCATGAGATAGGTCGGGATATGCAACGCGCTGTCCGGCGGGGTCAGCAGGTTGAGCGCCGGCACGAGGATCGCCACTCCGATGAGGATCGCGACGGCGACGACGATCTTGCCTTCGAGCGCGCGGAGGATGAAGCCCGTGATCATGCTTCCACCGCCCTTCCCTTGAGCGCGAAAAGGCCGCGCGGACGTTTCTGGATGAAGAGGATGATCAGCACCAGCACGAGGATCTTGCCGAGCACGGCGCCGACGGAGGGTTCGAGGAACTTGTTGAGCACCCCGAGCGAAAGCGCGCCGACCAGCGTGCCCCAGAGGTTGCCCACGCCGCCGAAGACCACGACCATGAAGCTGTCGATGATATAGCTCTGGCCGAGGTTCGGCGAGACGTTGTCGATTTGCGAAAGCGCCACGCCGGCAATGCCCGCGATCCCAGAGCCGAGCGCGAAGGTAAGAGCATCCACCCACGGCGTCTTGATGCCCATGGAAGAGGCCATTCGGCGGTTCTGGGTGACGGCGCGCATGTTGAGCCCGTAGGCCGACTTCTTCATCACGACGAGAAGCGCCACGAAGATCGACAGCGAGAACAGCACGATCCACATGCGGTTCCAGGTGATCGTCAGGCCGCCGAGCGCGAACGAACCGGACATCCAGGACGGGTTGCCGACTTCCTGGTTGGTGGGACCGAAGATCGAGCGGATCGCCTGCTGCAGGATGAGCGAGACGCCCCAGGTGGCGAGCAGGGTTTCGAGCGGCCTGCCGTAGAGAAAGCGGATGACGCCGCGCTCGATGACGAAGCCGACCGCGCCGGTGACGAGGAATGCGACGGGCAGCGCGATCGCCAGCGACCAGTCGAACAGGCCCGGCGCATTGGAACGGATCGCCTCCTGCACGACGAACGTGGAATAGGCGCCGAGCATGACCATCTCGCCATGCGCCATGTTGATGATGCCCATGACGCCGAATGTGATGGCGAGCCCGATCGCCGCGAGCAGCAGCACGGAGCCGAGCGACAGGCCATACCAGACGTTCTGGACCATGTCCCAGAGCTGGAGTTCGCTTTCGATCGAAGAGATGGCGCGGTCGAGATCGGGCTTGAGGCTTTCGTCGATCGAACCGGAGACGGAGCGCAGGATGCCGATCGCGTCGCGGCCGCCGAGATTGCCGATGGTTTCGATGGCCGCGCGCTTCTCATCGACCGAACGGTCCGAGGAGAGCAGCGAGACGGCACGTGCCTCTTCCATGCGGGCCCTGACGTGCGCGTCGGTCTCCTTGGCAAGCGCCGCCTCGACGAGCTCGAGGTTTTCCGGGCTCGGCGAGCGCAGCACGGCATCGGCGGCCTGCAGCCGGACGGCACGGTCGGGGCTCAGGAGCGTCAGACCGCCCATGGCGGAGCGGATGACGCGGCGAAGATTGTTGTTCACCCGGATTTTGGTGACCGCACCCTTCGGCGCCTCACCGGCGGAAGCCCCTGTCAGCGGGTCGATCAGTTCGAAATTGGAACCGGCGGTCTTGGCGATGAAGACCAAGCCGTCGGATTTGCGGAAATGGAGATCGCCGTCGACGAATGCCTGGAGGGCGGGAACGACGCGCGGATCGCCGGTCGCGGCGATCCGGCCGATGAGCTTCTCCGCCTCGTTGAAATCGGCTTTGGCGAGCCCGTCGATCAAGGTCTTGGGATCGCTCTGCGCCAGGGAGGGCGCGGCGAGGGAAAAAACAAGAAAAATCAAACAAACAAGACGAATGAACATGTCAATGTCCTCTTGGAAGGCGAGCGGTTCGCCTTACTCCTCTTCTCCCCTGCGGGGAGAAGTGCCGAGCTGATGCGAGGCGATGAGGGGGTGCACATAAGGCTTCGCCTCCCCTCATCCGGTCCTTCGGACCACCTTCTCCCCGGCGGGGAGAAGGTGGAGCAAGCATCGAGCTCCGCACCAGCCGGATCAGCTGCCCTTGCCGCCGCACTTCCCGGTGGCGACGTTGAAGTTGCCGCAGGACATCGGCTTGCGCCAATCGGAGATCAGGTCCTTGCTATCCGGCAGGTAATCGGACCATTCGTCGCCGACGACGGCCGGCGTCTGCTGGACGATCTCGAACTGGCCGTCGGCCTGGATTTCACCGATCAGCACCGGCTTGGTGATGTGATGGTTCGGCATGACGGTGGAGGTGCCGCCCGAAAGGTTCGGAACGGAAACACCGATGATCGAATCGAGCACCGCGTCCGTGTCCGTGGTGCCGGCCGCTTCGACAGCCTTCACCCAGGCGTTGAAGCCGATATAGGCGGCCTCCATCGGGTCGTTGGTGACGCGTTTGTCGTTCTTGGTGAACGCGTGCCATTCCTTGATGAACTCGGCATTGACCTCCGCGTCGACCGACTGGAAGTAGTTCCAGGCGGCGAGATGCCCGACAAGCGGACCGGTGTCGAGGCCGGCGAGCTCTTCTTCGCCGACCGAGAAGGCGACGACCGGAATGTCTTCCGCCTTGATGCCCTGGTTGGCGAGTTCCTTGTAGAAGGGAACGTTGGCATCGCCGTTGATGGTGGAGACGACGGCGGTCTTCTTGCCGGCCGAGCCGAACTTCTTGATGTCGGAGACGATCGTCTGCCAGTCGGAATGACCGAACGGCGTGTAGTTGATCATGATGTCTTCCGGCTTGACGCCCTTCGATTCCAGATAGGCCTTCAGGATCTTGTTGGTCGTCTGCGGATAGACGTAGTCGGTGCCGGCGAGAACCCAGCGCTCGACGCCTTCGGTATTCATCAGGTAATCGACGGCGGGGATCGCCTGCTGGTTCGGCGCGGCGCCCGTGTAGAAGATGTTGCGCGAGGATTCCTCACCCTCGTACTGGACCGGGTAGAAGAGGATCGAGTTCAGCTCTTCGAAGACCGGCAGGACGGACTTGCGGGAGGACGACGTCCAGCAGCCGAAGACGGCGGCAACCTTGTCCTGGCTGATGAGCTGGCGGGCCTTTTCGGCGAACAGCGGCCAGTCGGAAGCCGGATCGACGACGACCGCTTCGAGCTTCTTGCCGAGCACGCCGCCCTTCTTGTTCTGCTCCTCGACGAGCATCAGCATGACATCCTTGAGCGTCGTCTCGGAAATCGCCATGGTGCCCGAAAGCGAGTGGAGAACGCCGATCTTGATCGTGTCCTCCTGAGCGAAGGCGCCGTGAAACGCCGTCGTCGACAATATGGCGGCGATGAGCGCCCCGCCAAGCTTTGCCTTGAATGTCATTGGTTCGAACCCCTCTTCTCGTTCGTCCGCAACGAAGACCTTGACCGTTGCTTGACCGACTATCGGTTGCTGCATCGCAAAACCGTATACGTAAAATGACGTACCGCAGGGGGCGAAAGGGGCAGGAAGACCGGCACGGCGCTGCGGGCTCATTTACCTCCGGGGTAATCGACCCGGCGCTCCGGCAAGGTTATACCGGTGGAAACAACCGAGAGGAGAAAACCATGGCCGTCACTTATGTCATCCGGTTCGACATCCGTCCCGACCAGCGTGAGCGTTTCATGACGCTGCTGACAGGCCTGCTGGACGCCATGCGCCATGAACCGATGTTCCACGAGGCGGTGCTGCATGCCGATCCCGAGAACGAGAACCGCATGATGCTCTACGAAACCTGGGAGGATCACGAGGACGTGCTGGAGGTGCAGGTGAAGCGCCCCTACCGGGAGGCATGGCATGCCGCGCTGCCGGAGTTGCTTGCAAGCCCGCGCGATATCTCGATCTGGCATCCGGTCCGTAGCGACCGATCCGAACAATTCGCCCTCTGACGGGAAAGTTGCCGCTGATCGCCCGCCGGATTGAAGGCGCGGCCCCTTTGGGGCATCCTCTGGATCATTCGTCATTCGAGGGCCTGAAGATGAAGCGCGCTCGATTTTTCGGCATGATCGCTGCCGCTGGCCTGCTGGCTGCCGCTGCACTTGTCATCGTCGGCCAGACCAAGGTCCCGCCGGAAGCGATCCAATCCTCCGTCGTCCGCACTCCCGACCTGGTGGAAAGGGCCTGGGCGCTGCCTGTCGCCGCGACTTTCGCCAGGGACGTCACGTGGCAATCGAATGGCTCCCGGTGTGGCCCGGCGAGTATAGCCAATACATTTCGCTCTGTCGGCGAAGAAGAGACGACCGAATCCGAGGTTCTGGACGGGACGGGAATGTGCTGGACGGGATTTTGTATAATCGGGCTGACGCTGGACGAACTTGCCGAACTCGCACAAGCGAAAACCGAACGCAAGGTCTCGGTTCTCCGGGATTTGACCGCCGAGGAATTCCAGGAGCACATGAAGCGCGCCAACGATCCAGGGCGCCGCTACATCATCAACTTCACACGCGAGGAAATCTTCGGCGCCGGCAGCGGCCACCATTCCCCCATCGGAGGGTATCTGGAAGAGGAGGACATGGTGTTCGTTCTCGATGTAAACGAGAACTACAAACCTTGGCTGGTCGAGCGGGAACGACTGTTTTCAGCGATGGATACCCTCGACGGGGACAAGAAGCGGGGCCTGCTTCTGATCGAATAGCGGCGCCGAAGCCCGGACGGATGAGTCCCTCGGCCGCATTTGCGACCTCGTTCCGGAACATTTTTGCCGCTGAGCTATTGCCTCCCCGGACCTGCAAACTGCCGGAGGAGCCCGCACCGTGATCAACGATCTCTGGTACAAGAACGCCGTCATCTATTGCCTGTCCGTCGAGACCTTCATGGACGCCAACGGCGATGGGGTCGGCGACTTTCAGGGATTGCAGCGCCGGCTCGACTATCTTGCCGGTCTCGGCGTCAACGCCATCTGGCTTATGCCGTTTCAGGCCTCGCCGCAACGTGACGACGGTTACGACGTCTCGGACTATTACAATGTCGATCCACGCTATGGCACGCTCGGCGACTTCGTGGAATTCACTCACAGCGCCAAACAGCGCGGCATACGTGTGCTGATCGACCTTGTCGTCAACCACACGTCCGACAAGCATCCTTGGTTCCAGGAAGCCCGCAGTGACCCGAATTCTCACTATCGCGACTGGTATATCTGGTCGGACAATAAGCCTGCCAATGCCGATGAAGGCATGGTCTTCCCGGGCATACAGGAAACCACCTGGACCTATGACGAGAAGGCCGGGCAGTATTACTTCCACCGCTTCTACGAATTCCAGCCGGATCTCAACACGGCGAACCCGCATGTGCAGGCGGAAATTCTCAAGATCATGGGCTTCTGGATTCAGCTCGGCGTCTCCGGCTTTCGCATGGACGCGGTGCCCTTCGTGATTGCCGAGAAGGGGCCGGATGTGAAGAAGCCGCGTGAGCAATACGACATGCTCCGCTTCTTCCGGGAATTCCTGCAATGGCGGCTCGGAGATTCGATCATCCTCGCGGAAGCCAACGTGGTGCCGAAGGAGAACCTCAAATATTTCGGCGAGGACGGCGACCGTCTGCAGATGATGTTCAATTTCCACGTCAACCAGGCGCTGTTCTATGCGCTCGCAAGCTCGGACGCGCGCCCGCTCGTCAAAGCGTTGGAGGCGACGCGAGAACGGCCGCCCACCGCCCAATGGGGGATTTTCCTGCGCAATCACGACGAGCTCGATCTCGGCCGGCTGGGGGAGAAACAGCGCCGGAAGGTTTTCGAGGAATTCGGGCCGGACAAGGACATGCAGCTTTACGACCGCGGCATCCGGCGGCGGCTGGCGCCGATGCTGGAGGGCGACCGGCGCCGGCTGGAGCTCGCCTACAGCCTGATGTTCTCGCTTCCCGGCACCCCGGTGCTCCGCTATGGCGACGAAATCGGCATGGGCGACGACCTCTCGCTTCCGGAACGCAACTGCGCCCGCACGCCGATGCAATGGTCGGCGGAACCGCATGGCGGCTTCACCGGGAGCAAGAGGCCTGTCCTGCCGGTCATCAGCGGCGGCCCCTTCGGCTTCGAACATCTGAACGTCGCCCAGCAGCGGCGCGATCCGGATTCCTTGCTGAACTGGATGGAGCGCCTGATCCGGATGCGCAAGGAAGTGCCCGAGATCGGCTGGGGCGATTGCGTGTCCCTCAATACCGGTGACGACGGCGTGCTGGCGCTGCGCTATGACTGGCGCAACAATTCGGTGCTGGTGGTCCACAATCTGCATTCGCGGCCGGTGGAAACAAGTTTCGTGGCCGGTGTCGGAGAACACGGCAATCTCTTGATCGACATCGCCGACGGCGCCAGCAGCGAGGCTGACGCGAGCGGCCGGCATCGGCTGCTTCTGGATGCCTACGGCTACCAATGGTTCCGCGTCGGAGGGCTGGATTATCTCTTGAGACGGCGCGAGATTTGAGGGGTCTCGGGCAAGGCCGAGATTGGACTGGCGGAATGTCCGCCTTTCCGCAAAGATGGGCGGACACGGAGGGGATCGGCAGATGCAGATGGATGTCACGACGATCGGCTTCACCAAGACGACGGCCGAGGATTTCTTCGGCCGCATCAAGGCGGCGGGCGTGAAGCGCATAATGGACGTGCGGCTGCACAGCACCTCGCAGCTTGCCGGCTTCGCCAAGTCCGACGACCTCGCCTTCTTCCTGAAGACAATCTGCGGCGCCGGCTATGTGCACGAGCCGCTGCTTGCGCCGACCGAGGAGATCATGACCGCCTTCAAGAAGGAGAAGGGCGACTGGAACGTCTTCCAGAACGATTTCATGGGGTTGATGGCGGAACGCCGGATTGAAAAGCACTTGAAGCCCGAGGCCTTCGACGGCTCCTGCCTGCTCTGCTCGGAAGACAAGCCGCACCGCTGCCATCGCCGGCTCGTCTGCGACTACCTGAACGGCAAATGGGGCGGCAGGCTCAGCGTCCGCCATCTCTGAGCCCGCCGCGCGAACGGATCAGCCGCTCGCGCCGGGACGATTGCGCCAGGCTTCGGCCTGGGCGTAGAACTTCTTCTCCCATTCCTTGTGGTTGTCCAGGCCCTCCTTGATGAAGGGCGTGAAGATCGCCAGGTTCATCAGCATCCAGTTCACCAGCCGGGCCGGGAATTTCAGCGGCTTGACGAAATCGACGAACAGCACCACGCGGGTCTTGTCGGTATGGTTCCAGGCCTCGTGCTCGTAGGCGTCGTCGAAGATCAGCACCTTGCCCTCTTCCCAATGGCAGATCTGGTCCTTGACCCGGATCGCCAGCCTGTCGCGCGGCTCCGGCACGATGAGGCCGAGATGCAGGCGCAGCACGCCGTTATAGGGGCCGCGATGAGCCGGCAGGTGTTTTCCCGGCTCGAAGATCGAGAACATCACGGTCGTGAGGCCGGGGATCTTCTGCATCGCCTTCCAGGTCTCGGGGCATGCCTGGATGTTCTGCTCCGACCTCACCCCGAAGCCGAGCAGGAAGAACGTCTTCCAGCCCTTGTCGGTCGAGATCGTCTTCACGTCGGTGGAGATGTCCTGGAAGGTCGGCAGCTCGTCCTTGCGAAGGAGAATGCGGTCGAGCTCGGCGCGGATGGCGGGCGCTGCCTTCTCGACCTCCGTCGCCCAGGGGAAGGTTGCGATGTCGTAGACCGGCGGGTTGCCGAGCTTGGCATATTTGAAATTCAGCCGCTCCGCCCAGGCGACGATGCCCATGAAAAAGCGGGTGACTGCGCTCGGGCGATCCATCGGGGCAATGCCGGTGGTACCGAAGTTCTGTTCGGGTTCAGGGACGCTGGGAGATGACGGTTTCACGGTAGTCACGCCTAAGAATGAAAGTTGATTTAGACAGGAAGGTTTGCTCCTGATTTGCGTCCCTTGACATGGGAGGTCGCAGGCGACTTGCAAGTCTCTGGAACAGCATTGTGGAACGCCGTGACCATATTGCTTCAATTCCGGCATGACAATTATGTGACAGGCACTCCGGGAGCAGAAGTCGGGCAAGACGTCGGACATGGACGTCGATCGTCCTCGTCCCGCCGCGGGCGGTCCAACTTACCGAAAGATGCGATAAGGATTTTTCGCACCGCATCATCACGCGCTTGCAAAACCGCGCGCCGCAGTTGAAAGTGCCTAATCGACAGTCTTTCCTTGCAAGGTGCTAGAAATTAGGCATGGCAGCGCGGCAACGCATCATTCCTGTCCGGCGTGAATACAATCGTTGGGTCGCCAACCAGACGCTGGAGGACTATGCGCTGCGCTTCACGGCCAAGAGCGCCCGGCGTTTTTCCTCGAGCCGCATTTCCCAGACGGCGATCGGCGCGATCTCCTTCCTGGCGCTGGAGGCGATCGGCGGCACGATCACCCTCTCCTACGGCACGACCAATGCCTTTTTCGCGATCTGCGCCGCTGCCGTCGCCATGCTGGTCATCGGCCTGCCGATCAGCCGTTATGCGATCCGCCACGGCGTCGACATCGATCTCCTGACCCGCGGCGCGAGCTTCGGCTATATCGGTTCGACGATCACCTCGCTGATCTATGCGAGCTTCACTTTCATGCTGTTTGCGATCGAAGCCTCGATCATGACCGGCGCGCTGGAGCTTGCCTTCGGCATCCCGCCCTGGATCGGCTACATTATCAGCGCCGCAGTGGTGATCCCGCTCGTCATCTACGGCGTGCAGCTCATCTCGCGCTTCCAGCTCCTCACCCAGCCCTTCTGGATCGTGCTGAACATCCTGCCCTTCGTCTTCATCGCCTTTCTGGACTGGGAGAAATTCGATCTCTGGCGCGCCTTTGCCGGCGTCAACCATTCGAATGCGGAAGTGGGCGGCGCGGCTCCCTTCGATCTCGTCGAGTTCGGCGCGGCCTCGGCCGTCATCCTGGCGCTGATGCCGCAGATCGGCGAGCAGGTGGATTTCCTGCGCTTCCTGCCGCCCGAAGGTTTGCGCAAGTGGCGCCACCGCCTGGCGGTCTTCCTCGCCGGCTCCGGCTGGGTCGTGGTGGGCGTCCCGAAACTGCTCGCCGGTTCGTTCCTCGCGGTCCTGACGCTCTCGACCGGCGTGCCGGTGCGGGAGGCGGCCGACCCGGCGCATATGTATCTCGCCGCCTTCGGCTACATGATCCCGAACGAGACCGCCGCACTGCTCCTGATGGCCGCTTTCGTGGTGGTTTCGCAGCTCAAGATCAACGTGATGAACGCCTATGCGGGGTCGCTCGCCTGGTCGAATTTCTTCTCGCGATTGACCCATAGCCATCCGGGCCGCGTCGTCTGGCTGGTCTTCAACGTGGTGATCGCGCTGCTCCTGATGGAGCTCGGCATCTACCGGCTGCTGGAGGCGACGCTCGGCATCTTCTCGATCATCGCCATGGCCTGGCTCTGCACGATTTCAGCCGACCTCTTCATCAACAAGAAGCTCGGACTGTCGCCCGAGGGCATCGAGTTCAAGCGCGCCCACCTTTACGACGTCAACCCGGTCGGTCTCGGCTCGATGCTGGGTTCGGCCGGCGTGGCGCTCGCCGCCCATTTCGGCCTGTTCGGGGACCTGATGGCCTCGCTCGCCACTTACGTGACGCTGATCGCCTTCCTGATCTCGCCGGCCATCGCGCTCGCCACGCGCGGCAAGTTCTATCTTGCCCGCAAGCCGCGTCAGAGCTGGAAGAGCCTCGGCTCGATCACCTGCTCCATCTGCGAACATCCCTTCGAACACGAAGACATGGCGTGGTGCCCGGCCTATGCCGCGCCGATCTGCTCGCTCTGCTGCTCGCTCGACAGCCGCTGCCACGACATGTGCAAGCCGCATGCGCGGCTGAACGCCCAGGTCGGCACCGTCGCCCGCTCCTTCCTGCCGGAGAGCGTGATCACGCGGCTCACCACACGCCTCGGCCGTTATGCGATCACAGCCGTCCTGTCGATCTCGGTGATCGGCACGATCCTCGCCATGATCGCCTATCAGGTCGGGCAGGCCACGCCCGCCAATGCCGAGGTGATCTACGGCACTGTGCTCATCGTCTTCTTCGTCTTCGCCATCATCGCCGGCATCGTCTCCTGGTTCTACGTGCTCGCCCATGACAGCCGGGTCGTGGCGGAGGAGGAATCCTCCCGTCAGAACACGCTGCTCCTCAAGGAAATCGCCGCCCACAAGAAGACCGATGCGGCCCTGCAGGAGGCGAAGGAGACGGCCGAAGCCGCGAACCGCGCCAAGAGCCGCTATGTCGTCGGCCTCAGCCACGAACTGCGCACGCCGCTGAACGCCGTGCTCGGCTACGCGCAGATCCTCGAACGCGACGAGACGATCCCCGCGCCGCGCCAGTCGGCGATCAAGGTCATCAAGCGTTCCGCCGACCATCTTTCCGGCCTGATCGACGGGCTGCTCGACATTTCCAAGATCGAGGCGGGCCGCCTGCAGGTCTATTCCAACGAGATCAACATCCAGGATTTCCTCGACCAGATCGTCGAGATGTTCTCCCTGCAGGCACAGGCGAAGGGCCTGGAATTCGAGCACGAGCGCGCCCGCGCCCTGCCCCAATATGTCCGAACCGACGAGAAGCGCCTGCGCCAGATCCTCGTCAACATCCTCTCCAATGCGATCAAGTTCACCGACGAGGGCAAGGTGCGCTTCGAAGTCGCCTATCGCAGCCAGGTCGCGACCTTCACCATCTCCGATACCGGCCGCGGCATTGCCGAGAAGGACCTCGCCCGCATCTACGAACCCTTCCAGCGCGGCGAGGCCGACAGCGTGCGTCCGATGCCGGGCCTCGGTCTCGGGCTCACGATTACCCAGCTTCTCACCAACACGCTCGGCGGCGAGATTGCGGTCGCCAGCACCAGGGGCGAAGGCTCGATCTTCAAGGTGCGTCTGATGCTCTCGGCCGTCGAGAGGCCGAACACCGCGCCGGCGGCGGAGAAGAAGATCGTCTCCTATACCGGCCCGCGCCGCACGATCGTCGTGGTGGACGACAACGAGGACCATCGCGACCTGATGCGCGAAGTGCTGGCGCCGATGGATTTCGTCGTGCTGACCGCAAACAGCGGCCCCGATTGCCTGACGCTGATCGAGGGCGTGGCGCCGGACCTCTTCCTGGTCGATATTTCCATGCCCGGCATGAGCGGCTGGCAGCTCGTCGCCAGGCTTCGCGAGATCGGCCAGACGGCGCCGATCGTCATGCTGTCGGCCAATATCGGCGACGGCGGCGCGGTCCATTCAGGCGACGAGGGCCATAACGACACGATCTCCAAGCCCGTCGACATCCGCCGCCTCGCCGACAAGCTCGCCGCCCATCTCGGCCTCGTCTGGATCTACGAGAACGAGACGGCGCTTCCCCTTCCCGTCGGTCCGAAAAGGCCGATCAAAAGTCCGGGGATGAACCATGTGCAGGACCTTTTGCGGCTCGGCGAAATCGGCTACGTGCGCGGCATCGAGGCGAAGCTTGCCGATCTCGCCAGGCAGGAAGAGCTTCGGCCCTTCGCCGAGGAACTCGGCGCCTACGTGCAGGCTTTTGATCTCGCCGGCTATATGAAATTCCTCACCCGCATGGAAGAAGAGAGGACGAGTGATGGCTGAGATCGCCCTGCCGCGCGACATCGTCCTTTTGGTGGACGACAGCCCCGAGACGCTCGGGTTCCTGACCGAGGCGCTGGAGAAATCCGGCTTCTCCGTGCTTATCGCCACCTCCGGCCAGGCCGCACTCAACATCGTCGAGCGCATCACGCCCGATCTCATCCTGCTCGATGCGGTCATGCCCGGCATGGACGGGTTCGAGACCTGCCGGAAGCTCAAGACCAATGCCGCGGTGACGCAGGTGCCGGTGATCTTCATGACCGGGCTTACCGAGACCGAACACATCGTCCACGCCCTCGATTCCGGCGGCGTCGATTATCTGACGAAGCCGATCAATATCGACGAGCTGCGCGCCCGCATCCGCGTGCATCTCTCCAACGCCCGCTCCGCCCAGAGCGCCCGTGTCGCGCTCGACGCCGCCGGCCGGCATCTGCTGGCCGTCAAAGCCAATGGAACGATCCACTGGTCGACGCCGCAGGCGACCAGGCTCATCAATGCCGCGACCGGCAGGGACGACGGGCTCGACATCGTCTCCCGCCGCATCGCCGCCTGGATGGCGGAACGCAACAGGCCGGGCTTTGCCCGCGACGCCGCCTTCTCGCTGAACCAGAACGGCCAGGCGAGCCTGCAATTCACCTTCCTCGGGGCGATCGGCGCCGACGAACATCTCTTCCGCCTGACTGCCGCCAACAGGCGCCCCGACGACGAGGTGCTGCGCCAGCATTTTCCGCTCACCCAGCGCGAATCGGAAGTGCTGCTGTGGATCGCCAAGGGCAAGTCGAACCGCGATATCGCCGATATCCTTGGACTTTCCGCCCGCACGGTGAACAAGCATCTCGAACAAATCTATGTGAAGCTCGGCGTCGAGAACCGCGCCTCCGCCGCCGTCAAGGCCGCCCATGTTCTGCATGGCGAGGAGCGGTCCGCGTAGCGAGGCAACCAACCGGTCCGCTGAATCGATTGCAGCGACGAACGGCCCGAGCCTTCGCGAAGGCCCGCAAACGACACGGGTCGGCCTACCCGACGAAACGATGCAGCGGAACCGTTCGGGACGGATATTTGCCCCATTGCATGGTTAGGGTGACGTTAATTCGAGGTGTGCCAGAACTTCGCGGCCGGATTTCATGGGCGGCCGATATCCCTTAATTCCTTGAACGCGAAGCCAAAACGGCACGAAAGTATAGAGTATCATGAATTTCATTGCGCTTCTGCCAGACACACGTCCCGTGCGTGCTGGACAAGACCGCTCGACCGATATCGTAAGGAAGAGAGTGGTATTGCACTTTCCAGGTTTCGAACCGCTCGATGCCGGTTTGCATCACGCCAGATACCAGCGATCCGCAGCCGAGAGCGCGAAGACCTGGGACCTGGCGGTCAATGTCGGTCAGCTTCATCAGGCGGGATCGGCGGCCTATTTTGACGTTTCCTCTCGGAACGCCGGTCACCTTACGGAAAGCCGCATCTACTGTTTCGACCATTCTTCGCTGGTGACGGCCCTTACCGGCAAGCCGGTTCTGAGCCGCGTCCTTTCCGGCTACGCGAGTGCGTGCCGCGTTGTTCTGGAAGGCGGCCTTACCGGATATTTTCGGCATGCCTGGCGGTTCGGCCTGTTTTTCGTATCCCCGTTTCTTCTGCTGATGCTTGCTCTCCTGTCGAGCCTGGCTACAGCCGGCCTGCCGTCCCTGCTTCGGATCGAAAGCTGGAATTATCTGTGGAGCCTGCCGCTTGCGCTGGCAGTCTTCCGGTTCGTCTTCGTACCGGTCTTCCGGAGGCTTCATACGCTGCATCTGTTTGCCGACTGGGAGCTTGCCGTCGCGATGGCACGCCTCGATCGCCCCGAAGTCAATCGATGGATCGAAACCTGCATGGCCGACATCGGGAGCGCACTGAAGGACGAAGCGGACGAGTATGTCATCAGTTCCCATAGCATGGGCTCGACCATGGCAGCCCATACGGTCGGCATGCTGCTCGCCGAGGATCCGGACATCTTCAAAGGAAAACGGGTGACATTCGTCACGCTTGGCGGCGCCATTCTCCAATGCTCCCTGCTGCGCTCCGCCGCAGGCCTGCGGGCCTGCATCGGCAGGATCGCACGCGCACCTGAGGTGTTTTGGCTGGAGATCCAATGCCTGACCGACAGCATCAATTTCTATAAAAGCCGTGTCGTCAGCCTGGCCGGGCACCCGGAGGCGCCGCAGGCCCGGATCGCCTTCGTACGCGTAAGGCAAATGGTGTCCCCGGAGCGGTATAGGAGGATCAGGTTCGACCTATTAAGGGTCCATCGGCAATATGTGCTTGGCTCGGACAGCAGATCAAACTTCGACTTCACGCTCATGACCGCCGGCCCCCTGCCGGCGGCACGGTTTGCGAATTTTCTGCCTCAATATCTTCCCGGTCGCCGGCAGCCCGGTCCCGGAAACGCTCCAACTTATTGAATCCACGCAACCGTGCGTTCCAAAGATCTGTTCCGATCTTCAGGCCGATGCTGCAGGAATTCGGAACGCCATTTCTTCCGTCATCCCTGAACGCAAGGAAGCCCGGCAATGCCGGGCTTCCGAAACGCGGTAGGAATGAAGGCTTAGCTGCCCTGCTGGAAGTAGCTGTACTTGCCGTCCGGGCCCTTCTTCCACTCGTACATGACGTAGCCGGGGAGCTTCGGGTCACCCTTTTCGTCGAACGAGATTTGGCCGAGAACGGTCGGGAAGGAGCCTTTCTTCATGGCTTCGGCAACCGCCTGCGGGTCGGTGGAGCCTGCGGCCTTCGCGGCTTCCGCGATCGTCTGCAGAGCGGCGTAGGAGTAGAGCGTATAAGCTTCCGGATTGAAGCCGGCAGCCCTGAACTTCGCGACGATGTCCTTGTTTTCCGGGCGCAGCGTCGGATCGGGACCGAACGTGTTCAGCGTTCCCTCGACCGCGTCGCCGGCGATGGAGGCAAGTTCGTTCGAGACGATACCGTCGCCCGAGACGAGGACTGCCTTGAGGCCCTGGTCCTTGACCTGGCGGATGATCAGGCCGGCTTCGGTGTGGAGGCCACCCCAGTAAATGACGGAAACGCCGGCTTCCTTCATCTTGGAGATCAGCGCGGAGAAATCCTTGTCGCCGACATTGACGCCTTCGCGGATGACTTCCTTGAGGCCGGCTGCGTTGGCCGCCTTCTTCGTCTCTTCGGCAAGGCCCTGACCATAAGGCGTCTTGTCGTCGATGATCGCGATCTTGGCATCCTTGAACTTTTCGGCCAGGTAAGCGCCGGCAATGCCGCCCTGCTGGTCGTCACGGCCGCAGGTGCGGAAGGTGTTCCAGAGGCCGCGCTCGGTGAAGACCGGGTTCGTAGCCGCCGGGGTCACTTCCAGGATGCCGTTTTCCGCATAGACTTCCGATGCCGGAATGGACACGCCGGAGTTGAAGTGACCGACAACGAACTTGACGCCGTCGGCAACGAATTTGTTGGCGACCGAAATCCCCTGCTTCGGGTCGGATACGTCGTCGCCGAGGACGATCCTGATCTTTTCGCCGTTGATGCCGCCGGCGGCGTTGATGTCAGCGGCGGCCTGCTCGGCGCCCTTCTGCAGCTGCGCGCCGAAGGCTGCGTTCGGGCCGGTGAGCGGTCCGCCGACGCCGACGAGGATATCGGCCCATGCGCTGCCGCTGAAAGCGACCATGGCCGTCAGCGCAACAGCGGAAAGAAGAGACTTCTTCATTGATTTACTCCCAGTTTCTTGAAGCGGGTTTGGTTTTGAAAAGCCGGCGCGATACCCACCATGACCGTGCCGGAAATTGTTCCACTCTAGGTTCCATTGGAGGATTGACCTCAAGCAATCTGAGGACAGTTTCACCTGCCTGTCAATCTTTCTTCTTCCAGGAAAAAGCCGAGGTCGGCTCGTAGAGCCAATAGTAATTCTGCACCATCTGACGCGTCCTGCGCAGGCGGAATCCGGCGATCGAAAAGATCAGCAGAAGCACGACGTCGACGACGTAGTAGAAGCCGCTGATGAACGGCCCCTGGAACAGCGCGTAGTGCAGAAAACGCATCACGATGCCTAGCAGAAGCGTGTAGACGACCACCGTCGGAATGCCGCTCCAGCCTTCCGCGACCGCCTTGCCGGTGCGCCAGGCGGTCCAGAAGCCGATCAGCACCACGAGAAAGCGCAGGACGTAGCGGACGCCGGTATCGTCTTCGAAGAAAAGTCCCTGCATATCCAGTCTCCTTAATGCCTTCCGCCTTCGAGATAGGCGGCGCGCACTTCCGGATTGGCGAGAAGCTCCCTGCCGGACCCGCTCATCGTCACCTTGCCGTTGACCATGACATAGGCCCGGTCGGAGAGTTTCAGCGCCGCGAACGCGTTCTGCTCGACGAGGAAGACGGTGAGCCCCTCCTCCTGGTTGAGCTTCCTGATCGCCTCGAAAATGCCCTTGACGATCAGCGGCGCCAGACCGAGCGACGGCTCGTCGAGAAGGAGCAGCTTCGGCCGCGCCATCAGTGCACGCCCGATCGACAGCATCTGCTGCTCGCCGCCGGAAAGCGTGCCGCCGCGCTGGCTCTGGCGCTCCTTCAGGCGCGGGAAGAGCACGAAGATCTTCTCGACGTCCTCCTTGAAATGCTTGAGGTTGTCGAGACCCGCGCCCATCTGCAGGTTTTCGAGAACCGTCATGCGCGGAAAGATGCGCCGGCCCTCCGGCGATTGGGCGATGCGGCGGCGGGCGATCAGGTGCGTCGGCAGCCGGGTGATGTCCTCGCCGTCGAAGATCACCTGCCCGTCGCGGGCCTGCGGGCTGCCGCAGATGGTCATCATCAGCGTCGACTTGCCGGCGCCGTTGGCGCCGATCAGGCTGACGATCTCGCCCCTGTTGACCTCGACATCGACGCCTGCGAGCGCACGGATATTGCCGTAATAGGTCTCGACGCCCTGGACCTTCAGAAGGGTGTCGCCGGCCATCAGTGCGCCCCTCCTTCGAGTTCTTCCGCAATCACCTCTTCCACCTCGTCATCCTCGACGCCGAGATAGGCGGCGATCACCTTCGGGTCGTTCTTCACATGGTCCGGCGTGCCGTCGGAAATCTTCTGGCCATATTCCAGCACCACGACATGGTCGGAAATCTCCATCACCACCGACATGTCGTGCTCGATGAGCAGGATCGAGACGCCTTCGTCGCGGATCGAATGCAGCAGCGTGTTCAGCGCCGCCGATTCACGCGGGTTGAGGCCCGCGGCGGGCTCGTCGAGGCAGAGCAGTTCCGGGCCGGTGCACATGGCGCGAGCGATTTCGAGCCGCCGCTGCGCGCCATAGGGCAGATCGCCGGCCGGATCGTCGGCGCGGTCGACGAGGTCCGCCTTTTCGAGCCAATACTGCGCCTTCTCGATCGCCGCCTTGGCGGCGTTGCGATAGGTCGGCAGGCCGATCAGGCCGAGGATCGTGTAGCCAGAAGCCTTCATCAGCACGTTGTGCTGCGCCACCAAGAGGTTTTCCAGGACGGTAAGACCCGAAAACAGCCGGATATTCTGGAAGGTACGCGCGACCTTGGCGAGCTTGGTGATCTCGAAATCCCTCAGCCGCTCCAGAAGGTGCTCCTTGCCGTCCCGCTGCCTGAGCGTGATCATGCCCATGGTCGGCTTGTAGAAGCCGGTGATGCAGTTGAAGACGGTCGTCTTGCCGGCGCCGTTCGGTCCGATCAGCGCGGTGATCTCGCCGCGCCGCGCCTCGAAGGAGAAGTCGTTGATGGCCATCAGGCCGCCGAACTTCATCGACAGGTGCTCGACCTTGAGGATGGTATCGCTCGTCATCGTATCGATCCCGGAGGCCATCAGCCGTGGCCCTCCTTGGTAAAGCTGCCGGAGACCGCCTTGCGCTCCTTCAGGAAGGCGGTCGGCTCTCTGCTGCCGACGAAACCGCGCGGCTTGAAGAGCATGACGACGATCATCGCAAGGCCAAAGAGCAGCATGCGGTAGAGCTCCGGCGTGAAATCCGGGCCGAAGACGAGCTTCAGGAACTCCATTTCGCGGAGCAGCTCGGTGCCGCCCACCATGACCACCGCGGCGATGGCGATGCCGGTGAGCGAACCCATGCCGCCGAGAACGACGATCGCCAGGATCACCGCCGATTCCAGGAAGACGAAGCTTTCCGGCGAGACGAAGCCCTGGCGGGTGGCGAAGAAGGAGCCGGCGAAGCCGCCGAACATCGCGCCGATCGCAAAGGCGGTGAGCTTGGTCGTCACCGTGTTGATGCCGAGCGAGCGGCAGGCGATCTCGTCTTCGCGCAGCGCCTCCCAGGCGCGGCCGATCGGCATGCGGCGCAACCGGATCGTCACGTAGGCGGTGACGAGGCAGAGCGCCAGGATCACGTAGAAGAGGAAGATCTTGTAATAGGCGGACGACATCGGCAGGCCGAAAGCCTTGGCGAAATTGTTCGGCGCCCCGACATCGAAGGAATAGAAGCCGAAGATCGAAGCCTTGGCGATGCCGGAAATGCCGAACGTGCCCCTGGTCACGTCCGTCCAGTTGATGAGGACGAGGCGGATGATCTCACCGAAGGCGAGCGTCACGATGGCGAGATAGTCGCCGCGCAGCCTAAGGACCGGAAAGCCGAGTATGACGCCCCACAGGGCGGCGAGAATGCCGGCAAGCGGCAGCAGTGCCCAGAACGAAAGGCCGAAATACGAGGACAGCAGAGCATAGGAATAGGCGCCGACCGCGTAGAAGGCGACATAGCCGAGGTCGAGCAGGCCGGCGAGGCCGACGACGATGTTGAGGCCCCAGGCGAGCATCACGTAGATCAGGATCTGGATGCCGAAGTTGTCGACATATTTCAGCGAACCCTGCGGTCCGAACAGCATCACCGAGACCGGCGGGTAGAGCAGCAGGGCGATCAGCGCGATCTTGAGGAAATGCGTGCGCAGAAAGCCCTTTTCCTCGGAAATCTCCAGGATGCCGCTTTTGGCCTTGGCAAGCTTGCGGCGGTCCAGATGCGGCTTGATGAAGCCGACCGTCAGGAAGCGGCCGACCGCGGCGACGATCACGAAGATTGCGAGCAGTCCCCAGCGGGTGCGCCAGACGAGCCGGTTGTCGATATTCTGATAGGTCTCGATGCCGACATAGAGAAGGAACATGCCGAAGGCGATGACGCCCGCGAAAATGCCTTCCCTGACGGCCTTCGCCATCAGGCCGGCGGAGGTGTTTGCGGATGGGGTCGTCATGTCAGACCTTTTCCACTTCCGGCCGCCCGAGAATGCCCGTCGGCTTGAAGATGAGGACGAAAGCAAGGATCGCGAAGGTCGCGACGTCCTTGTAGGCGATGGTGAAGTAAGCGGACCAGAGCGATTCGATGAGGCCGATCAGGAGACCGCCGAGGACAGCGCCCGGCAGCGAGCCGATGCCGCCCAGAACCGCCGCCGTGAAGGCCTTCACGCCCGGGATGAAGCCGTCGTTGAACGAGGCGACTCCGTAGTACATCAGGTACATGCAGCCGGCGACCGCGGCGAGCGCCGCGCCCATCACGAAGGTGATCGAGATCGTCCGGTCCACGTCGACGCCGAGAAGCGCCGCCATCTTGCGGTCCTGTTCGGTCGCCCTCTGGGCGCGTCCGAGCGGCGTCTTGTTGACGATGTACCAGAAGGCGAAGAGCAGCACCGCCGTAAGGATGACGATGATGACCTGCTTCAGCGAAACGGTGATCGCGCCCCAGTGATAGACGTCGGAAACGAGCTGCGGGATCGGCTTGTTGCGCGGCCCCTGTGTCACCTGGATGAAGTTCGACAGCACGATCGACATGCCGATCGCGGTGATCAGCGGTGCCAGCCGGAACGAACCGCGCAGCGGCCGGTAGGCGACGCGCTCGATCGTCCAGTTCCACAAGCCCGTCATCAGCATGCCGACGATCAGCATGATGAGCAGCAGCAGCGCCACCGGAATGCCGGCGAAGAAGGAGGTGAGGATCAGGAAGATGATGAGGGCGGCAAAGCCGCCAAGCATGAAAATGTCACCATGGGCGAAGTTGATCATGCCGATGATGCCGTAAACCATCGTATAGCCGATTGCCACGAGGCCATAGATGGATCCAAGAGTCAGCCCATTGATGAGCTGCTGGATGAAGTACTCCATATACTTTCCCCCGGATGCGATCCTGGGACGGTCGCATCTCTTGTATATTCGTCCCTTGCGGGTTCTTGCGTTGTTTCGGGCATTCCATAACGGTTTCGTAAGAAATGTGAAGACAAAAAGCCGAGAGGCGGACCAAAACGCGGCGTTTCTCAACAATTTGGCGCGACAAAGATCATAAATTCCAAAAAACCGGCAGTTCCTGTCGAAAAATTAGCCATACCGGCCGCTTCGCGAAATTTAACGACGGCCTTCCGTTAACATTAAAAGCAGATGCCGGTCTGGCATGGATCGAGAACCGTCTGCCGCAGCATCGGCTTTCGCATCGCCGGCATACGGCAGCCCCCGTTACTGCTACCGCTTTCGAAGCGCGATCGCCCGAAGCGGGCATGTTTCACCCATGCCGCATAAGGATTCTCAAGGGCTTGGCCCGCTCCGCCTCCCCGCCCCTTCCATCGGCCTTAGACTGGTGCCGACTTAGGAACGGAGTGGACCATGGCCGAGACGACCGCCAACCTGAAAATGCCCTTCATCCTGCCCTCGCAGGCGCAGAAACACGTGACCCACAACGAGGCGCTGCTGAAGCTCGATGCCCTGGCGCATCTGACGATCGCGGCGGAACAGGCCGCCCCTCCCGCCTCGCCCGCCGAAGGCGCCTGTTACCTCGTCGGCCCCGCTCCGACCGGTGCCTGGACCGGCAGGCAGGGACGCATCGCCTCCTGGCAGGACGGCCACTGGGCATTCGCCGACCCCCGCACCGGCTGGCGGGCTTGGTTTCTCGCGATCTCGAAACTGAAAGTGTTTTCCGGAACGGGATGGCAGGATATTCCCCTGCCGGAAAGCGGCAGCCTCGGCGAACTCGGCGTCAACGCCACGCCGGACGGAACGAACCGGCTCGCCCTCTCCTCCCCCGCAAGCCTCTTCAACCATGCCGGCAACGGCCACCAGATCAAGATCAACAAGGCCGCCGCCCCCGACACGGCTTCGCTGCTCTTCCAGTCGAACTGGACGGGCCATGCGGAAATGGGCCTTGCCGGCAACAACGATTTCTCCGTCAAGGTCAGCAACGGCAGCACGTGGAATACGGGACTTGCGATCTCTCCCGCCGGCCATGTCTTCCGGCCGAGCCAGCCGGCGGTGCGCGCCCACAGGACCGGCACCAGCTTTTCGCCCACCGCAGGCCAGCAGAGCGGCTTCACCACCCTCGGCCTCGATCAGGGCGGCTTCGCGCTCGGCGCGGCGGCGCCCGGCGGCGGCAGCCGGATCGTCGTGCCCGCCGCCGGCCTTTACCTCCTCGGTCTCAACGTCGCCGTCCTGACCTCGTCCGGCCATACGACCAGTCTGGTGCTGAACGGATCGCAGACGCTCATTTTCATGAACGGTGTTGCCGGGGGAGCACAAATGCAGTCCGCAACTGGAATTTTTTTCCTGTCTTCGGGCGATTTCGTCACCCTGGGCCATTCCGGGACCGCACAACTGGAGCTCGGCGCAGGAAAAACCGAATTATTTTTGACAATGCTTTAATACCGCAATGCAAGAAAGATTATCTTTATCGTTAACCAGATCTTAACTTGCCTGATGACTCGCGTAACAAGGTGTTATATTAGGGAGCATCACTGGTCGGCAGGGGGCTCCAGGGTATAATGCGGGTGACCGGTTTGAGCGTTTCTGATCTGCATAACGATACCGCCTATGCACCGATCGGCGGCGGGGATATGAGTTTACTCGGGTCGGAAGCTCAGGGGCCGGCTTCCCGCCGCGGTCAGAGGCGCAATCTCCAGGTGCAGCTCGCCGTCAAGCGGACGATCGATATCGGCGTATCCCTCACCGCCCTCCTCGTCCTCCTGCCGCTGATGCTCGTGGTTGCGCTGTTGATCCGCCTCGACAGCCCCGGCCCGGCGCTCTTCACCCAGGTCCGCTGGGGCAAGGATTGCCGCAAGATCCGGGTCTACAAGTTCCGCTCCATGCGCACGGATCTCGGCGACGCGACGGGCATCACGCAAACGGTCCGGGACGACCCGCGCGTCACCCGCGTCGGCGCCGCCATCCGCAAGACCAATATCGACGAACTTCCGCAGCTTCTGAATGTCCTCAAAGGCGACATGTCGCTGGTCGGTCCCCGCTGCCATGCGATCGGCATGCTGGCCGCCGGCATCCCCTACGAGGATCTGGTTCCGGACTATCACCGCCGCCATTCCGTGAAGCCGGGCATGACCGGTTTGGCACAGATGCGCGGCCTTCGCGGCCCGACGGACCGCCCGCGCAAGGCGCGCGCCCGCATCGCCTGCGACCTCCATTACATCGACAATTTCTCGATCCAGCTGGATCTGCGCATCATGTTCGGCACGGTGCTGGCCGAGCTCCGCGGCGGCAAAGGCTTCTAATTCCTTGAAATTTTTGCGGCTCCGGCTCAGAGCGCGCAGCTTTTCGATGTCTCTTCAAAAGGAAACGGGACCCGTCGCGCTGCCTTGGAACACGCAATGCGATTAATCAGCGATCTCTGAACAAATGCCGCTGCCTGTTTAGTCAAATGTTAAAACTGGGGCGCTAGGCTGCCCGACGTGGTCTTGTGTAGTGTAGAGAGTCCAATGACCGAAATGATACGTCCCCGAGTGAAATATGTCATCGGCCCCGATGGCAGCCCCTTGACGATCGCCGATCTTCCGCCGGCCAATACGCGCCGCTGGGTGATCCGGCGGAAGGCAGAGGTGGTTGCCGCGGTTCGCGGTGGCCTGTTGAGCTTGGAAGAAGCATGCGAGCGCTATACGCTCACCGTCGAGGAATTCCTCTCCTGGCAATCCTCCATCAACGACCATGGCCTGGCGGGCCTGCGCACGACGCGCATCCAGCAATATCGCCACTAGGAGCAGTTCCAGGAAGAGCGGAACCGGTTTCCCTCCGGAATTGCATCGAACCGAACACGAATTCGCGGGCCTGCTCCCGCACAAGGAAAAAGGTGCCGCTGCGGGAGACACAACGGCACCTTTCAGTTTGTGTCCGCCTCAGTCTCTTTCTCCCCGATCCGGGTGAGCGACGGCAGGAGGCCGGCAATCACCGCCGATGCGGCGTAGAACCAGAGGCCCGGCTGGGAGACCGCCGCCGCCAGGCCGCTGCTTTTCGCCGCGACGATCACGATCGCCACCAGCATCACGTCCATCATCGACCACTTCGAAAGATGCGGCATCGCGCGGCGGAAAACACCCGCCTCGCCGGCCCGGCCGGAAAGCTGCAGGGCGAGCCCGGCAAGCTTGGCGATCGGGAACACGATTGAGAACAGCCCAACCACCAGCGAAAGCGCCACATCTCCCTGCCGGAAAAGCGCCGCAACGATCTCGACGAGCGACGGCGTCTCGCTGAAGAAATAAAGCCGCTCGAAACGGATGATCGGCAGGAGAAGCCCGAGCCCCAGGCAGATCGCGGCGAGCACGAGAAGAACAGGCCGCAGCCAACTCATCGCTTTCTCCCGTTGACGGTGCGTCACCCTTCGGAACGTCACCCGGCTATTTCCCTTCGACCTCTCCCGTATTACATCATCCGGCGATGGATAGAAGCGGAGCGAAGATGAATATCACGCATGAAGAGACCCGATCGGGCGGACGCTATGTCGCGGAACTCGACGGCCATTACGCGGAAATGACCTATTCGCAGGCCTCCCCGCAGCTCGTCATCATCGATCACACGGGCGTGCCCGAAGCGCTGCGCGGCAAAGGGGTCGGCCAGGCGCTGGCGCTGCATGCCGTCGAGGAAGCCCGCAGGGGCGGCTGGAAGGTGATCCCTCTCTGCCCGTTCTTCAAATCCCAGGTGGAGCGACATCCCGAATGGCAGGACATTCTGCGATAACGGATAGCCGGCCGCGACGCGGGGCGGGATGGAGAGAATATTGAAAAACCGAAATGGGGCGCAGGCGCCGTGGCGCCGCCCCGCATTGAGATATTCCGCTATGTCGCTCGCCCGGCTGTATTAAGCCCGGGCGCGCATTCCGCCGTCGCGCTCTTCGAGAGCCGAAGCCTTGGCGAGCTCGCCTTCCGCCTCCTCGAGTGCCAGTTCGGCGCTTTCCTGCTGGGCCCTCAGCTCGCGAATCGAGACCTGAAGATTGTCCGCCCGTTGGCGGGCCGCCTTGGCGAAGGTGGGGTAGGCGAAGTGATTCGGGTCCGTGATGCCGGACTTCCTCTCTTCGAGGGTGATCTGATGTTCCAACTCCTTGGCCATCCGCTCGAACTCGGCCATCATCATCTGCAACTGCTGCAACTGGCGGCGCTTTTCGTTAACCTGAAATCCTTTCAGGCGAACCAGGCTGTCACGCGACTTCATACGCAATACTCCGTGGATAGCGAGACCCAGACCCGTGTATCCGGTTTGTAACACTCCGGATCAAAAAATTTCCGCGACGTTAATAAATTTACCTACGCGTTAACTTTTCGTTTACGGGCATCATTAATGATAAGCCCGATCGTTTAAGGGTCGGTAAATGCCAAGGCCTAAATTGGCCGCGACAATGTACGAGTCGCATGAATCACTTAGCGGAGTTTCCTCATCCGCTGATTCAATCTTGGTGATGGCCAATCCTCAAGGGAAATCAGGTTGCTAATAATTTTGCTTAACGAATTGATTTACCTTGCCAGGTTGAATCATAATTTGTTAACCATTTAGTGGCAGCTTCCAAATCAGGCTCAGTCTGGATCCGTAGCGAGTAAGGGGGCAAAAGGTACCTTACGCGGCGGTAAAGGGGAAAAATATGCGGGTTCTACTCATCGAAGATGACAGCGCGACTGCCCAGAGCATCGAGCTGATGCTGAAATCGGAAAGCTTCAACGTATATACCACCGACCTCGGTGAGGAAGGCGTCGACCTCGGTAAACTCTACGACTACGACATCATCCTTCTCGACCTGAACCTCCCCGACATGTCGGGTTACGAAGTGCTCCGCACGCTGAGGCTCTCGAAGGTCAAGACCCCGATCCTCATCCTCTCCGGCATGGCCGGCATCGAAGACAAGGTTCGCGGCCTGGGCTTCGGCGCCGACGACTACATGACCAAGCCGTTCCACAAGGATGAGCTGGTCGCGCGCATCCATGCGATCGTCCGCCGTTCCAAGGGTCATGCCCAGTCGATCATCATCACCGGCGAGCTGATCGTGAACCTCGACGCCAAGACCGTCGAAGTCGGGGGCCAGCGCGTCCACCTGACGGGCAAGGAATACCAGATGCTGGAGCTCCTCTCGCTCCGCAAGGGCACCACGCTCACCAAGGAAATGTTCCTCAACCACCTCTATGGCGGAATGGACGAGCCGGAGCTGAAGATCATCGACGTCTTCATCTGCAAGCTGCGCAAGAAGCTCGCCAACGCCGCCGGCGGCGCCAACTATATCGAGACCGTCTGGGGCCGCGGCTACGTGCTGCGCGAGCCGGACGGCAACGATTACGCCGAAAGCGCCTGAGCCTTCGCGCTTCCCCTTTTCAAACGCCCGCCCGGTCCGCCCGGCGGGCGTTTTGCTTTGAACCGTGAGGCTTACCTCGGCCGGCGGATGGCGCGCACCTTCCCGCTGTTTCCACCGCCGCAGAAGAGCCGGTCGCCACCGTCGGATTCCAGCCCCGATACGCCCATGCCCGAAGGCATTTCCAGCGTCTCCAGGACCTTTCCCGTCGTGGGGTCTATCCGCCTCACGTCGCTCTCGTCGCCTTCCCAGGTACCGTGCCAGAGCTCGCCATCGACCCAGGTGACCCCGGTCACGAAGCGGCTGCATTCGATGGTGCGCAGGACCGTGCCTGTTTCGGGGTCGATCTGGTGGATCTTCCGCTCCCTGTACTGCCCCACCCAGAGCGCGCCTTCCGCCCAGGCAAGCCCGGAATCACCTCCGTTGCCCGGCGCGGGGATCGTCGCGAGCACCTTGCCGGTTTCCGGATCGATCTTCTGGATGCGGGCCTCGGCGATCTGAAACAGGTGCCGGCCGTCGAAGGCCGTTCCCGCGTCGGCGGCGACGTCGATCGAGCGCACTGTCTTTCCGCTCGCCGGATCGAAGGCGTTCAGCTTGTTTCCGGCCGCGAACCAGACGTTCCGGCCATCGAACGTGACGCCGGCCACCTGTTCGGTATCCGGAAACGGTCCGTATTCATCGAGAATTTCGGCTGCATATCTTTTCATGGTTTCCATCCCATCTGTCTTTCACGCTTTCAGCCTAATCGTTCGGCAGCGGACCTGGGAGTAACAAGACTGTCGGGAATCCCGGCACGGGCGGGCTCATCCAACGGCGCGCTGGTCCGCGCCCGAACGACTGCACCTTGCCTGCCGCCGCGAGCTGTTCGAGCGCCCGCTGTACGGTGCGGGGGCCCGCTCCGAGCGCAAGCGCGAGCGCAGAACTCGACCACGCCTCGCCGTCGGCAAGGAAGGCAAGCACCGCCGTATGCGGTTCTTCGACGGGTGGAGCCAGAACGACCACCTCGCCCGCCTGGCGTGGCACGAGCGCAAAGCCACGCTTCGTCGCCCTCACCTCCGCCAGCGCCTTGATCTCCGCACGAAGCCTGCCGATTTCGACTCGCAACCGGGCGCGATGCGATTCGTCCGCATGTTTGCCCCGGAAGGCGCGCGCGATCAGCGTGCTCCTCGACACGTCCCCGGGCCAGGCTTCACCGAGCGCGCTGAGAAGCGCGAACAGGACCGGGCGCGTCGTGAGCGGGACGAGCCTATCTCCTTTCCGCGCGACGTTACGGCACGCGTCCACGACGAGCACGCCCGACGCCAGAAGCGCTTCGACCTCATCGAGCACCAGCGGACGCATTTCGCCACGCGCGATCAGGCGCGCCGCGGGCGTCTTCAGGATGAGGGAAGCGTTCTCGACTTCGGCCAGCAGCGCCGGGATACCCGCTTCGCGCGAGGCCTGCCCGGCCCGGGCGAGCGCATCGCGTGCCGCCTTCGTCCTGAGGCGCCGGATCGCGATACCCGCAACCGCCAGCTCGTGCGCCGCCCTCAATGCAGGCGGAAGCGGTACGGCGTCGAACTCGGAAAGCATGCGCTCCGCCTCGTCGAGGCGGCCGATCAGGAGCAGGCGCCGTATCTCGATGGTGCGCGCATGGGCAGCGTTGATGCGATCGCCATGCGCTTCAAGCACCGCCCGCGCCGTATCGAGCGCCTTGGCAGGCCAGGTGAGATCGCGGGAGACTAGCGCGATTTCCGCCTCGGCGACGATACACCGGGCGCGGGCCATGGCCTCTCTCGGACTGAAGGCGCGCGCGGCACTCTTGAGGAGCGCCTTTGCCCGGGCAAGGTCGCCGAGCTGCGCCATCGCGATGCCGCGGAGCGCGAGCGCAGGCGCGTCGTCCCGCAGGGCGACCCGCTTCAATGCACCGAGCGGATCGCCTGCCGCAAGCGCCCGTGCCGCGGCGGTGATCAGCGAGTCCATCGGAATCCCGTCACACTTGTAACTCCCGTCATCTCGATAACCGGTCCTAATCTATGCACGACCATGCAACGCGTCGCACCAAAAATGGAACGGCGCAGACAGCCGAAGGAGAAAACCATGACGGCACATGCAACCGGAACACGCCAGGAATGGCTGGCGGCGCGCCTCGAACTGCTCGAAGACGAGAAGGAGCTGACGCGCCGCAGCGACGCGCTGGCGCTGCGGCGTCAGGATCTGCCCTGGGTCAAGATCGACAAGGAATACCGGTTCGAAACCGACGAAGGAAGCGCCTCGCTGGCGGACCTCTTCAAAGGGCGCTCGCAGTTCCTCGTCTACCATTTCATGTTCGGCCCCGACTATACGGCCGGATGCCCCTCCTGCTCCTCGATCGCGGACGGGTTCAACGGCATCGTCGTGCATCTGGAGAACCACGATGTCGCCTTTTCGGCGGTATCGCGTGCGCCGCTGCCAAAGCTCCAGGCATTCAAGCAGCGGATGGGGTGGACCTTTCCCTGGGCATCTTCGTTCGGCAGCGACTTCAACAGCGACTTCAGCGTCTGGTTCAGCGAGGAGCAGCAGCGCGAGGGCGGCATCGAATACAACTATCGCCGCGAGCCGCCGATGGCGGGTCCTCCGAGAGGCCAGACCGTTCAGGAATGGCAGCAGAGCGGCGGCGAAAGCCCGATCGCCCAGATCGCGGCGTCGACCGGAACCGACATCGCCACATATGCGCGCGACAGGCCGGGCGTCAGCGCCTTCGTGCTCGAAGACGATGCCGTCTATCATACCTATTCCAGCTATGCCCGCGGACTGGACGGCATATGGGGCATGTACCAGTGGCTCGACCGTGCCCCGAAGGGCCGCAACGAGAGCGGCATCTGGTGGCGGCGCCACGACGAATACGGACGGGGGTAACGTCGCCATGCTGCTTCACCCCGGCAACAGGAGGACGACAGCCGCGGGCAGCGAATCTGCCTGCGGGGCGGATCGCAAGGCCCCTCACCGTGCCGCCGACCGGCTGTCTCTTGCCGCCGCTCCGACATTTGCGGTGATGGCGCTGCTGACCGCCGTCAACGGCCCCGCGGACATGATCTGCTCCCCCATGGAGGAAGGCTTCTCGCTGAACGGCATGGCGCCGATGTACTTGCTGATGACTGCCTTCCATCTGGCTCCCTGGCTGAGACTGGTCTCCCGCCGGGGATCATTTGAGAAATCGTAGTAACCTGGCGCCGCCGGCCGCACCCGCAATCACGCGGCCCGCGAGAGGCCGGAAAAGACGGAGGTGAGAATCTTCCGGTCGAACGGCTTCAGCAGGAAATCGTCGGCGCCGGCGCGCTTGCCTGCCATCATCTTCTTCAGGTCCGCCTCGATGACGCAATAGAAGATGCGCACGTTCCTGCCGTTCGGCATGGCGCGGACGGCGGCGATCAGATCGAGCGCGCCTTCGAGCGCCGCATCGACGACCAGGAAATTCGGCAGTTCCGCCTGGCAGCGCGCAAGCGCTTCGCGCGCGCTGCCGGCCTCTGCGACAAGAAAGCCCAGTTCGGAAAGTATCCGCTTGCCGACCTTGCGGACCACGTCCGAACTGTCGGCAATCATCAAACGCTGCATCGTCTTCCCCCTGATGCCAGCCGCCCGCTCGGGGCTTCGAACATCAATCATTAGGCGGACAGCGCTAACGAATGGTTACTCGAGGCTGCAATCCGGGCGCGATCGCCTCAGGCAACCGCGGTTTCGGCGATGAAGACGATCTTGTCCTCCGAGACCACGTATTTCAGGTCCATGCCGCATTCTTCCGCAAGCAGCACCGTGTAATAGGGCTGGATGGAATGGGCATCGATCGGCTCTTCCAGCGTACCGCTGGCGATCTCGATGAACTTCGGCGGCACGCGCATCATCCGGCCCTTGATGGTGATGACGAACTTCGCGTCGTATTCCGGGTTTTCGAGCACCACATCGACCGAACCGCCGCGCGGGATGCCGCCATAGGCGACGAGGAAAAGGTTGAGCAGCAGCTTGACGCGGTTCTTGGCGATGATCGCCCTCGGACCGTTCCAGCTGACCTCGGTCTTCTTCTCGGCGACGGCGAAATCCTTCGCGGCCTTCTCCGCCTCGCCCGTGTCGATCGAGGCACCGACCGAGCCGGACGCTCCGAAGGCGAGCCGGGCGAACTTGAGTCGCACCGAGGCATTGAGAGCCGACGTGCGGATGAGATCGAGCGCGTCGCCGTCTGCCGCCCCCTCGTCGAGAAGCTCGAGACCGTTGTTGATCGCACCGACGGGGGAGATCACGTCATGACAGACCCGGCTGCACAGAAGCGCCGCAAGATCTGGCCCACTAAGGGTGAGATTCGGATTCTTCGGCATTCATGTCTCCTGCTGTGCGAATTGCCCCACCCTGTTCTGCCACCTTAAGATTGCGCGGAGATGGAGCAATGTTCGCAGCCATAATGACACCATATTTGGTAAACCGATTGTTAAGACGATAGCTCCAAAATGACCGAGCCTTAAGCATGATGCGAAAGGCGTGGCCCCTGAATGACACAATCGATGGATCTGACTATGCGCATCCGCACATCTTCCGCCCTCGCCCGCTTTGCCGCGACGGTGTTTGCCGTGATCGCAGCCGCACTGCTCTGCACCGGTCCGGCCTCCGCCCAGCAGGGTTCCAGCCAGTATACGGCGCAGGAGATCATCGATGCCGGCCACGGTTTCTTCGGGTCCGCGAGTGGCGGGCTTGCGAAGGTTGTGGAGAACGCCTTCCAGAAATACGGCCTGCCGAACGGCTACATCCTCGGCCAAGAAGGCTCCGGCGCCTTCATCGCCGGCCTCACCTATGGCGAAGGCGAGCTCTACACCAAGAATGCCGGCCAGCATCCGGTCTTCTGGCAAGGTCCCTCGCTCGGCATCGATTACGGCGGCCAGGGCACCCGGGCGATGATGCTCGTCTACGACCTGCCGGCCGTCGACAGCCTTTACGCCCGCTTCGGCGGCGTTTCCGGTTCGGCTTTCGTGGTCGCCGGCGTCGGCATGACGGTGCTGCGCAACAACAACGTTATCCTGGTGCCGATCCGCACCGGCATCGGCGCCAGGCTCGGCATCAATGTCGGCTATCTGAAGCTCACCCGTTCCCCGACCTGGAACCCTTTCTGAGCGGCGATACTTCCTCCGCCCGGAGGACCTCCCATGGCTTCGTCATAGCGGCCGATCGGCCGCTGATCCGCCGCAAGAACGCTTGCGGGCTGCATGCGCCCGTGTTTAAACAGCCTGCGCATGTCCATTCAGCCAGCGAAACGGCCCCGTCGTGATCCAATTTGCTCTTCTGTTCGGCTTGGGTTTCTTGAGCGCCGCGCTCCTGGTGATGCTGGTCGCGCCGGCGATCCATGGCCGCATCGTGCGCTACACGGAAAACCGCATCAAGGCGACGCTGCCGATCAGCCCGCAGGAAGTGCGGGCCCAGCGTGACATGGCGCGCGCCGTCTATGCGGCCGAGAATGCCCGCACCAAGCAGGAGCTGGTGCAGGAGCGCGAGAAGACGGTCTCGCTGCAGATCAGGAACGATGCCCTCACCGAAGAAGCCAGGCGCCTGCAGGGCGAGGCCGCCGAGATGCGCGCCCAGATCGACGATATGGATGTCGAAGCCGCCGACGCACGCTCGCGCCTTCGCCAGGAGGAAAGTCATGTCCAGCAGTTGAAGGCCGCGATCGAAGCCCTGGAGGAAGCGGCAGCCGCCAAGGATCTGGAGATCGAAAGCCTGCAGCAGCGCCAGCTTCGGCTGGCCGCCGACGCGGACAATTTCCGCATCGATCTTTCCACCCGCGACACGGAAGTGGAAAACCTGAAATTCCGCATGACGGCACTGCGCGACGAACGCGACACGTTGCGCAACGACCTGCGTCTGCAGACCACCCGCGCCAAGGATGCCGAGACGCGGCTCGCCCAGGAAGAGAACCGGGTCCAGCGGCTGGAGGACAAGCTCTCCCGGGAAATCGCCGACCGCGCCGACAAGGAAAACGCGCTGGAACGCCGCCTGGCCGAGATCGGCCGGCTCAGGGAAAAGCTCAAGGCGGCGAATGCCGAGGCGCGGGAGGCAAGCCGCGCCCTTCGCGATGCAGCGCCCGGCCGGCCGGGCGCGAAGCCGGCCGTGCCACGAAAGAAACCCGCTCCGGAGGATATCACCTTGCGTGAACTGCCCCCCGCTCCGCCGAAGCAGTCGCGGACGCCCCCGGACCCCGATGTGAGCCCGCTGGTGGACGAGATGACGGAAGAAGCCCATAACCGCGTGATCGCGCTGTCGGAGCGCCTGCAGAACGGCGACGGCGGCAATGACGAGGCGATCCGCCAGGAACTCGCGTCGATCGCCGCCGGCATGGTTGCCCTGACGGCGATTACCGAAGGCTCCTCGTCACCGATCCACAAGATCCTGTCCGGAAAGTCCGGTTCCGGCAAACGGGAAAGCCTGGCCGAGAAATCCAGGAAGGCGCTCGCCGCATCCAAGGACGCTGCCGAATAGGCGCTACAATCTTCCCTGCGCCATGGCGATCTCGTAAAGCGCAATGCCCGTGGCAGTCGCCGCGTTCAGACTGTCGAGGCCCGGCACCTGCGCGATCCGCGCCGTGCGGATGCGGGAAAGGATCTCCGTCGGCAGTCCCTCGCCCTCCGTACCGGTGATCAGCGCCATGCGATTGGAGGCCGGAACGTCGCGGATCTCCACGGCGCCCGCCGGCGAGAGCCCCCACACGGCAAAACCGCTGACCGTCAGGGCGGCAAGGATATCGGTCGGCGTGCCGCTTCGCGCAAAGGGCACGGAAAGGACCGCGCCCACCGAGACGCGCAGCGCCTTGCGGTAGAGCGGATCGCAGCATGCCTGATCGAGCAGCACCGCATCCGCACCGAAGGCGGCGGCATTGCGGAAGATCGAGCCGATATTGTCGTGGTTGGAAATGCCGAAGGCGGCGACCACGAGCGCCCTTTCCGGCAGGCCGGCGATCAGCTCCGCAGCGCTTCTCTCCCGTCTGCGCCTCCCAAGCGCCAGCACGCCCCGGTGAAGGTGAAAACCCGCGACCTGATCCAGCACCCCGGCCGACGCCACGTAGACCGGCAAATCCTCCGGAAATCCGGCGAGGATATCCTTGAGCCCGGCCACCCGGTTTTCGAGCAGCAATATCTTCTCGGCCGAGAAACCCCTGGCCTCGCGATGGGCGGCGGCGAGCATTCGCAGCACCACCGTGCCCTCGGCGATGAAGCGCCCTTCCCGCCCCGTCAGGTCGCGCTCGCGGATCGACCGGAATTCGGCGATCCGCGGGTCGTCAGCGTCAGCTATGCGGACCGGGTCCATTACTGCGGGACGCCGACCGTCACGTCGGCGACGATACGACCGGCGGCGAGGTCGAAGATGAAGACCTTCCGGTCGCCGTCGAGCAATCCGTAGAACAGGATCTGGCTGCCGGAGAGCGACACGGACTGGATCGAGAACCCGGCCGGCAGTTCGGCCGCCGCGGCGAGCGGCTGGCCGGCCGGCACGGAGAACCCGCCGGTGGAGGCAACCGCCGCCGGAGCATCGGGCCGTTGCGCGACCTTGTAGACAACCGCGGCGAGGACAGCCATAAAGCAGACGAACAAGATCCCGCCCGAAACGAGCTGCAGGAGCACCATCTTCCGGCGGATTCTCTCCATCGCCGGATCAAGCGGCTCTTCCTGTTCCTCGATATCGGGTTGGGGCATGGGGACGTCCTTGCTTCGGATTTTTATCGGAATGATTGAATGAACGATCCCTTTAACGAGATAGAGCGCCCGAGGAAAGTGCTTACCGCCTCCGACGAGGCCGGCGGGCGGCTGGATGCCTGGCTGACCTCCATGCTGGAAGGCGAATTCTCGCGCAGCCGCATCAAGGCGCTGATCGAACAGGGCGCGGTCGCGCTGAACGGCAAGCCGGTCACCGAACCGAAGAAGAAGATTGCGGCGGGCGACACCGTCGAGATCGCGCTTCCCGAGCCGGAGGATCCGGAGCCCAAAGGCGAGGATATCCCGCTCGACGTGCTCTACGAGGACGACGACCTGATCGTCATCGCCAAGCCCGCCGGTCTCGTCGTGCATCCCGGCGCCGGCAACTGGACCGGCACGCTGGTCAACGCGCTGATCCATCATTGCGGCGCAAGCCTTTCCGGCATCGGCGGCGTCAGGCGACCCGGCATCGTCCACCGTCTCGACAAGGAGACGAGCGGCGTGATGGTCGCCGCCAAGAACGACATCGCCCACCGGCACCTCGCCGAGCAGTTCGCCGACCACGGCCGGTCGGGACCGCTGGAGCGCGCCTACCAGGCCGTCGTCTGGGGCCGCCCAGGCGGGCTGCGCGGCACGATCGATGCGCCGCTCGGCCGCTCCGGCTCCGACCGCACCAAGCGCGCCGTCAAGCGCGAGGAGAGCGACGATGCCCGCGAGGCGGTCACCCATTACGAGGTGATCGAGCGCTTCCACGAGAAGCCGGACGCCACCGCCCTCGCCTCGCTGGTCGAGTGTCGGCTTGAGACCGGCCGCACCCACCAGATCCGCGTCCACATGGCCCATATCGGCAACCCGCTGGTCGGCGATCCGGATTATTCGGCCGGTTTCAGGACCAAGGCGAACCTTCTGCCCGAACCGGCGAAAGCCGTCGTCAGCCGTTTTCCACGCCAGGCGCTGCACGCCTACCTGCTCGTTTTCGAGCATCCACGCACCGGCGAGGTGATGGAATTCGAGGCGCCGATGCCGCAGGACATGGAAGAGCTTGTCGAAGCGCTGAGGGCATGAATCGGGTGGCTCGGGAGGCCGTGGAAGAGTATATACCACTGCAATGACCCCGAGGCCCCTTATGAGCCAGTTCGCCGTCCAGAAGCTGCTCGATACCGACCTTGTCAAGGTCCGCGACGTCGTGTGCAACGGCGAATGCCGGCATCGGAGCGATGAGGAATGCTCCCATGCGACGAGCCTCGTCTTTCCCTATCGCGGCGTCTTCATGCGCCATGTCGGACGCGACGACACGGTGGCGGAAGCCAACCAGGTGCTCTTCTTCAACTGCGACGAGGGTTATCAGATCAGCCATCCGGTGGAAGGCGGCGATTCCTGCATCAGCATGGACGTGCCGGAGCCGATGCTGGAAGAACTGGTTCCGAAGGCGCATCGCAGTCCGAAAAGCTCGCGTTTCGTCTTCAACAGGCAAAGGCTCCGGATCGACGCCCGTGCCCAGGCGCTCGTAGCGCTCCTGCGCCACAGCCTGATGCGCGGCGCCGCCGAGACGCTGGAGGCGGAGACGCTCGCCATGACGCTGGTGCGCCGTGCCGTCGGCGAACGCACCGCGCGCGCTGCGACGGCAAGCGCCGGGCGTCAGAAACTGGTCGATCGCGCCAAGCTTGCGCTCTCCGCCGATCTCGCCCGCCGCTGGACGCTGGCGGAAATCGCCAAGGAGGCGGGAGTCTCGCCGGTCTATCTCACCCAGGTCTTCCAGCAGGTGGAGGGCACGCCGCTCTACCGCTATCAGCTTCGGCTGAGGCTCGCCCGGGCGCTCGACCTGCTCGGCAGCTATGACGACCTGACGCAGCTCGGCCTCGAACTCGGCTTTTCGAGCCACAGCCATTTCTCCTCCGCCTTCCGACAGGCCTATGGCCGCACCCCCGCGGAGTTCCAGCGTTTCGCCGGCCTTCGGTAGCGGCTCGAAACCCAAGGCCGAAAGTCGCCAGAGATAAAGTCGCTAAAGATTCTGACAGCGGGCAAGCCCGCCGACGTGCTTTTCTTCTCTCGCAATCAGTCAATATCGGGAGATGACACCATGAAAGAGAATACCTGTGCAGCCTGCGACTGCGAGCTCGATGCAACGCGGATTGCGGTGAAAATCGGCGGAAGGACCGTCGAAGTCTGCTGCGAGGAATGCGCCGAGGCGCTCCGGGAAGCGGAAGCCGCAACCCGCGCCGCCGACATATCCGACAGATAGTCGAGCAACAAAGGGACGGGCGCCGGACGTCCGTCGTTGACGCCGGCCGGTGATCGGCCGGCGCCCTTTCAGGAGATGAAACCATGAAGAATGAGAACCGTGCGGTCTTCGACCGCACATCGGAACGATACGATTTGGACTTCGATCTGCCCGCCGCCGGCAACCCGCCCGCGGCAGACGACGGGAGCTCCCCCGAGCCGCCTGCCGGACGGTCGATCATCGGACGCCTGATTGCGCTGGTCGCCGGAAAACTCCGCGAGCGCCGCAATCGTCTGGCGCTTCTGGAGTTGAGCGACGACCAGTTGAAGGACATCGGCATTTCGCGCAGCCAGGCCTATGGCGGCGGCGGCAGTCGCTACAGGATGAGCAATTCGCATGCGCTCGAACGGAAGTGCCGATGAGATGACCATCAGCAACCGGGAAGAAGGAATCCCATATCGACCTGCCTCTGAGGCCGCCGACTTCGCAACGTCAGATAAAATTTCAGAACACTTTCGCTTTATATTCAAAACAATTATAATTTTCGTGCAGAAACGCCTGGATATCGAAGTAAAAAACTGCACGAAAGTTATAGATCCAGCGTTTTATTACAACCGGCGAACAGTTCCTCGGGAGGTAAGAGTCCGTCCGAGAATTCATGAGCGGCGTGCGATCCGTCTGACGAGGGTCATGATGGATGCGGCATAAAGGAAGGC